>NZ_CEEDMJ010000011.1:0-188800 GCF_979255925.1 Kineococcus sp. AC630
GGTCAGGGGGTGGGGGTGCCCGTGGGGTCCGGCGGCGCGGCCGAGGAGGACGGACTGGCCGACGGGCTGCTGCCGTCGCCGCCCTCGAGGCGGTTCTGGGCCGCGCTCGCGTCGTTGACGGCCGCGGTGAGGCGTTGCTGCGCCTCGCCGTACTTGGCGAAGTCGCCCGCGGCGAGCGCGGCCGAGGAGTCCTGGATGGCCTGCTTGGCCGTGTCCAGCGCCCGCTGCAGCTCGGTCGCGGCGTCACCGGTCGTGGGACTCCCGGTGGGTGTCCCGGTCGCGCCGGCCGTCGGGGTGCCCGTCGGGGTGGTCCCGGTGGACGGGGCCGTCCCCGCGTCGCCCGCGGTGGCCCCGGCGTTCCCGCCGAACACCTTCTTCAGCGCCCCGTCCAGGGTGGTGTCGATGGCGATGGTGTCGCCGAACACCGCCACGACACGGCTCAGGCGCGGGAAGGAGTTGTCGCCGGTGCTCTGCGCGTAGATCGGTTCGACGTAGAGCAGGCCGCCGCCCACGGGCAACGTCAGCAGGTTCCCGTACTTGACCGTCGACCCGCCACCGACGGTGAGCAGCTTCACCGCGTCGGCGACGGCGGTGTCGGAGCGGATGTTGTTCTGGATCTGCCCGGGGCCGTTGATGGTCGTCGACTGCGGGAGTTCCAGCAGCCGGATCTTGCCGTACCCGGGGCTCTTGACCCCCGTCTCCGCCCCGGCGTTGGAGTCCACCGCGGCGAAACCACGCAGCACCTGGGTTCCCCGGGTGTTGGCGTTCGAGGCCGGCACGTAGGTCGTGGTCAGGCTGAACGTCGGGTCCTGCTGGTCCGGCGTGCGCAACGTCAGGTAGTACGGGGGCTGCTTCGGCCGGGTGGCACCCGTGGGGACCTCGACGGTCGGGTCGTCCGGGACGTTCCAGAAGTCCTGACCGGTGAGGAAGGAGACCGGGTCGGTCACGTGGTACTTCTCGAGGACCTCGCGCTGGACCTTGAACATGTCCTGCGGGTAGCGCAGGTGCTGCATCAGCGAGGCGTCGACGTCGGCGAGGGGTTTCACCGCGTCGGGGAACGCCTTCATCCAGGCCTTGAGCACCGGGTCGGTGTCGTCCCACTCGTAGAGGGAGACCTCGCCGGTGTAGGCGTCGACGGTGGCCTTCACCGAGTTCCGCACGTAGTTGACGGTGCGGTCCTGCAACGCCTGGACGCTGCTGCCCTGGGACTGGGTCAGCGCGTCCGTGGTGGCGGTGCCGAGTTCGGTCGCCGCCGCGGAGGGGAAGGAGCTCGACGTCGTGTACCCGTCGAGGATCCAGACGACGCGACCATCGACGATCGAGGGGTAGGCGTCGCCGTCCATGGTCAGCCAGGGCGCGACCTTCTCGACGCGCTCGCGCGGGGTGCGGTCGTAGAGGATCTTCGAGTTCGCGGTCACCGAGCTGGACAGCAGGATGTTCTGGTCGCCGAACTTCAGCCCGTAGACCAGCTTCTGCAGCAGGTTCCCGACAGCGACGCCGCCGGACCCGTCGTACTGGGTCCGCGCGAACCCCGTCGGCGAGCCGTCGGGGTAGTCGATCTCGTTGTCCCCGCCCCCGACGACGGAGTAGTCCGTCGTGCCCTCACCGAAGTAGATCCGCGGTTGCTGGAGCTTCAGGACCCCCGTCGTCGGGACGTTGGCCTCGAGGTAGCTGGGGCTGCCGTCCGGTGAGCGGGAGTTCCCCTGGGCGACGACGACGCCGTAGCCGTGGGTGTAGATGGTGTGCTCGTTGACCCAGGTCCGCTGGTTGGGGGCCAGCCCCGCGAGGTTCAGCTCACGGGCGGCGACGACCGCGTCCTGGGTCCCGCTCTCCGTGGCGTAGCGGTCGACGTCGAGGGTCTCGCCGAACTTGTAGTAGCTGCGCTGCCCCTGGTTCTGCTGGAAGGCCTCACCGACGATCGCCGGGTCGAGCAGACGCACGCTGGGGATGGTCTGCGCGTCGGCCGAGAGCTGCCCCTGGCTGGCCGTGGTGCTCGCCGAGTAGTCCGACACGTCGATGTCGGCGAGGTCGTAGGCGTCGCGGGTCGCGTCGATGTTCCAGCCGACGAAGTCCTTCTCCAGGCTCTGCCGGTTCGGGGTCACCTGGAACTTCTGCACGGCCCACGGGTAGATGCCGCCGATCGCGATGGCGCTCACCACGAGCAGGCCCGTCCCGATCGCCGGCAGCCGCCACGACGACCCGACGGCGGCCGCGACGAAGAGCAGGGCGACGACGATGGCGATGAGCGCCAGGATCGCCTTCGCCGGGAGCACCGCGTTGGCGTCGGTGTAGGTCGGGCCGACGACCCCGGTGACGTAGCCGGAGCTGCTCGTCATCACCTCGTAGCGGTCCAGCCAGTACCCGACGGCGCGCAGCAGCAGGAAGGCGGCCGCGAGGGAGGCAAGGTGGATCCGGGCCGCGCGGGTGGTGCGGTCACCGCCGCCGGAGAGGCGCAGCCCGCCGTAGAGGTAGTGGGCGGCCAGCCCGCCGATGCCGGCGAGCACGACGGCCGCGGTGAGGAAGCTCACGAGGAACGTGAACCACGGCAACGAGAAGACGTAGAAGCCCTGGTCCATCTGGAACTGCTGGTCCTTCGTGCCGAAGTCGACGCGGTTCCACCACAGCAGCAGGGTCTGCCAGCGGCTCATCGCCACCGACCCGCCGAAGAGCCCCGCGGCCACCGACAGCACGATCACCACGACGCGGCGCAGCGGTTCCAGCGACTCGCGGTAGCGGTCGAGACCGGCCTGCTCGGTGGAGACGGGCGCGTAGACGGGACGGGAGCGGTACCCGATCGTCAGCGACACCGCGACGGCCGCCGCGAGCAGCCCGCCCCCGACGACGAAGAGGACGATCTGCAGCCACAGCTTCGTCGTGAAGGTGGACAGGAAGCCCAGCTCGTCGAACCACCACACGTCGGCCGTGATGCGGGCGCCGACCATCACGGCGATGACCACCCCCACCAGGATCAGGATGGTCGGCAGGGCTGCGCCACGGCGACGACGCCGGAGCACAGGCCGAGAGGGGCGGCGCGGGGGGAAGCTCACAGTTCTGCAACTTACAAGCCCCCGTCCGGGTGCCCCGAGTCGTACCGGTTCCACGCATCGTGACCACTTCGTTGTCACCCTGCTGTCACGGCCGGGTCGCTGGGCGGTGAACGTGCACGCCCGGTGCAGATCCGGTGACCTGATGGGGCCTTCCCGGGCCGCGGGCGGCGACGTGGAGGCGGCCGGCCGGCCGTTCGTGCCACCATGCGGGCCGTGAGTTCCGACGCGTTGACCTCCCCACCCCCCTCCTCCGGCCCCTCCGGCCTGTGGCGGACCGTCGCCGAGATCGAGCGCTACGTCGCCTCCGACGGCTGGGGAGCGCCGCTGCGGTTGTTCGCCCTCGTGCGCACCGCGGACGCGCTCCAGCGCGATCCCGGCCTGGAGTGGCGCCTGCCGGCCAACGTCGTCGACGAGGCCCGCGCGGACGCCGACCACCTCACCTCCGTCGAGCAGGAGGGCGTCCCCGACGTCGCCGACCTCGACGACCTGCTGGCGCAGCTCGCCTGGCCCGACGGCGTCGACGGGGCCGCGCTGGTCGTGGAGAAGATCCTCGTCCCGCCGGACGCCGAGGCTGAAGTCCGGGCCGCGACCTCCGCCGACGACGAGGAGGGCCGCGCGAAGGCCCTCGCCGCGCACCCGCTGGCCGAGGACGTCCGGATCGCCGTCGGCGTGCTGCGCGACGGCCGCCACGAGTGCGCCGTGCGCTCGCGCTCGAAGGACTCCGACGGCGAGGTCCGGACGGGTGCCGACCTCGTCCCCGGCCTCGTCAGCGCCCTGCAGGCCACGCTCACGGACTGAACCCGCCGCGAGCGGGCCCCCTCTCAGGGGGCCTGGTCGCAGGTGGTGAGGGTGGAGCCCCGGCCCGCGCCGATCGCCTCGACGGCGGTGCGGGCCTCGTGCAGGGTCGAGATCGGGACGACCGTGATGCCGTCGGGGGTGGCGCCCGCGACCTGGGCGCACTCCGCGCGCGGGGCCAGGAACCACGTCGCTCCGTCGGCCTGCGCCCCCAGCACCTTCTGGCGCAGGCCACCGATCTGCTCGACCGTGCCGTCGGCGTCGATGGCCCCGGTGCCGGCGATGTGCTGTCCTCCGGTCATCGCGCCCGGGGTCAGCTCGTCGACGATGCCGAGCGCGAACATCGTGCCCGCGCTCGGGCCGCCCACGTCGTCGATGGCGATGTCGATGGCGAAGGGGAAGCGGTAGTCGACGTAGGGGGTGATCCCCAGCAGCGTCGTCCCGTTCGCGCTGACCGTCCTCGTCGTGACGGTCAGCGGCTTCCCGCCGCGGGTCAGCCCGATGCTCACCTCGGCGTCACCGGGGAGGGCGCGGATCGCGCTCTGCAGCGCGGGGAAGTCCGCGATGGCGGTCCCGTCGAGGGTCGTGATGACGTCACCGGCGCGGAGGACCGCGCCGGCCGGGGCGTCGGAGGCCACCGAGTCCACCTGGGTGGTCGTCGTCGCGGGGACCTCGATCCCGAGCTCGGTGAGGGCCGCGACCTTCGCGTTGGTCTGCGAACCGGTCATCTCGGCCGCGCTGGCCGCGTCGGCCTCCTGCTGGGTCTGGGTCGGCGGGAAGTACAGCGCGCGCGGGACGACGTTCACAGCCGGGTCGAGCCAGTCGGCGAGCAGCTCCCCCAGCGTCATCTCCAGACCGGGACCACCGCGCAGCGAGACCGTCGTCAGGTCCAGCTGCCCCGTCGTGGGGTAGGTCTCGTGCCCCGAGATGCTGATCAGACCCTTCGTGTCCTTCGTCGCGCCGGCGATCACGTCCGTGACGGGTCCGGGGCTCAAGGCCACGTACGGCACGTGCACGACGCTCAGCAGCGCGGCGATCAGCACCGCGGTGAAGGCAGAGACGGCCAGCAGCGTGCCCCGCGGGCTCAGCGCGGTGGAGCGCCCCCGGGGCAGCGACGCGGAGGACCCCCCGGGCTCGGGCGAAGCGATCGACTCACCGGGGGACGCGCTCGACACCACCTCAGCCTACGTTCGCCGAGGGTGAAGAAGACGCGGGAGGCGGAACGCGGACCGCCCGCCGGTCGTCGCTCCGGGTGCGGGGCGTCATCATGGGAGACGACCTGCAGGAGGACCGAGCCGGACCGCGCCGACACGACGCGGGCCGGTCGACGATGCGGAGGACACGGTGGACCAGCGAGACGACGAGGGACGGGAACGTCCCGAGGGCGAGGGCGACGCCGAGGAGACCCGCGGCGAGCAGCTCCCCGAGGAGCGCGGCGGCCAGCCCGGGTTCCGGCCTTCCGGCGCACCGGGCAAGAAGGACCCCGGACCCGGGCCGTCCAGCGGCAACCCGCTCGAGGACCTGCTCGGTCCCCTCTTCGGCGGCCAGTTCCCGGGCGGGCAGTTCCCCGGTGGGCAGATCCCCGGCTTCCCCGCGGGCATGCAGGGCATCCCCGGCTTCGGCGAGGCCGGCTTCGACCCGGCCGTGATGGGCCAGGTCCTCGGCCAGCTGCAGAAGTTCCTCTCCAGCGGCTCCGACGCCCCCGTCAACTGGGACGTCGCCCACGACCTCGCCCGCCAGGCCGCCGCGCAGAACGGCGACCCGACACCCAACGCCGTCGACCGCCGCGAGGTCGAGGACGCGCTGCGCGTGGCCGACCTCTGGCTCGACGGCCAGACCGACCTCGAGGCCGCCGCGGGCACCCTGGAGGCCTGGAGCCGCGCCGAGTGGGTCGAGAAGACCATGCCGGTCTGGCGCCAGCTGGTGGAGCCGGTCGCGACGAACGTCGCCGCCGCCATGGGGGACGCGATGGCCGCCCAGGCCCCACCGGAGATGGCCGCGATGCTCGGCTCGGCCGGCGCCATGCTGCGCCAGGTCGGCGGCGGGGTGTTCGGGATGCAGGTCGGGCAGGCCATCGGCCAGCTCGCCGGTGAGGTCCTCTCCACCACCGACGTCGGGCTGCCGCTGGCGCCCTCGGGGAAGTCCGCGCTGCTGCCGGAGAACGTCCGCAGCTTCGCGCAGGGTCTCGAGGTCCCCCTCGACGAGGTCCGCCGCTACCTCGCGCTGCGCGAGGCCGCCCACCAGCGCCTCTTCGCGCACGTGCCGTGGCTGCGCAGCCACCTGCTCGGCTCCGTCGAGTCCTTCGCCCGCGGCATCTCCGTCGACGGCGACCGCATCGCCGAGGCGGCCCAGCAGATCGACCCGACCAACCCGGAGTCGCTGCAGGAGGCGCTGTCCTCGGGGATCTTCGAACCCGAGTCCACCCCCGCCCAGCAGGCCGCGCTCGCGCGGTTGGAGACGGCGCTCGCGCTCGTCGAGGGCTGGGTCGACCACGTCACCGACGAGGCCGCGGGCCACGTCCTCCCGCACGCCGCGGCGCTGCGCGAGACGATGCGCCGCCGCCGGGCGACGGGTGGCCCCGCGGAGCACGCCTTCGCGGTGCTCGTCGGGCTGGAACTGCGACCGCGCCGGGCCCGGGAGGCCGCGGCGCTGTGGGAGCTCCTCCTGGCCCGCGGCGGGCGCAGCGCCCGCGACGCGGTCTGGGACCACCCGGACCTGCTGCCCACGGCGGAGGACCTCGACGACGCAGCGGCCTTCGTCGAGCGCCGGCTGGGGATCGACGACGCCACCGCACCCGAGGGGGACGCGATGGACGCCGCCCTGCGCGACCTGCTCGACGGCGGGTCCGGGGACGGGACCGAGGGTCCCGACCAGGAGGGTCCCCGCCCGCAGTGAGGCCGGCGGTGCGGGTCGCTCAGACCCGCACCGCAGCCTCCCGCCCGTCCTGCGCGGCCAGCAACCCCACGGGGTCGGCGAGCAGCGGGCTCCAGGCCAGTTCCGCAGCGCCCAGCACGGTGGAGCGCGATCCGAGGGCGGAGAGGCTCACGGTGACGTCGGCCCGCATGGCCGGCATGACCAGGCGGTCGACCCAGGGCAGGACGTCGTCGCTGACCTCCGGCCACAACCGGCGCCACAGACCGTCGCCCAGGATCACCGTCTGCGGGTCGAAGAGGTGCCACACGTTGGCCAGCCCACGGGCGAAGGCCCGGGACAACCGGTCCCGGGTGCGTCGGCTGACGACCCCGCCGGAGGCGAGCCGGGCCAGCACCAGGTCGGCGATGTCGGGTGCGGCCGGGTCCAGGTCGAAGGGTTCCGCCCACGCCTCGGCGAGGGTCTCCGACTCCCAGCACCCCCGGCTGCCGCAGCGGCACGCGCGGCCGTCGGGGTCGACGCTCATGTGCCCGACCTCGCCGCCGTAGCCCCGGTGCCCGGTCAGCGGGTGTCCCCCGGTGAGCACACCCCCGCCGAGTCCGTAGGTCCCGCAGAGGTACACGACGTCGGAGAGCCCGACCGCGGCGCCCCGACGGACCTCCGCGATGAGTCCGAGATCGGCGTCGTTGGCGACGTCGACCCGCAGCGCGCGTCCCGTCCGCTCGGCCAGTGCCGCCGCGGCCAGCGCGCCGAAGGGCACGTCGCGCCAGGCCAGGTTCGGGGCCAGGCCGATCGTGCCGTCGCCGGTGCGCACCGTCCCCGGGACGGCCAGCCCCACCCCCACGACGGGGACGTGCGGGGAGTCCTCGAGCAGTTCCACCGCAGCCCCGGCGACCAGGTCCGCGGCCTCCTCCGGAGCAGGTGGGGTGGAGGTCGGGATGGTGCGCCGGCCGTGGACGGTGCCGCCCAGGCCGACCCGCACGACCTGCACGGCGTGCACGTCGACGTAGCCCGCGAGCACCTCGACGCCCCCGGCGCGCGGACGCACCTGCAAGGAGGGGCGGCCCACCCGGCCGGGGCTCTGGTCGGCGGGGGGTTCCTCCACGAGCAACCCCGCCTCGACCAGCGCCCCGACGAGGGCGCCGACGGTCGAGCGGTTCAGGCCCAGGTCGCGGGTGACCTCGGCGCGCGTCACCCCGCCCCGGCTGTGCACGAGGCCCAGCAGCGTCGAGAGGTTGTGCCGGCGGACGTCCTCGGTGCCCTGTCCCCGCGGTCCTCCGGCCCCCGACGCGTCCACGACGGGCTCAGACCGCGGAGGACGCTCGGCGTCGACGCGACACGGCGTCGACCGTCGCGGCGAGCAGCAGGACCACGCCCGTCACGAGGTAGTTGACGTACTGGGCCTGGCCCAGCAGCCCCAGGCCGTTGGCGATCGCCGCGATGACCAGACCACCGATGACCGCGTTGGAGACGCGGCCCTTGCCGCCGAAGAGGCTGGTCCCGCCGATGACCGCCGCGCCCACCCCGAGGAGCAGGGTGTTCGCCCCACCGGACCCGGGGGCCACGGAGTTCAGGCGGGAGGCGTCGATGACCCCGGCCAGCGCGGCCAGCGTCGAGCCGATCATGAAGACGGACATGCGGATCCCGCGCACCGAGATGCCCGCCCGGCGGGCCGCCTCGGGGTTGCCGCCGACGGCGTAGACGTGACGGCCGTAGCGGGTGCGCCCCAGCACCAGGGTGAGGACGACGAGCAGCACGGCGATGAGCGGGACGGAGTACGGGATGCCGGCGAGGTGGATGCTGGCGACCCGGGCCCGGTTCTGGCTGAGCACCGCGGTCACGAGGAGCAGGACGGCCGCGACGACGACGACGCGGAGGACCACGACCCCCAGGTTGTCGCGGGAGAGCCCACGACGGCGCTGACCCGTCCACCGGAGCAGGCTGACGGCCGCGTACCCGGCCGCGGCCGCGATGGCCAGGACCCACCCGAGCCACACCGGGACGTTGGAGTTGGCGATGGCGACGATGACGTCGTCGCGCACCGCGATCGTGCCGCCCTCGCCGATGAGGCGCAGGGTGATGCCCTGCACGCCCAGGAAGAACGCGAGGGTCACGACGAAGGAGGGTATCCCGACCCGGGCGACGAGCAGACCGATGAGGGTGCCCAGCACCAGGCCGGTGACCAGGGCCGCCAGCAGGCCGACGATCCAGTTCACGCCGGTCTCGCGCAGCACGAGGGCCATCACGGCGGCGGAGGCGCCTCCGGCGACACCGGCGGAGAGGTCGATGTCGCCCAGCAGCAGGACGAACGTCAACCCCATCGCGAGCACGATGATCGAGGAGGCCTGCACCAGCAGGTTGGCGATGTTGCCGGGCGTGGGGAAGGTGTCGGGACGCAGCGCGGAGAACAGCACGAAGAGGACGACGAGTCCCGCGATGGCCGGCAGCGACCCGATGTCACCACCGCGCAGCCGTGCGACGTAGGCGCTGACCCCCTCGCGGAAGGTCGGTTCGGGAGCGGGCTGGGCCAGGCTGCTCCCACCGCCCGCGGTGGCGCGGGCGAGCTGGACGATGCGCTCCTGCTCGGTGAGCGGGGCGGTGTCCGCGGCCTCGGCGGCCGCGGGTTCGGACTCCTGTCCGGTGGTCGACATGGCGATCTCCTCAGACCGGGGCGGAAGCGGTGGCGGGAGCGAGACCGAGGTCACCGGATCGCCCCGTCGTGATGAGTTCGACGACCTGGCTGCTCGTGACGTCGCGGGTCCGCACCGTCGCGGCCACCCGGCCGAGGTAGAGGGCGGTGATGTGGTCCGCGACCTCGAACACGTCGCTGAGGTTGTGGGAGATGAGCACGACGCCGAGGCCGTTGTCGGCGAGGCGACGCACCAGGTCCAGGACCTGCCGCGTCTGGGCGACACCGAGGGCCGCGGTCGGTTCGTCGAGCAGCACGACGCGGGAGTTCCAGAGCACCGCCTTGGCGATGGCCACGGTCTGGCGCTGACCGCCGGAGAGGCTGGAGACGAGCTGGCGCACCGAGCGGACGGTGCGCACCGAGAGGCTGGCCAGCGTCTGGCGGGCCAGTTCCTCCATCGTCGGC
Organism: Kineococcus sp. AC630; assembly: GCF_979255925.1. Taxonomy (NCBI): domain Bacteria; kingdom Bacillati; phylum Actinomycetota; class Actinomycetes; order Kineosporiales; family Kineosporiaceae; genus Kineococcus; species Kineococcus sp. AC630. Next base: position 9,808 of record NZ_CEEDMJ010000011.1, read on the forward strand.
TCGTCCAGCAGCACCCCGCGGCGCTTCTCCCGGCCGAGGAACATGTTCTGGACGATGTCGAGGTTGTCGCAGAGCGCGAGGTCCTGGTAGACGACCTCGATGCCGAGGTCGGCGGTGTCGCGGGGCGTGCTGATCGAGACGGGCTGCCCGTCGAAGAGGTACTCCCCCGCGTCGATCGCGTAGATCCCCGCGATGCACTTCACGAGGGTCGACTTGCCGGCGCCGTTGTCCCCGACGAGTGCGGTGACCTCTCCGGGGCGGACGTCGAGGTCGACGCCGTGCAGGACCTGGACGGCACCGAAGCTCTTGTCGATGCCGCGCAGCGAGAGCAGCGTCGTCGCGTCGGTCGTCGCGTCAGTGGTGGTGGAACTCATGCACCCCTCCTCGGGGGGACGTGGTGACGGCCGGCCGGAACCCCGCCGCAGCGGGGTTCCGGCCGGTCGGGTGTCGGTCGGTCAGGAGATGCCGAGTTCGGTGCAGTCCGCGGCGAAGTCACCGGTGCACAGCTCGGAGGCCTTGACGAAACCCGCGTCCACGACGGTCTTCACCTTGTCGCGGGTGATCAGCTGCGGGTCGAGCAGGATGGACTTCACGTCGCGCTTGCCGGTGGTGTCCTTGGTCGTCCCCGTGGTCTTGGGGGTTTCACCCTTGATGAGGGCGATGGCGATGTCGGACAACGACTTCGCCTCCTGGTCGACGGGCTTGTAGACCGTCATGCACTGGGTCTTGGCGAGGATGTTCTGCAGACCCTGGGTGGTGGCGTCCTGCCCCGTCACCGGAACCTTCCCGGCGAGCCCGTTCTTGGCCAGGATCGAGATCGCGGCGTTGCCGAGGCCGTCGTTGGCGGCCAGGACACCGTCGATCTTGCCGCCCTGCTGGGTCAGCATCTGCTCGAAGATCGTCGCGGCCTGCTGGTTGTCCCAGTCGGGGACGGACTGCTCGGCGACGGCCTTGTAGTTCGTCATCGGGTCCAGCACGCTGTGCGCGCCGGCCGAGAACATCCCGGCGTTGTTGTCGGTCGGGGAACCGTTGAGGTAGACGATGTTCTTGTCCCCGCCGCCGAGGCACTGGGCCAGGCCCTGCCCCTGCTCCTGCCCGACCTTGGTGTTGTCGAAGGAGACGTAGTAGTCGGCCGAACCACCGAGGGTCAGCCGGTCGTAGTCGATGGTCTGGACGCCCTGCTTCTTGGCCTTGGCCTCGATCGCGGCCCCGGAGTCGGAGTCGAGGTTGACGATGGCCAGGACCTTGACCCCCTCGGTGAGCATCTGGTCCGCGATGGTCTGCATGTTGGACGCGTCGCCCTGGGCGTTCTGGATGTCGGCCTTGACGCCGGCGGCGTCGAAGGCCTTCTGGAGCAGCGGACGGTCGAACGACTCCCAGCGGGCGGAGGACTTCGTGTCCGGGAGGATCACGCCGACCTCGGCGGCGGAGGAACCGCCGCTGGGGGACGAGGATCCCGTGTCGCTGCTGCCGCAGGCCGACACGAGGAGGACGCCGGCGACGGTGGTCGCGAGCAGGACTGAGGATCGAACGCGCATGGATGCTCCTTCGCATCTGGCTCTCCCGGCGGTCAGCTCGCCGGGAGTAAGTTGTGAGCCGCAACATATACCCGGGACCGCACTGACGTGGGCGTTCGTGACCGAGTTGTGACCCGCAGCACCCCTCCGGCGGAAGGGGTCAGCTCGTGCTGACGACGACCTCGACGGCGGGCGACTGCTCGTCCGCGGCGACGGCGGGACGGTCGTCGGAGGGGGTCGCGACGTCGACGTCGACATCCACGTCCTCGTCCTCCACGTCCACGTCCTCGTCCTCGTCGTCCTTGTCGTGGTGGTTCGGGCCCTCGTGGCCCGTCGCGTGGTCGATACCCGCGAGGAAACCGCGCGCCCGTTCGGTCCGGGGGTAGGAGTTCAGCAGCCCCCAGAAGGCCCGCGAGTGGGTCGGGACGAGCAGGTGGGCGAGCTCGTGCAGCAGCACGTAGTCCAGGACCCAGCTCGGCATGCCCTGCAGACGGCTGGACAGGCGGATGCTGCCGTCGGCGGGGGTGCAGGACCCCCAGCGGTGGTGCTGGTTCTCGACCCAGGCCACCGACGTCGGCCGGGCGAGGCCGTCCAGGTGACGACGGGAGAGTTCGCGGGCGCGTTCCAGCAGGTCGCCCTCGAGCGGGTTGCGGCGCCGGTCGGCGGCCTCGAGCCGGGTGACCATCCGCTCGACCCACTCGCGTTCCTCAGCCGGGCTGAAGCGGGCGGGGATGAGCACCACGGTGCGGTCGCCGTCGCGGTAGGCCGAGACCGTCCGGGTCCGGCGGCGGCTGCGTCGCACGTCGACGGCGGGGCGGGGTCGCGCGTCGCGCGGGTGGTCCAGCGAGTCGTGCGAGTCGTCGTGGGGCTCGAGCGCCCCGTGGGCAGCATCGAGCGCCGCTGCACCCTCCTGGTGAGCCGTCACCTCCGGCAGGCTACCCGTCCGGGCCCCGGAAGTCCGTCGTGCGGTGATCGACACGGTACGCGCAGTGCCGAACCTGACCGTTCTGGCGTGCCGACGCGCCTCGCACGGCTGCGCAGGGCACGATGCCGGACAGGACCACCGGAGCCCACCGACGGGTGAGGGTGGTCACCGGGGGTCCCGCGACGGGGCACCCGCCCGCGAACGAGACACGAGGAGGCACCATGGCCGACGAGACCTGGAGCGGCGAGTTCTACTGCGTCAAGTGCAAGGAGAAGCGCGAGGCGACGGGCAACGTCGTCGAGACCAACGGCCGTCGGATGGCGAAGGGCAAGTGCCCCGTCTGCGACACCAACCTCAACCGCATCCTCGGCAAGGCGTCCTGATCCGGGACTGAGCCTCCTGACCACCGGTCGGTGACCCCGCGTGCCGGGGTCACCACCGGCAGGGTGCGCCTGTGGACGACGCGGTCCCCCTCCGGCACACCTGCGGCACAGTGACCGCATGCTCTCCCCCACCACGACGCGAGCCCTCCCCCGCGGGGTGCCCGTCCTCGCCCGGCCCGACGGCCGGTTCCTCGTGGGGTCGACACCGCGCAGCGCGGTCGTGCAGTCCTCGCCCCCGGCGCCGCCCCTCGAGGCGCGGCCCCCCTCCGACGAGGCCGACGCCTGGGCGGCCTACGACCGCGCCGGCTCCCCCGACCGGCTGACCGGGCGCGCCCGCGCGAGCGTCGCCGTCGTGGGGTCCGCCCGGACGGCGGACGTGCTGCTCGAGGTGCTGGCCGCGGCCGGGGTCGGCCGGCTGGTGTGCGACCGCCCCGAAGCCGTTCCCGCGCGGGTGCGCCGGACGGGGAACCCCGCGGACTCCGGGCCGGCCGACGTGGTCGTCCTGCTGGACGAGCACACCGCACGACCCGTCGCCGCCGACGGGTTGCTGGCCGACGGTGTGGTGCACCTGTCCGTCGTGGTGCGCGACACCGATGTGCTGATCGGGCCGCTGGTGCTGCCGGGCCGTTCGGCGTGCCTGCGCTGCGTCGACCGCTGGCGCACCGACGCCGACCCGTGCTGGCCGGCCACGCGGGACGGCCTGAGCCGTGGGCCCCGTCGCCCGGTGGACGCGGCGACCGCCCACGCCGTCGCCGGACTGGCTGCGCTGCAGGTGCTCTCGCACCTCGACGGCGTTGCCGCGACGACGGTGGGGGTCTCCCTGGAACTGCTGTTGCCGGAGGGACGGGTGCGGGCCCGCGGCTGGGCCCCGCACCCCGACTGCGGCTGCGTCGACCTCCCCCTCTGACCCACGACCTCGCCGGGGCTCCCGGCCGGGCCGTGGGCCGCAGGGTCAGACGGCGGCGAGGTCGCGGTCCCCGGCGGTCGAGGCGGCGGCCTCGGCGCGGTCGGCGCGCACCGCGAGGACGAGGGCACGCCGGGCGGCGACCTCGGCCTGGCGACGGGCACGCAGGGCGCGGACCGTCCGGGTGCGGGCGGCTTCGCGGTGCAGGCTGAGCAGACGTTCTCGGACGAGGTTCTCCTCGACGTAGGACATGGTGACTCCAGTTCCGTTCACGGTGGGGTCGCTGCGTCGGACCGGACGAGCCGGTTCACGCGGCGACGGGGTGCTTGCGGGGACGGCCGCGCGGACGTTTCCGCGGGACGACGACCCCGGACAGGACGAGCTGGCCGCCCCAGACGCCCCACGGTTCCGAACGCTCGAGAGCGCCTGCGAGGCAGGCGTTCGCGAGCGGGCAGTCCGCGCAGAGCGACTTGGCGAGTTCGACGTCCTCGGGCTTCTCGGCGAACCAGAGTTCGGAGTCGAAGCGGCGGCAGGGCAGCGGGTCCGGCGTGTGGCGGCGGGTCACGCCGCTCACCTCCTCCTGGGTCACGGTGACGGATCCGGCGTCACCGGTGGTGCGGATGTTCTGTCGGTTGCCTCGACCCGGTCGGGTCTGCGGGGACTGGTGCACGGTCATCTCTCTGCGTTCTCCGGCGAGTGGTTCGGCGTCGAAGAGCCCACGAACGCAAAATGGCCGCGGACCCGAGGTGATCGGGATCCGCGGCCTGAGAGGTCGCCGGTCTGTGGCTAGACCGGTGGACTCAGAGTCGAGGGTCCCGAGAACGGGAAGGAGGTGCTGCCGTAGGCGGGGGCGACCAGACGCCCGGCCGGGGACTTCGTGGCCGGGAGCAGACGCACTCCACCCGTGGTCATGCCGCCGGTGGAGGCGTGGCTGCGCTCCCACGAACCGCACTGGGCAGCGATCGGGGAGGACTGGCGCGGGCGCACGGCGAAGGCATCGGCGATGACGCCGTTCTGCGCGGTGACCGCGTTCACGATGCTTTCCATCGTCCTGCCCTCCTCTGCGGTGCGTTCGCGCGGGACCGTTGCCCCGTGCTGTCGTGCATCTGACTGTAGGGGCACGCGCACCGGGACGACAACGTCTTTTTCCGCCGAGTTCCGGACGAGTTCCGGTGCGATCCTCAACCACCGCCTGATCCGTTGCCGTGCAACGGATCAGGGGATCTCATCGAGGTCAGTCGGTGGCGAGGACGGCCAGCACCTCGTCGGCGTACTTCTCCAGCTTCGACGGCCCGACCCCGGAGATCTTCGCCAACGCGGCGGTGTCCGTGGGCATCGCCTCGCAGATCGCGACGAGCGTGGCGTCGGTGAACACCACGTAGGCGGGCACCTCGGCGGCCTTGCACGTCGCGCTGCGCCACTCGCGCAACCTCTCGAAGACCGCCTCGTCGTAGCTGGACGGGCAGTCGCTGCAGCGCCCGAGCTTGCGGTCCACCCCGGCGGTGAGCGACGCGCCGCAGACGCGGCAGAGCATGGGCCCGCTGGTGCGTTTGGTCTTCGCGCCCGCCGGCGTGACCGCACCGCCGCGACGGGCCGTGGGCGCGCCCTGGGGACGGACGGCGTCGAGGAAGCGCGAGGGTTTGCGGGAGGCCCGGCCTCCCGGGGTGCGGGAGTTGGCCCAGGACAGGTGGATCCCCTCGCGGGCCCGGGTCACCCCGACGTAGAGGAGGCGGCGTTCCTCCTCGATGTCGTCGGGGGTCTCGGCGAACGAGATCGGCAGCAGCCCCTCGCTCACCCCCACCAGGAACACCACGTCCCACTCCAGCCCCTTGGCCGCGTGGAAGGAGGCCAGCGTCACGCCGTCGACCGTCGGGGCGTGCTGGGCCTGGCTGCGTTCGAGGAGTTCCTCGACGAGGTCGCTGAGTTGCGTACCGGGGCGCTTCTCCGCGAGCTCGTCGGCGAGGACCACCAGCGCCTGCAACGACTCCCACTTCTCGCGCGTCGCGCCACCGGCCGTCGGGGCCTTCTCGCCCCAGCCGGCCGAGGACAGCACCGCACGGGTCTCGGCCCCGAGGTCGTGGCCGGGCACCGCGGACCGGGCGCCACCGCGCAGCAGCACGATCGCGTCGCGGACCTCCTTGCGGGAGAAGAACCGCTCCCCGCCGCGGACGACGTAGCCGACCCCGGCGTCGGCGAGCGCCGACTCCAGGGCCTGCGACTGGCCGTTGGTGCGGAACAGGACCGCGATGTCCTTGGCGCTGCGACCACCGCGGACCTCGGCGGCGATGCGCGCGGCGACGCCGGCGGCCTCGGCGACGTCGTCGTCGTAGGCGGTGAACGTGGGCGGTGGGCCGGAGGGCCGTTGCGCGATGAGCTCGAGGCGGGCCTGGGCGTGCGTGCCGCTGGCCATCGAGAGGACGGAGTTGGCGAGGCCGACGACCTCGGGGGTGGAGCGGTAGTCCCGCACGAGCCGGACGACCTTGGTGTCGGGGTGGCGACGGGGGAAGTCGAGCAGGTGCTCGGGGGTGGCGCCGGCGAAGGAGTAGATCGTCTGGCTGGCGTCGCCGACGACGCAGAGGTCCTGGCGACCGCCGAGCCAGAGGTCGAGGAGGCGCTGCTGCAGCGGCGAGACGTCCTGGTACTCGTCGACGACGAAGTGGCGGTACTGCTCACGGACGGTGGCGGCGACGTCGGGGCGCTCGTCGAGGATGCCGGCGGTCAGCAGCAGGACGTCCTCGAAGTCGATGACGGCCCGGTCGGTCTTCACGTCCTCGTAGGTGCGCACGAGGCGCGCGACGGTGGCGAGGTCGAGCCCGCCCGGCTCGCCGCGGCCCGCGGCGGCGGCGAGGCGCACGTAGTCGTCGGGGTCGACGAGCATGACCTTGGTCCACTCGACCTCGGCGGAGAGGTCGCGCACCCGGGTGCGGTCGGCCTGGATGCGCAGCCGGTTGCAGGCGTCGGCGATGAGCGGGGCCTTGTGCTCGACCAGGTTCGGCAGCGACCCGCCGATGGACTGCGGCCAGAAGAACTGCAGCTGACGCAGGGCGGCGGCGTGGAAGGTGCGGGCCTGGACGCCGGCGACGCCGAGGTCGCGCAGGCGGGTCCGCATCTCCCCCGCGGCGCGCGCCGTGAACGTCACGGCCAGCACCCGGTTGGGCACGTAGGCGCCGGAGTGCACGCCGTAGGCGATGCGGTGGGTGATGGCGCGGGTCTTGCCGGTCCCGGCGCCGGCGAGGACGCAGACGGGGCCGTCGAGCGTGGTCGCGACCTGGCGCTGCTCGGGGTCGAGCCCGTCGAGGACCGAGTCGGCGCTGGGGCGGAGGTCTGTGCTCGTCGTCATGGCCCCGGCATCTTCTCCCACCGGACGGGTGGTCGGTGGCAGGAGGGGCGGCGCGTTGTGGACGACACGCCGTGAACCGCCTGCGGGAAGATGGCTGTGGATCCCGTGGTTGCACGGGGTGCAGACGATCCACAGCCCGGTGGTGACCTGGAGCGAGGAGCAGGACCGTGTCCACGATGGAGGCCCCCGCGGCCGGCAGCGTCACGATGTTCACGACGACGTGGTGCGGCTACTGCCGTCGCCTGAAGTCGCAGATGGACCGTGAAGGCATCAGCTACTCCGAGGTGAACATCGAGGAGGTCCCGAACGCGGCCGAGTACGTGATGCAGGTCAACGGTGGCAACCAGACCGTGCCGACGCTGCTCTTCCCGGACGGGACCGCCGCGACGAACCCCTCCCTCGCCGAGGTCAAGGCCAAGCTCTCCTGACCACGACCTTCCGGCCCACCGGTCCCCGCGAGTTCGCGGACCGGTGGGCCGTTTCGCTGCCCGCGGGCGCCTGCGTCGGCGTCGACGGCGCCGTCGACGCCGACCGCGCCTGGTTCGCGGAGCACCTGGTGGCGGCGCTGCGCGAGCGGGCCCGTCCGGTGCTGCAGGCGGACTGGTCGGGTTTCTGGCGTCCCCGTTCGCTGCGCTACGAGTTCGGTCGCGACGACCCCGATGCGTTCCACGACACCTGGCTGGACGTGCCGGGGCTCTACCGGGAGGTCCTGGAACCCCTCGGCGCGGAGCACGAGCGGTGGTGGGTCCCGTCGTTGTACGACCCCGGCACCGACCGGTCCTCCCGCGCGGCCCGTCGCGACGTCCCCGACGACGCCGTCCTGGTGTTCACCGGCCCGTTCCTGCTGCGCGAGGACACCCGCTGGGGTTTCGACGCCGTGCTGCACCTGTCGACCTCGGACAACGCGATCCGCCGCCGGGTCCCGGCCGACGACGTCGACCGGGTCCTCGGCGGGTGGAAGCGCTACCTGGACTTGAGCGAACCCGTCGACCTCGCGACCGCGGTGCTGCGGTGCGAGGACCCCCGGCACCCGGCGGAACTGGTGCGGGAGTAGCGGATCAGGCCCAGGGCTTGTCGTCGGGAACGGGGATCGGCCCGCCGTACCAGGCCTCGATGAGGCGCCGGGCGATGGAGACCCCCGGCGGCGGCAGGACCCGTCCGGCGGCGAGTTCCTCGGCGAGTTCGTCGCGGGTGAACCAGCGGGCGAGGGCGATCTCGTCGCCGTCGACCTTGATCTCCCGGGTCGTGGCGCGGGCGGCGAAACCCACCATGAGGCTCGCCGGGAACGGCCACGGCTGGCTACCGAGGTAGACGACGTCCTCGAGGCCGGAGCCGATGACGATGCCGGCCTCCTCGAACGCCTCGCGGCGCACGGTGTCCTCGAAGCACTCCCCCGGTTCGACGAAACCGGCGAGGACGGAGTAGCGGTTCTCCGGCCAGACCGGCTGGTGGCCCAGCAGGAGTTCGTCCTCGGGCGAGATGATGGCCATGATCACCGCGGCGTCGGTGCGCGGGAAGTGCTCCTTGCCGTCGGGTTCGACCTTCACCCAGCCCGACGACGCGGCGGTCAGCGGCTGACCGCTGCGCGGGGAGAACCGCGTCACGGCGTGCCAGTTGCCCATCGAGAGGGCCTCGGTGAACAGCCCGGCGTCGCGGGCGGAGAGTTCCTCACCGACCTCGCGCAGTCCCCGCCACTCCTCGCCACCGCCGGCGCCGTCGGTGGCCTCGGGTTCGGCGTCGGCCGAGACGACCGCGACGTGGTGGACGCCCTCGTCGACGCCGAGGTAGAGCTGCAGGTCGTCGGCGCCGGGGGTGGGGACCTGGGCCGGGGCGCGCAGCACCAGCTTCAACCCCTCCGGAGTGCTCACGACGGGGGCGCGTCCGGCGTGGACCTGCAGGACGCGGGTGTCCGGCGAGGCCCAGAGCTCCTGCAGGTGCGAGGCCGGGACCCGGTTCACTCCGGCCCGGTCGACGTGCTGTCGGGACAGCGCCAGGTTGCGCAGGGGGGGACTCGGGAGGGGCACTGGGGTCACACCTGCACCTTATGCAGGCCCTCGCGCAATACCGTGGGGGTGTGCCCGTCCGCTCGCCCCGTGTCCTCGCCGCCCTCGCCACCGCCGCCGTGCGGGGTCTGGACGTGGTCGCGGCCGGTCCCACCGACGCCGACGGCGCGGACTTCGACGTCGCCGTCGTGGTGGACGGCGAGGGCCGCAGGTTCGTCGTGCGCACCCCGCGCCGGCCCGCGGCGGCCGCCGCGCTGGACGCCGAGGTGGAACTGCTCGCCGGCCTCGTCGAACCGTTGCCGTTCGCCGTCCCCGAACCCGCCGGGACCCTGGCCCTGCCCGAGGGTGGGCGGTGCGTCGTGCACCGCGAGCTCCCGGGATCCCCGCTCGACCCGGGTGACCTGCGGCCGGGCCCGGGGCTGGCTGCCTCGATCGGCATCGGACTCGCTGCGCTGCACCAGATCGACACCGGGGTGTTCAGCGACGCGGGGGTGCCCGTCTACGACGCGGAGGAGTACCGCAAGCGGCGGCTGTCCGAACTCGACCGCGCCGCCTCGACCGGTCACGTCCCGCCGCGGTTGCTGACCCGCTGGGAGGTCCTCATGGAGGACGTCTCGCACTGGCGGTTCGCGGCCACCCCGATCCACGGCGACCTCGTCGGTGAGCACGTGCGCACGGACGGCTCCCGGCTCACCGGCATCACCGGCTGGGTCGACGCGAAGATCGCCGACCCCGCCGACGACTTCGCCTGGCTGGCCGTCGGGGCCGACCCCGACGCGCTCGAGTCGGTCCTGGAGGCCTACGCCCACGCGCGCCACGAACCGCCGGACCCCGATCTGCTGCTGCGGGCCCGCCTCGCCGGCGAGCTCGCCCTCGCCCGCTGGTTGCTGCTGGGGTTGCGGATCGAGGACGCCGAGATCATCGAGGACGCCCGGCGGATGCTGGACGACCTCGACGCGCACGCGGACGCCAACCCGTTGGGTTCCTGATCCCGTGCACCTGCGCATCGCCTCGGTCAACGCGGCCTCCGGTCGCGACCTCGCCTCCGGCGCCGTCGACTCCTTCGTCCTGACCACGGCGGTCGCGGCGCTGGACGCCGACGTCGTCGCGGTGCAGGAGGTCGACCACCTGCTCCCCCGCAGCGCACGGGCGGACCAGACGGCGCTGCTCGCGCAGGCCACCGGGTCCACCGGGCGCTTCGTCGCCACCGTCCACGGCACTCCCGGTACGCCGCAAGGCTTCTACCCGGCCGACGCGACCGTGGCCGGGGAACCGTCCTACGGCATCGCCCTGCTGTCGCGGCTGCCGGTCCTGGAGTGGCGCGAGGAACGGATGGCTCCGGGTCGCGCGAAGCTGCCGCTCCCCGTCCCGGGCGCCGGGTTGCGCTGGATCCCGGACGAGCCGCGGGCCGTCGTCGCGGCCGTCGTGGAGACGGCGATCGGACCGGTGAGCGTCCTCGGGACCCACCTCTCGTTCTCGCCGCTCCGCTCGGTCGCGCAGTTGCGGGCCGTCCGGCGCTTCGCCGAGTCGCTGCCGCGCCCCCTCGTCCTGCTCGGGGACCTGAACCTGCCGCCGGGCGTCGTCCACCGGGTCCTGCCCTGGCGGCCCCTCGTCACCGGCCCGACGTTCCCCGCCCCCGCACCGAAGGTGCAGCTCGACCACGCCCTCGCCGACGGGCTGCCGGACTCCGTGCGGGTCACGGCGCGCATCGAGCAGGTGGGTGGGAGCGATCACCGGGGTGTGATCGTGGACCTGACCTTCGACTGATGCCCCGCCGCACGGGTCCCGGGCGCGGAGCCCACCTCGAGTTCGTCGCTCTCATCCGGGACACGCACGACCCGACGCGCCTCGCCGCGTCCTGGAGCGGCCTGCTGGACCGACCCGCCACGCCGGACGCCCTCCTCCCCGGCTCGGCCACCCAGCCGGGTCCCCGGTTCGTCCCGAGCAGCAGAGCGCCGATCTCCTCGTCGAACGCTGGTGCCGCGTTCCCGACCACGAGGACAGCGAGGCCGCTCCCGCCTGACCCGTCGCACCCATCGCTGTCACCACCTCCCGTGAGACACGGGTCACACGAGGGTGGGATCCCGGCGCCTGGCCGCGTCGAGTGAGGCGTGGATGTGACGATCTCGTCGCCAGAGCGCCCGGATCGTCGCACCCACACCTCACTCCACGTGGTGACACCGATGGGTGTCCCAGTGGGGGCCGCCTCGGGAGGACCGGGAGGGTGCAGCGCTGGCCGACCCCGACGGCGACGAGTTCCGCCACATCCCCTGAGCACCGGGACGGGTCAGGACCGCGGCGCGAGGCGGAGGACGAGGTCGCGCACCTCGACCGGCCGGGACAGGAACGGGTGGTGCCCGGCGTCGATCTCGACGACGGCGTCCGCGCGGGCAGCGTGCTCGCGTTGCCGCCGCGGCGGGGTCCCGCGGTCCTGGGTGCAGACGAGGTAGGTGGTGGGCAGGGCCTGCCACGCGGCGGCGGTGACGGTTGCCGAGGTCACCTCGACGTTCTGCCGGGCGAGGTGGCGCTCCCCCTCGGCCCGGACCTCGGGGTCGCAGTCGTGCAGGAACGTGTCGACGAGGAGTTCGGGGCGCACCCCGAACGTGCCGGCGTCGACGTCCACGTCGAGGAAGGGCGAGGGCCCCCCGCCGAAGTCGGCGAGGCCCTGGCCGACCTCGGGCAGGTAGCTGGAGACCAGCAGCAGGTGGCGGACGGGATCGATCCCGGCGGCTGCCTGCGCGGTGACGATCCCGCCGTAGCTGTGGGCGACGACCACCGTCGGTTCGTCGCTGTCCTGCAGCACCCCCCGCACCGCGGCGACGTCCTCGGCGAAACCACCCGAGCCACCCTCGCCACAACTGGGCAGCAGCGGCGAGACGCTGCGGACACCGTTCTCCTGCAACAGGTCCGCGGTCCGGCGCCACCACCACGACCCGTCCTTCACGCACGCCCCGTGCACGAACACGACCCTCATCCCGACCTCCACGCTCGTCCGGCGACCAACGCTAGACGTAGCGATCGTTACGCGAAAAGATCCGGGGATGGGCCGTCGACCGCAGCCGCAGGTGAAGGAGGAACTGCTCGACGCCTGCGCCGACCACGCCCTCGCTCACGGCCTCCCCGACCGGCTCGGACCGTTCGTCACGGCCACCGGGACCTCGGCGCGGATGCTGATCTACCACTTCGGCACCCGCGACGCCCTGCTGCGCGCGGTCCTCGGCCGGGCCCGGCAGCGACAGCTCGACGGGTTCCGCGACCTGCTCCGGCCACGACCCGACGAGCCGTACCGCGACACCCTCACCCGGGCGTGGACCGCGATCACCGGGGCGGACGGGCAGCCCTACCTGCGGATGTTCGGGGAACTGCGCGAGAGCACCGTCGAGCCGTTGTGGCCGGAACTGCGCCGGGCCGCGACGACCGACTGGCTCGAACCCCTCGAGGACGGACTGCGGACCCTCGAGCGCCCGGAGCTCGCGACCCTCGTCCTGGCCGTGATCCGCGGACTGATCACCGACCTGCACGCCACCGGCGACCGGGACCGCACCGACCGCGCGTTCCGGCAGTTCCTCGCCAGCCTGGGCGACTACCCGACCGGCACGGAACGGACCAGACGTTCCAGGTCGTCCGCGCCCAGCAGGTCGACGGGCCGGACCGTCGCACCCGTCGAGGCGTAGAAGAACGCTGCACTGACGTCCTCCAGCGGAACTCCCTGCCACCGCGACCAGGCCAGGCGGTAGACCGCGAGCTGGACGTCGCGGGCACGCGCCCCGTCCCCCTCCGGCGGTCGGCCCGTCTTCCAGTCCACGACGTCCCACCGGGTCCTCCCGGCCGAGACCGTCGAGAAGACCGCGTCGATCCGGCCCCGCACCACGAGGTCGGCGACAGGGGTCTCCACCGAAACCTCGACGGCGACCGGGTCCCGTGAGGCCCACTCCGAGGCGAGGAAGCGACGCTGCAGCGCCACGAGCTCCGCGTCGTCGGCGGCGTCCTCGTCGGCCGCACCGGGGAGGTCGACCAGGTCGAGCAGCGAACTCGCGGTGAAGCGCTGCTCCAGCCAAGCGTGGAACGCCGTCCCCCGGCGGGTCGCCGGACGGGGTTCCAGCGGGACGGGCCGTCGCAGTTGCAGGGCCAACGCGTCGGCGTCCTGGGCCAGCGCCACCAGCCGCGACGCGGAGAGGTGCTTGGGCAGGAGCACCCCGGGGGCGTCGTGGGCCCGGGCGCGCTCGGCCAGCAGCAACCGGCTCTGCTCGCCCCAGGACAGCGTCTCCTCGTCGACCTCGTTCACCTCCTCGTCGGTGGTCGTCCCCGCCATCGCGGCGCGGACGAGCGCCGCCCCCGCGTCCACGTCGCCGCGTCGGGAGGCGAGCGGATCGACCGGCCAGACGACGCGCTGCGGGTTCGCCGTCCGCGGGTTCGGCGCGTCGGGCTCCGGCGGGGCCGCCGGCGGCAGCACCACGAGCCCGGGAACGGCGCCGGGCGGGGCCTCGAGGACCTCGCGCAGGAACCGGGAGGGCTCCCGGGGCCTCGTCGCGTCGTCCCAGTAGGCCCCGGACAGCAGGAGTTCCTCCTTGGCCCGGGTGAACGCGACGTAGGCGAGACGGCGTTCCTCGGCGAGCTGGTGCTCACCGCAGGCGGCGAGGAACTGCTCGCGGGCGGTGTCGAGCTCCTTCTGGGTGTCGGCACCCTCGATGTCGAAGTGCGGCAGGCTGGAGCGGTCACCGCGCAGCGGGTAGGGCAGGACACCCAGCGAACCCATGCCGCCCAGCCACCCCGGTGCGGTCTCCCCCGTGGCGGGGAACGACTTCTCGACGAGCCCGGGCACGGCGACGACGTCCCACTCCAGTCCCTTGCTGGCGTGCACGGTGAGCAGCTGGACGGCGTCGGTCGCCACGTCGGAGGCTCCGGGTTCCAGTCCGCGCTCGCGGACCTCGGCCGCGTCCAGCCAGGACAGGAAACCCCCCAGCCCCGGCCGTTGCGACCCCGCCGAGAACGACGCGGCCGCGTCGGCGAGGGCGTCGAGGTTGCTGCGGGCGAAGGCCGGGGAACTGCCCGGCCGGGCCGCCACCTCGACGTCGAGCAGCAGGGCGCGTTCGACCTCGCCGACCAGGTCGGCGACGGGCAGGTGGGTCCGGCTGCGCAACCGGCGCAGGGCGGCGGCGAGCCGGGACAGCCGGGTGTGCGCCCGGGCGGACAACCCGCGACCGTCCGGTCCGGTCCAGCCGGGGCCCGGGAGGTCGTCCAGGGCCTCCACGAGGCTCACCGACTCGACCTCGTCGGGCAGGAGGACGACGTCCTCGCCCGGTTCGTGCGGGTCCTGCGGCAGCGCGTTGCGCTGCCGCTGGAGCTGACGGGCCCACACCCCCAGCGCCGCGAGGTCGCGGGCGCCGAGGCGCCAGCGCGCACCGGTCAGCAACCGCGCGAGGTGGTCGCCACGACCCGGGTCGTGCAGGACGTGCAGGGTTGCGACCACGTCGACGACCTCCGGGGTCGAGAGCAGTCCCCCGAGCCCGACGACCTCGACGGGCAACCCGGCGTCGCGCAACGCGCGCTGCAGCACCACGAACTGGCTCCGCTTGCGGCACAGCACCGCCGCGGTGCGACGGGGTCTGGGGTCGGCGCCCTCCACCCGGCGCTGGACGGCGAGCCGCTCGGAGTCGGCGCGCCACACCTCGGCGAGGCGGGCGGCGACCTCGGCGGCCTCCTCCTCGACCGTCGCGGCGAACGTCGCCCGCACCCGGCCGGTCCCGGCGCCCGGACGCGGGCGCAGCACGGCGACCGTCCCCGCCGTGAGCGCCGCGTTCAACGGCTCGGCGACGACGTTGGCCGCGGCGAGGACGCCCTCGTCGTTGCGCCAGCTCGTCGCGAGCGGCAGCTGGGCGGCGGGGGTGTCGTCGAGGCGGCGGAAGTGGGCGGGGAAGCTCACGAGGTTCCCCGCGCTGGCGCCGCGCCAGCCGTAGATGGACTGGTGCGGGTCGCCCACGGCCGTCACGGGGTGCCCGTCCCCGAACAGCGAACGCAGCAGGGCGAGCTGGGCGTAGGAGGTGTCCTGGTACTCGTCCAGCAGCACGATCCGGTGCTTCGCCCGCTCCGCCGCGGCGACGGCCGGGACCTCGCGGGCCAGGCGAGCGGCGAGCAGCACCTGGTCACCGAAGTCGAGCTGCTCCGCGTCACGCTTGCGGCG
Source organism: Kineococcus sp. AC630 (assembly GCF_979255925.1). Lineage (NCBI taxonomy): Bacteria > Bacillati > Actinomycetota > Actinomycetes > Kineosporiales > Kineosporiaceae > Kineococcus > Kineococcus sp. AC630. The sequence continues at coordinate 25,061 of NZ_CEEDMJ010000011.1, forward strand.
CTCGTACTCGGCGAGCAGCGGGACGACGACCTTGCGGGCCTGCTGGACGGCCAGGAGGTCGCGGACCTTGGCGTAGGGCTCCCCCGGGACGTGCGCGCCGAGCTTCGCGATGCTCCTGTCGTCCTTGGGCAGCGTCTTGACGTGGGCGTCGATCCCGTCGACGAAGGACAGCACGTCCGCGGGGTCGACGAGGTGCTCGGCGCACTCCCCCGCCAGCTGGAGCAGCGCCGCGGCCAGGGTGCTCGGTGCGGCCTCGACCCCGGGCAGGTCGCCGCGCCAGGTCTCCACGACGTCGGAGGCCAGCTGCCACGCACCCGCGTCGGAGAGCACGGTGGACTGCGGTTCGATGCCCATCCGCAGCCCGTGGTCGATCACGAGCGACGCGGCGTAGGCGTGGTACGTCGAGACGACCGGTTCCCCCTCGCCCAGCGCGTCGTCGGCGGTGTCCCCGCCCAGGCCGACGGCCCGCAGCCCCCGCAGCCGGCGACGGACGCGTTCGGCGAGCTCTCCGGCGGCCTTGCGGGTGAAGGTCAGGCCGAGGACGTCCTCGGGAGCCACCAGGCCGTTGGCGACGAGCCACACGACGCGCGAGGACATCGTCTCCGTCTTGCCCGAGCCGGCCCCCGCGACGACCAGCATCGGCTCCACGGGTGCCTCGATCACGGCCACCTGCTCGGGGGTCGGGGTCGGCCGCCCGAGCCGGTGCGCGATCTCCACGGCTCCCAGCAGCTCGCTCACCGGCCACCCTCCTCGACGACGCTGCGACCGGCGTCCTGGGCCGGACAGCTGCTGTAGACCGGGCAGTACCCGCAGTGCGGACCGACGACCGCCTCGAAGCGGTCGGCGGCCATCCCCTCGGCCGCACGGGCCACGAGGTCGGACGCCCAGCCGGGCTCGGGGTCCTCGTCCAGAGCGCGCTGGCGCTGCTGCGGGGCCTTCTTCTGGTTCCCGCCGAGCTGGACGAGGGCGGCGCCCCCCGTGCCGGGCACCGCGGGGAACGCGCCCTCCTGGGCGGCGAGCTGGTAGACGCCGAGCTGCGGCAGCCGCTCCAGGTCGGCCTTCGACGGCTGGGTCCTGCCCGTCTTGAGGTCGACGACCACGGCTCGACCCTCGCCGTCGACCTCGAGCCGGTCCACCCGGCCGCGGATGCGGGCGCGACCGACCAGGACGTCGACGTCGAGCTCGACGCCGGCCAGCGTGCGGCCCTCCCGGCGGGCCTCGCGGTAGTACTCCGCGAGCTTGTCGACCATCCGCTCGGCCCGGGCGCGCGCGGTGTCCGCGACCCACCCGTCCGGCAGTCCGAGGGTCGGCCAGAGCACCCCCAGGCGACGACGCAGCTCGAACGCGTCGGCCTCGGGAGCCTCGGAGGCGATGCGGTGCACGAGGTTGCCGATCGACTGGCTCGTCGAGTCGCCCGCGCGGGCGCCGGAGCTCTCCAGCAACCAGCGCAGCCCGCAGCGCTCGAAGCTCTCGACCCGCGACGGCGAGACGGCGACCTCCTCGTGCGGAGCGCGCAACGGGCCGTCGTCGGTGAGGTCGTCGACGCCGTACCACTGCGCCGGGTCCGCGCCACCGACCCCGGCTCGGGCCAGCTCCGCCAGCCGGGCCGCCGCGGCGGCCTTGCGCTGCGGGGACTCGAGCGTGTCCGGCGCGCAGACGACCTGGCGCAGCCGGGCCACCAGCGCCGGCAACGACACCGCCCGTGGCACGGTCGCCAGTTCGCGCTCCTCGTCCTGCGCGCCCTCCTGCAGCCCGGCCGCGTCGGCGACGACGTCGACGAAGGCCGACTGGCGTTCCTCCTCCGCCCGCACGGCGGTCACCGCCAGCTCCTCGCGCGCCCGGGAGACCGCGACGTGGAAGAGCCGCAGCTCGTCCTCCAGCACGGCGCGGCGCGCGCCGGGGCCGTCGGAGTCTCGGCCCTCGAGGACGTCCACGAACGCCTGCGCGCCGAGGAGGGAACCGCGCAACCGCAGGTCGGGCCAGACCCCCTCCTGCACCCCGGCGACGACGACGAGGTCCCACTCGCGTCCCACCGCGCCCTGCGGGGTGGTCAGCGTGACGGCTCCCGCGTCGGGGGCGCGGTCGGCGAGGGTGTCGGAGGGCACCTCGGCCGCCATCAGCTGGTCGAGGAAGCGTTGCGCGCTGCCGGACCCGGGGAAGCGGTCCACGAAACGACCCGCGGCCTCGAAGAGGGCGAGCACGGCGTCCAGGTCGCGGTCGGCGCGCCCGGCGTCGGCCCCCTCGACGACGGCCCCGGCCAGGGCGGCCCGCTGCCAGCGCTCCGCCAGACCGCTGGCCTCCCAGATCCCCCAGAGGACCGTCTCGGCGCTCGCGTCGGGCGCCGCGGCCGCTCGTCGACCGGCCTGCAGGACGACCGCCACCCGCACGGCCGGGCGCAACGCCGGGTCCTCGACGCCGAGCATCGCCAGGTCACCGTCCGTCGCGGCGAGGTCACCGGCCTCCGGCGCGGCGAGCGCCCCGGCCAGCGCCCCGGTGAGCACGGCGTCGCTGCTGCGACCGCCACCGGCGGCGACCTCGCTGCGGCGCAACGACTGCCGCAGGCGCCGCAGGGCGACCACGTCGGCGCCGCCGACGGGCGAGGTCACGAGGTCCCTGGCCGTGGCGTCGTCGAGGGCCTGCGGGTCGAGGACGACGGCGAGCGCCGTCAGCAGCGGGCGGACGGACGGCTCGTCGCGCACGGGGACCTCCGCGAGCGGCACCGCGAGCGGCACCCCGGCGTGCGCGAGACCCCGGCGCAGCGCGGCGGTGTGCCCGGCGGAGCGGACGACGACGGCCATCTGGGACCAGGGCATCCCGTCCAGCAGGTGGCGGCGGCGCAACCGCTGGGCGATCCAGGCGGCCTCCTGGGTGGGTGAGCCGAGGACGGCGACCTCGACGTGCCCACCGCCGCCACGACCCGCGCGGGCCGCGCGTTGCCCGGCGCCGCCGAGAGCGCCGATGCGGGTCGAGACCGCCCGGGTCACGTCGTGCAGGACGGGCCGCTGACGCCAGCCGGTGCCGAGCACGAACGTCGGCGCGTCGACGCCCGGTCGCGGCCCGAACCGCTGGGCGAGCCCGGCGGCGGTGCGCGCGTCGGCGCCGCGGAAGCCCTGGGTGACGCTGTCGGGGTCGGCGGTCAGCACGAGGTCGCGCCCACCGGCGACGACCTCGAGCAGGCGCAGACCGGCGTCGGAGAGGTCGTGGGCGTCGTCGACGGCGACGAGGTCCCAGCGGGCGCGTTCGGCGGCGAGCAGGTCGGGCTGGGCCTGCAGGGCGACGACGGCCTCGTCGACCACGGCGGCCGGGTCGTAGGCCTCGGAGCGGCTGAGGGCGTTGACGTCGAGGTACTCCTCGAGGAGGGCGGCCGCGGCCCGCCACTCGGGCCGGGCCTGGGTCCGGGCGAGGTCGAGCAGGTCGGCGGAGCGCAGCCCCCGTTCGACGACGCGCATCAGCAGGTCGCGCAGTTCGTTGCGGAAGCTGCGCAGCACCCAGGACGCGCGGGGGACGTCGCTGGGCCAGCTCGGGACCCGCAGGGCACCCGTGGCGGTGAGCGCGCCGGTGGCGTCGAGGTCGAAGAGCTCGGTCACGGCCGGGCCCTCCTCGGCGGTGACGGCGAGGTGACCGCGGAGCAGGTCGGCCAGGATCGAGTCCTGTTCGGCGCCGGAGATCAGGCGTGGCGGCGGGGTCCCCTCGCGGACGTGGACGAGGCGCAGCACGCCGAAGGCGTAGGACTGGGGCGTGCGGGCCGCGGGCTGGCCCGTCGTGCGTCGCAACCGTTGCGAGAGGTCGTCGCGCAGCAGGTCGGCGGAACGGCGGGTCGGGGCCAGGACGAGGACCCGGTCCGGTTCCAGGCCGTCGCGTTCCACCCGGGTCGCGACGAGTTCGCGCAGGGTGCGGGTACGACCGGTCCCCGGGGCGCCCAGGACGACCAGCGGGCCGCTGCCGGGCCGGGTGTCGAGCACCCGCTGCTGGCTCGGGTCCGGCTGTGCGGCAGGAGGTTCGACGGGTGCGGCGCGCCGCAACCGCGGCGGTCGCGGCCGTCGGCGGAGACCGTCGCCGCCCCTGGCCGGTCCACGGCCCGCACCACCGTCGTTCGCGTTCTCCCCGAGCACCCCGTCATCGCACCACAGACCTCCGACACGACCCCCACCACGACCCCCACCACGACCCGGACGGGGACTCCCATGCCGTCACCCGGCCAGTCCCAGCTCGGTCACCAGCGCCTCGACGTTGGCGGCCTGGTTCAGGGAGTAGAGGTGCAGCAGGGGCACACCCTCGGCCAGCAGCCGGCGGCCGTCCTCGACCGCGACCCGCAGACCCTCCTCGCGGAAGGCGCCCCGGTCGTCGAGGAAGGGGTCGAGGCGACGGTGCAGCCAGGAGGGTTCGTGGCCGTCGGTGAGCCGTCGGGTCACCTCGAGGACCCGCGGGCTGGTCACGGGCAGCAGACCCGGGACCAGCGGCACCGCGCAGCCGGCGGCGGCGAGGCGGTCCCGCAGACGCAGGAAGTCCTCGACGTCGAAGGTCAGCTGGGCGATCGCGAACGCGGCTCCGGCGCGGAACTTCCCCAGCAGGTGCCGCAGGTCGGTGTCGGGGTCGGGAGAGTCGGGGTGGCCGAGCGGGAAGGCCGCCACCCCCACCGAGGACGCGCCCTCGGCCAGGGCCAGCCGCACCAGCTCGTCGGCGTGCTGCAGACCCTGCGGGTGCGGGGTCCAGGGCGCGTGCGGGTCGCCGTCCGGGTCCCCCCGCAGGGCGAGGACGTCGCGCACCCCGCCCGCCAGCAGGTCGCCGACGACACCGCGCAGCCGGTCCGCGGACTCCCCGACGGCGGTGAGGTGGGCGAGCGGACGCAGGGACGTCTCGGCGGTGAGGCGGGAGGCGAGCTCGACCGTCCCCTCCCGACTGCCGCCGCCGGCGCCGTAGGTGACCGAGGCGAAGACGGGCCGGAGCCGGGCGAGCCGTTCGACGGTCGCCCACTGCCGGGTGGCCGAGGCCTCGTCGTGGGCGGGCGAGAACTCCACCGAGAAGCGCCGGTGCGCGCAGGCCAGGTCCTCGGGGAGGCTCACCGCGGGGCCCACGGGGCGACCCAGTCCGCGGCGTCCCAACGGGCCTGACCCAGGTCGACCCGGACGTCGGCGGCGTCGTGGGCGAGGCGCCGCAGCGGGACCCCTTCCGCCCGCCAGTGCTGCAGGGCCCGGTCCGCGAGCGGCGGGGCGGCGCTCCCGTCGGCCCGCAGCACGCGCCACCAGGGAGCGTCGGACCCGAAGCGGCGCAGCACGTTCCCGACGAACCGCGGTCCGCGGTCACCGACGAGCTCACCCACGTCGCCGTAGGTCAGGACCCGCCCGGCGGGGATGGCGTGCACGACCTCGAGGACCTCCTCGGCGCGGTCGGGAAGCTCGCTCGGCACGGGCGCAGCCTCCCACCCGGGGTGCCGCACCACCCGCCGGGCCCCGTTGTCGGACCCTCGGGGCACAGTGCGCCCATGAGGCAGGAGAACCCGACCCCGTTGCACTGGAGGGACGTCGAGGAGCGGGCCCCGGACCTCGCTGCCGCCGTCCTGGCGCGGTTCACCGCCGCGCGCCACCACGTCCTCGCGACGCTCACGCGCGACGGCTCACCCCGGGTCTCGGGGACGGATGTGCACCGGTGGCGCGGGGACCTGACGCTGGGGTCGATGCCGGGCTCGCGCAAGGGGGTCGACCTCCTGCGGGACCCGCGCTTCGCCCTGCACGCGCACACCGGCGACGGTTCGCTGGCCGGGGGCGACGCGAAGGTCGCCGGGACCGCGGAGGAGGTCACCGACGCGGGCGAGCTCGCCGGCTACGTGGCGGACCGGCACCCGCCGGAGCCGTTCCAGCTGTTCCGTCTGCTGCTCACCTCGGTGGTGCTGACCGAGGTCGACGGGGAGCGGTTGCGCCTCCGGACGCTGCGTCCGGACGGGACCGTCACCACGGTCCACCGCGCGTGACTCAGGGGTTGGGCCAGGGGTTCGGCAGTGCGCCGTCCAGCCCCTTCGTCTGCTGCATCATCACCGGCGCGAGCTTCCCGGCCCCGGGGTTCGGTGCGTGGCCGTGACCGAGGGCGTGGCCGACCTCGTGGTTGACGACGTACTGCCGGTAGCCGGTGCGGTCCTCGCCGTAGTCGGGGATGGCCTCCACCCAGCGGTACCACGTGAGGATCGCCGCGTCACCGCTGCGACAGGAGAGCGTCCCGCCGGTGCGCAGGGGTCGGCAGAGCGCGGCGGAGGTGTCGGGGGTCGCCAGCACGAGGCGGATCTCGGCGTCGCCGTCGGTGCGGGCGAAGCTCGTCGTGCCGCCCGCGCCCCAGCTCCGCGGGTCGTTCAGGACGCCCAGCGCGAAGTCCGCGAACGCGACCGGGTCCAGCACGCCCGCGTCGACCAGGTCCTGCTCCACCTCGACGCGGAGGGTGCGGACCCGTTGGGAGGCAGGGGCTTGGGAGGAGCCCGGCACGACGACGAGGGAACCCCCACCGGACTGCGGGACCCGGCGCAGCAGGACCCCGGCGCTGACGTCGGCCGCCGTGAGGCCCTCGGGCAGCGGCGGCTGCGTCGACTGCGTCACCGTGGGTGTCGCGACCTCGGACGGCGTGGCCGTCGAGTTGGTGGGTGCCAGGGTCCCCGGGGCCTGCGACGGCGTACCGCTCGCTCCGCCCGTGCACCCCGCGAGTCCCGCCAGCACCCCCGCTCCGCCGAGCAGGACCGCCCGTCGGGAGGTCACCGGGGGGCGGGCGGGGTCGCCGTCGTGAGCACGCAGGAGCACGGCGTCAGCTTCGCACCGGTACCGCGCAGCCGGGCGCAGCGACCCGGCCCGCACCTCCGCCCCGTCCGCTGGCGGCGAACCGGAACGCGGTCGCGCCCCGGCGGCGGCTAGCGTGGCCTGACGATCGCGGGCGGCAACCGCCCCACGCGAGGTTCAGGAACGGCGAGACCCGGGAGGGGACTGCGGTGGAGGTTCGGATCGGCGTGCAGAACGTCGCACGCGAGCTGGTGTTCGAGTCGGCCCAGACCAGCGAGGAGATCACCGCGGCGGTCACCGAGGCGCTGTCCGGCGGCACGGTGCTGCGGCTGGTGGACGAGAAGGGACGCCTCGTGGTGGTCCCGGCGGCGTCGCTGGGGTACATCGACATCGGTGCCTCGGAGGTCCGCAAGGTGGGCTTCGGCCTGTCCTGACGGACGGGCACGAGGTGTCACGAGGTGTGACGTCGCGGCGGGAGACCCCACCGCGGCGTCACGCCGCACCGCCAGGGGCACCGTGACGGGGTGTGAGGGGGGCGACACGCGCCGGGCGCGGGGTGGCACGGCTACCATGGTCAGGTTCATGGTTGCCCGGTCGCCAGTCACGATCGGCTGCCGATTGCCGCGACGCGGCCGCACGTCCCGCCTGACGACCTCCTCGCGGAGGGTTCGAGCGCTCCCCACCCGGTGAGCTCGTGCGGGTCGTCGACGCCGCCCCCTGCACGGGAGACGCATGACCGACTCGAGCACGACGGACGCCCAGACCGAGACGTCCGACCAGATCGCCCCCGCAGCGGCCCCCTACGTGGCCCCGCCCGTCGGCACCTTCGCCGAGCACGGCGTCGACGCGCGCATCGCGCAGTCCCTCGCCGGAGCCGGGATCACCACCCCGTTCCCCATCCAGTCGATGACGCTGCCGGTGGCGCTGACCGGGCACGACATCATCGGCCAGGCCAAGACGGGTACCGGCAAGACCCTCGGCTTCGGCGTCCCGCTCCTGCAGCGCACCGCCGTCCCGGGTGACCCCGACTACGACGCCCTGCCGAACCCCGGCAAGCCGCAGGCGCTGGTCATCGTCCCGACCCGCGAGCTCGCCACCCAGGTCGCCGGCGACCTGACGACCGCGAGCCGCAACTACCCCGCCCGCATCCTCACCGTGTACGGCGGCCGGGCCTACGAACCGCAGATCGCCGCGCTGACCAAGGGCATCGACGTCGTCGTCGGCACCCCGGGCCGCCTCCTCGACCTCGCGCAGCAGCGTCACCTCGACCTCTCCAACGTCAAGTGCGTCGTCCTGGACGAGGCCGACGAGATGCTCGACCTCGGCTTCCTGCCCGACGTCGAACGCCTGCTCTCGCAGACCAACCCAGGCCGGCAGACGATGCTGTTCTCCGCGACGATGCCCGGCCCGGTCGTGGCGATGGCGCGCTCCTACATGCGTCAGCCCACCCACATCCGCGCCGTGGACCCGACCGACGACGGAGCCACCGTCGCGGCCATCACGCAGTTCGCCTACCGCACCCACGCGCTCGACAAGGTCGAGGTCCTGGCCCGGTTGCTGCAGGCCGAGGGCCGTGGCCTGACCATCGTCTTCAGCCGCACCAAGCGCACCGCCGCCTCCGTCGCCGAGCAGCTGGAGGAGCGCGGTTTCGCGGCGGCCTCGATCCACGGTGACCTCGGCCAGGGTGCCCGCGAGCAGGCCCTGCGCGCGTTCCGCGCCGGCAAGGTCGACGTCCTCGTCGCCACCGACGTGGCCGCCCGCGGCATCGACGTCGAGGACGTCACCCACGTCGTGAACTACCAGTGCCCCGAGGACGAGAAGACCTACCTGCACCGCATCGGTCGCACCGGCCGCGCCGGGAACACCGGTGTCGCGGTCACCTTCGTGGACTGGGACGAGCTCCCCCGCTGGGGCCTCATCGACAAGGCGCTCGGTCTCGGCTTCGGCGAACCCGTCGAGACGTACTCGTCCTCGCCGCACCTGTTCGACGACCTGAACATCCCCGCGGGTACGACAGGACGCCTCCCGCGCGCGAGCCGAACCCGCGCCGGCCTCGAGGCCGAGCAGGTCGAGGACCTCGGGGAGGTCGGCGCCAGCAAGGGCCGACGCCCCCGCAAGGACGGTGGCCGGGAGTCCGGGCGTGACGGTGGGCGTGACAGCGCCCGCGGTCCCCGTCGTGACGCCGGCCCCACCGCTGTCGCCGCCGAGGAAGGCGTCGTCGAGGAACGCGTCGAGCGTCCCCGCCGCGACCGTCAGCGCCGCCGGACCCGCAGCGGGGTCGGACTCGACGAGACCCAGGTCGCGGAGACCCCGGTCGGGGCGGACGGAGCGGCGGTGCCCCCCGAGGCTCCCGCGGTCGCGGAGACCCCGGAGATCCCGGCACCCGCCGAGGGTGGCGAGACCGCGGAGCGGCCGCGTCGCCGTCGTCGCAGCCGCGCGAAGACCGCCGACGCGAGCGCCGAGCAGGGCAGCGACGAGAGCACCGTCCCCGCTCCCGCCGTCGACTGACCCGGTCGGACGGGTCCCGCCGCACCACCGGCGGGACCCGTCCGAGCTGCGACCACCCGGACTCGACCGCACCCTGGTGGGGTGACGGCAACCACGCGAGCACCAGTCACCGCCCGACCCGCGGCCCCACCGAGCGTGTCGCAGGTCCTGCACGCCGGGCCGACCCTCGAGGTGGCGCTGCTGGCCGCCGCGCTGGTCGAGGAACGCCACCCCCGGCTGCGGCCGGTCCTCGAGGACGAACGCCACCCCTGGCGACGCGTGCTCGACGCGGCCGCACTGCTGCGCGCGGCGTCGTGCGACCCGGTGCGGGCGATGGCGCTCGCGGCGCGCGAACGCGCCCTCGACGGCGGTCGGCACGTTCGGGCCGAGGGTCACGACCCCGACCTGGCGGCCCTGCGGCACGCGCTGCGGGTGCACACCGTGCTGCTGACCTCCGCCGCCGCCGGCGAGGCACCCACCCGGGCGGCCGCGGAACGCTACGTCCGGGAGCAACGCTGCACGGCCGTCCTGCTCGGTGCCGAACCGGACGACCTGTCCGCGACGTCGGACGAGGTCGCCGCCGACGTCGCCGCGGTCCGGGCCGAGGTCGACCTGGACGCCCCGGCCCGTTCGCTGACCGGCTACGACGACGAGTCGCTGCCCGGTTCCTGGGCGCAGGCCTGCCGTCTCGCCCTCAGCGTGCTGCCGTCGTGGGCCCGCCGAGGCCCGGCCCCGGTGGGCGGGGCGGACCTGAGGGCCCAGTTGCGGGGGCTCTGAGCGGGGTCAGCTCTCGACGACGAAGGTCCGGACCGCGTCCGCCACCAGCTGCACGGCGATCGCCGACAGCAGCAGACCCGCGACCCGGGTGACGAGCAGGACGCCGGAGTCGCCGAGCACCTTGTGGACCAGACCGGCGAAGCGCATCGCGAGCCACAACGTCACGTGCACGGCGATGACCCCGGCGGCGATCGCCGCCCGGTCACCCCAGTCGTGCGCCTGCTGGACGAAGACCATGGTGGCGACGATGGCGCCCGGCCCGGCCAGCAGCGGGGTCCCCAGCGGGACCATCGCGACGTTGACCCCGACGGTGCTCGTCGGTTCGTCGCTCTTGCCGGTCAGCAGTTCCAGGGCGATGAGCAGCAGCAGCAGACCACCGGCGGCCTGCAGCGAGGGCAGGCTGATGTGCAGGTAGTCGAGGATCCGCTGACCGAAGAGGGCGAAGGCGACGATGACGCCGAAGGCCACGAACACGGCCTGGCGCGCCGCCCGGGAGCGCTCGGTGGCGCTGAACGTCGCGGTCAGCCCGAGGAAGATCGGGACGGTCCCCAACGGGTCCATGATGACGAACAGGGTGACGAAGGTCTCCCCGAAGAGCTGCAGGTTCACGCGTTCCCGACCTCGTGCGGGGCAGCGGCGAGCTCGTCGATGCGGACCAGGACCTCGGGGTCGGTGGTGTTCTCCCCCAGCAGGTTCCGCTTGCCGGTGCCGTGGTAGTCGCTCGACCCGGTGATCAGCAGGTCCAGGGAGGAGGCCAGGTCGCGCAGGTGCGCGCGTTCCGCGTCGGAGTGGTCGCGGTGGTCGACCTCGAGGCCCGCGAGACCGGCCTCGACCATGGCCTCGATGTCGGTGTCGCCGATGCAGCTGCCCCGCTTGGACGCCGCGGGGTGCGCGATGACGGGGACCCCGCCGGCCGCGCGGACCCGGCGAACGGCCTCGACCGGGTCGGGGGCCGTCTGCGGGACGAAGTAGCGGCTGCGGCCGGAGAGCAACGTGGCGAAGGCCTCGTCGCGGTCCTCCACGACACCGAGGCCGACGAGGGCGTCGGCGATGTGCGGACGCCCGATCGTGGCGTCGCCGTGGACGTGCTCGAGGACGTCCTCCCAGCGCAGACCGGTGTCGGGGCCGAGACGTTCGACCATCTGCCGGGCGCGGCTGGCGCGGGAGGTGCGCGACTCGGCCAGCATCCGGACGAGGGGTTCGTCGGTCGGGTCGTGCCGGTAGGCGAGCAGGTGGACGGAGACGCCGCGACGCAGGCAGCTGATCTCCACCCCGGGAACCACGCGAACTCCGAGCCGCTCGCCGGCGGTGACCGCCGCGACCCAGCCGTCACTGGTGTCGTGGTCGGTCAGGGCGACGACGTCGAGGCCGGCCTGCGCGGCGGAGGCCACGACGTCGGCCGGCGACTGGGTCCCGTCGGAGGCGTTGGAGTGCGTGTGCAGATCGATGCGCACCCCACGAGCTTACGTGCCGTGACCGGTGATCCCGTCCACACGCGTGGCGCGCCCGTTCAGGCGCCGCGGGGGACGGTCTCGGGTCCCGCCCAGGAGACCCGGGGCGACAACGCCCCGCAGGGCACGTCGAGTTCGTGGGCGGGATCGCGCAGGTCGATGAGCTGCAGGTCGTCGAAGAGGGTCAACCCGGCGGAGGCGGGCCAGAGCAGCGCCCACAGCCAGACCCCGCCGGCCTCCCCGACCAGGACCGCGCGGTCACCGTCGGCGTCGACCCCCCACAGCGGCGTGGCCGCACCGCCGGCGTGCGGACGCGCCGCGGGACGGCCGCTGACGATCCCCTCCCCCGGGTCGACGTCGTCGCGGCCGGCGAGGTGGGCCCCGAGACCGGTCCCCGGTTGTTCGGAGACCAGCAGCAGGTCCGCGACGGGAGACCCCCCGACCCCGTGGTGGGGACCCGAGACCGCGACCACGACGGCCTGCGCCTCGTGCTTCTCGTCCCGCACGCAACGCGTCCCGGTGACGAGCCAGCCGTCGGGGAGGGGCCACGGCATCCAGACGGGGACGTCGGAGTGCCGGGCGATCCAGGCCAGGTGCTCGCCGTCCGCGCGCTGCGCGGGTTGCAGGGGAACCACCTCCCCGTGGACCGCGCAGGTCGCCGAGGAGTGCCAGATGCTGGGTGCCCGCACCGCTCCGTCGCAGCGGGGGCACCTCGCTGTACCGCCCATGCCCCACCGTGACCCCCCGACCCGGGAATCGTCAACTGCTGGTCACAGGGGGTCACGACCGGTGGGGGTGGCGGGACAACGCGGGCACCGCGGGCGATGATGGTCGGGTGACTCCAGGAGCGACTTCGCAGACGACGCAGCGGCCCGAGGGATCCGTCGAGGAGACCTTCGACGTGCAGGCCCCCGAGACCGACGGCGCCACCGTGACGCAGGGCGACGGGGAGGGCGACGGCGAGAACATGTCGTCGCACCGGGCCACGCCCCGCTCGGCCGCGTTCCGCAGGTTCATCTCCGAGGGCTGGGGACCGCGCCCCGCGGAGGACCTCGACGCCGCCCCGTCGGCACCGTTCGCCGCGCGACGCCGCGAGGTGCTCTCCTCGCTGTTCCCGCACGAGGTGCTCGTCGTCCCCGCCGGGACGCTCGTCCGCCGCTCCAACGACACCGACTACCGCTTCCGGCCGCACTCGGCGTTCGCGCACCTCACCGGGCTCGGCAGCGACCGCGAGGCCGACGCCGTCCTCGTCCTGCACCCGCGGGCCGAGGGTCACGAGGCCGTCCTCTACGTCCGCCCGCAGGCCGCGCGCGACACCGAGGAGTTCTTCGCCGACGCCCGCTACGGCGAACTGTGGGTGGGGGTCCGTCCCACGCTCCGGGAGTTCGCCGCGCAGACCGGGATCACCTGCCACGACGTCGCGACCCTGACCGACGAGATCGGGTCCTCGCTGGACGACGAGACCACGACGGGCCTGCGCGTGGTGCCCGACGCCGACCCCGCCGTCACCGCCCTCGTGGCACCGTTGCGCTCCGGCGAGGCGCTGGACAAGGCCGACGACGAACTCGTCACCGCGCTCTCCGAACTCCGCCTCGTGAAGGACGAGCACGAGGTCGGCGAGATGCGGACGGCGGTCGCGGCCAGCATCCGCGGTTTCGAGGAGATCGTCCGGTCGTTGCCGCGCGCGATCGGCCACCCGCGCGGCGAGCGTCTCGTCGAGGCCGTCTTCGACGGCAACGCCCGGGTCGAGGGCAACGCCGTCGGGTACGAGACCATCTCCGCCGCAGGCGATCACGCGTGCACGCTGCACTGGATCCGCAACGACGGGGCGGTGACCGCGGGTCAGCTGCTGCTGGTCGACGCCGGCGTCGAGGTCGACTCCCTCTACACCGCGGACGTCACCCGCACCCTGCCCGTCGACGGCACCTTCACCGACGCTCAGCGCCGGGTGTACCAGGCCGTCCTGGACGCGTCCGAGGCCGCCTTCGCCGTCGCGAAGCCCGGGGTGAGGTTCCGCGAGGTCCACGAGGCCGCCATGGAGGTCGTGGCCGACCGGGTCGCGGAGTGGGGGATGCTCCCCGTGGACGTCGCGACCTCGATGGAACCCGAAGGGCAGTTCCACCGCCGGTGGATGCCGCACGGCACGAGCCACCACCTCGGCCTCGACGTGCACGACTGCGCGCAGGCCCGCAAGGAGATGTACCTCGACGCGGAACTGCGCGAGGGGATGGTGTTCACCATCGAACCCGGCATCTACATCAAGACCGAGGACGAACTCGCTCCCGCGGAACTGCGCGGGATCGGCGTCCGCATCGAGGACGACGTCCTCGTCACCGCCGACGGCGTCGAGAACCTCACCGCCGGGCTGGCCCGCACCCCCGACGACGTCGAGGCGTGGATGGCGTCGCTGCGCTGATCGTCACTGCGCTGATCCCAGGAGTGGACCGTTGACGCTTCGGGCCGAACCGACCGGCTCGAAGCGTCAACGGTCCCCACGCCAGGGGCGCGGGGATCACTCCCGGTCGCGCGCCGGCGGGTTCTGCGAGGCGTCGTGCGCGGCCTGCTCGGCGGCCCGACGGGCCCGGCGCTGTTCTTCCACCTTCTCGGCGTAGGTCGGACCCGAGAGGTCCATCACCGGCTCCGGGGCGGGCTGCTGCTGCTCACCGGACGGGGGCGGCGGCTGGTCCGCCGGGGCGCTGCCGGGCTGCGGCGGTGGCAGGTGCGCACCGCTGGGCGGCGGCGACCACGGGGCGGGGCGCGCACCCGGGTCCGGGGCACCCCACTGCGACTGCCCCGACGGCTTGGAGAAGTCGGGGCCGGTGCCGCGGCCGAGGCCGTTGGGCAGCTTGGAGAGGACCTCGCGCGCCTGACCGGCCAGCTGCGGCAGGCAGAGCACGGTGTACTCCGAGGCGACGATCTGCGACGAGGACGTGAAGTCGCGGCGCCCGCCGGTGAGCGCGTAGGAGATGACGCCGAAGAGCATCCCGAACCCGGCCCCGACGAGGATGCCGGTGAACAGCGCTCCGGACCCGCCGCTGCCGAAGACGGACAGCATGAGGCCGACGAGCAGACCGAACCAGGCTCCGGACCCGGCACCGGCACCCGCGGCGCGACCGTAGGTCAGGCGCCCCGTGACGCGTTCCACCATCTGCAGGCCGTTGCCGACGATGGTGACGTTCTGCACCGGGAAGTGCTCGTCCGAGAGGAAGTCGACGGCCCGCTGCGCCTCCGAGTAGGTGGCGTACCGGCCGATCGCGTCCCCCGACGGCGGGGTGGGGGTGGTGATCCGCTGCGGACCACCCATGGGCCCGAGGTTCGACATCTCTACATCCTCACCGGTCTACCCGTCCCGTGACCTTCGCGCGGGATCGGTCGATGGTCTCAGGTGGAGATCATCGACACCCTGCCAACGTCAGGGAGCCGCGGGACGTGCCCCGCGGCTCCCCGACGGACCTCAGGCGGTCTTGCGCTTGACCCCGGCCCGGGCCTGGCCGCGGGCCTGCTCCTCGCTGGAGGCCCCGGCGGTGGACAGCGCGCCACCGGAGGTCTCGAGGTGGGCGCGCACGAACCAGTGGAACTGCTCGAGCTGGCCGGCCTGGCCGATGAGCATGTCCTGGGTCACCGGGTCCAGCTCCTCGGTGGCCGCGATGTCGCGGCGGTAGTCCTCGATGACGCCGACGTAGACGAGGTCGAGGGCGCCGAGGTGCTCGATCGCGCCGGCGCGGCCGATCGAGTAGTCGTTCCAGGAGCGGTCGGCGACGAGCGCACCCGGGGTCCCGATGGGCGAGAGGCCCAGGGTCGAGATGCGCTCGGCCGTCGTGTCGGCCATCTCACGGACGGCGTCGACCTGCGGGTCGAGCATCTCGTGGACGGAGACGAAGTTCGGGCCGACGACGTTCCAGTGGACGTGCTTCAACGTGAGGTGCAGATCGGTGAGGGCGTTCAGCCGGTCCTGCAGCAGGGCCGCCACTTCGGCACCCTGTTCCAGCGTCATGCCCGGGATCGTGAAGGAGGGGAGACCCTCCGACTTCATCTTCTTGCTCTCCTTGGCCATGTGGTCACGGTAGGAGGCCGCCCGCGGTGCCGCGCGTTGAAGATCGGGGCCTAGATTGGAAGGTGTGAGCGGCCCCACCACACGCGTCTTCGCCGCCCGGCTGGCGGGAACGTCGGTCTTCGACCCCCAGGGCGACCAGGTCGGACGCATCCGCGACGTCGTCGGCATGATCCGCCCCCGCGGTCCGGTCCGGGTGATCGGCCTCGTCGTCGAGGTCCCCGGCCGGCGCCGGGTCTTCGTCCCGATGACGCGGGTCACCAACGTCGAGGTCGGCCAGGTCCTGACCACCGGCATCGTCAACATGCGCCGCTTCGAGCAGCGCGGCACCGAGACCCTGCTGCTGGCCGAACTGCTGGACCGCACGGTGGACCTGGCCGACGGCAGCGGCGAGGCGACGATCGAGGACCTCGGCCTGGAACCGGTCCGACCGCGCGACTGGCAGTTGACGAAGCTCTTCGTCCGCCGCGGCCGGGCGCCGCGCGGTCTCTCCGGTCGCCTCCGCCGCCGCGGCGAGACGATGACCATCGGGCTCGACGCCGTCGTCGGTGGGGTCGTCGGGCTCGCCGCCCCGGACCTCGACCAGGGCGCGACGAACCTGCTGGCCGCCTTCGAGGAGCTCAAGGCCGCCGACCTCGCCGAGGTCATCCACGAGCTGACGCCCAAGCGACGCCTCGAGGTCGCGGCGGCGCTGGACGACGAACGCCTCGCGGACGTCCTCGAGGAGCTCCCCGAGGACGACCAGGTCCAGATCCTCTCCGCCCTGGCCGGGGCCCGCGCCGCCCACGTCCTCGAGGAGATGCAGCCCGACGACGCGGCCGACCTGCTCAGCGAGCTGCCGGTGGACCAGGCCGAGCGGCTGATGGCGTTGATGGACCCCGACGAGGCCGAACCGGTGCGACGGCTGCTGGCCTACGACGAGCGCACCGCCGGTGGTCTGATGACCTCCGACCCGGTCGTCCTGGCCCCCGACGCGACGATCGCCGAGGCCCTGGCCCACGTCCGCCGCACCGAGCTGAGCGTCCCGCTGGCCACCGCCGTCTACGTCTGCCGGCCGCCGCTGGAGACGCCCACGGGCCGCTACCTCGGGACGGCGCACCTGCAGCGGCTGCTGCGCGAGCCGCCGCAGACGCCGCTGGGCCAGATCCTCGACAACGACATCACCCCCCTCTCCCCCGAGGAGACGCTGCAGGGGGTGACGCGCCAGCTCGCCGCCTACAACCTGGTGTCGCTGCCCGTGGTCGACGAGGACGGGCACCTGCTGGGTGCCGTGACGGCCGACGACGTCCTGGACCACCTGCTGCCCGACGACTGGCGCGACGCCGAGGAACCCGTCTTCGAGGAGCCGAGCGCGGGGGGCGTGACCCGTGGCTGAGCGCGAACCCGGCCGGTCCCGCACCGGCCCCCGTCTGGTGCGCAACGACAGCGTCTCCCTGGACACCCCGCGCGAGGCGCGTCGTCAGCTGCTGGCCCGTCCGCAGGTCGACCCCGACGCGTTCGGGCGCGCGTCGGAGAAGTTCGCCCGCTTCATGGGGACGGGGACGTTCCTCGTCTACATGACGGCCTTCGTGGTGGTCTGGACGCTCTGGAACACCCTGACCCCGGGCGCCTTCCGCTTCGACCAGTACCCGTTCGTCTTCCTGACGCTGGTCCTGTCGCTGCAGGCGTCCTACGCCGCCCCGCTGATCCTGCTCGCGCAGAACCGCCAGGACGACCGGGACCGCGTCCTCAACGAGCAGGACCGCTCCCGCGACGAGCGCGGCCTGGCCGACACGGAGTACCTGACCCGCGAGGTCGCCGCGCTGCGCATCGCGCTGCGTGACGTCGCCACCCGCGACTTCGTCCGTTCGGAGCTGCGCTCGATCCTCGAGGAGCTGCGCGAGGAGGACGGCGATCCGAGCGCCTCGCGCGGTTCGCGCGACGCCAAGCGCAAGAACGGGAAGAAGCGCAAGCGCGTCGCCGAGACGCCCGCTCCGAACCCCTCGCCGCAGGTCCTGGACGAGCAACCGGCTGAACCGGAGTCCGCGGATTCAGGTTCGGAGGGTGAGGTGCCGACACCCAACGGGTGACGACTCTCGACGAATCGCCCGGGGCCCCCGGTGCTCACGCTGCCCCGCCGGCCACCCAGGTCCGCAAGCGTCTCGGGGACGTCCTCGTCGAGAAGGGCCTGCTGGTCCCCGAGGACCTCGAGGTCGCGCTCTCCGAGCAGCGCAACGTGGAGGGCCCGCGTCGCCGTCTCGGTCAGATCCTCGTCGAGCTCGGGATGGTGTCCGAGGCCGAGCTGGCCCAGTGCCTCGCCGAGCTGCTGCAGCTCGAGCACGTCGACCTCTCCCGCCTGACCCTGGCCCCCGACGTCGTCCGGCTGCTGCCCCGCGCCGTCGCCGAGCGCTGCCGGGTGCTGGTGCTGGACAAGACGCCGGAGTACCTCCTCGTCGCGGCCGCGGACCCGACGAACGTCCTCGCCCTCGACGACGTGAAGCTGTACACCCGCACCCCCGAGCTGCACGTCGTCGTCGCGATGGACTCCCAGATCCGCGACCAGCTGGCCCGCGCGTGGTCGCTGACCGAGGACACCTCGCAGGTCTCGCGGATGGTCGAGGACGCGACCGAGGACGACGACGAGGACCCGCTGGCGGCCCTCAACGGCTCCGTCGACGACGACGCCCCCATCGTCAAGCTGGTGAACCGGATCCTCTCCGACGCGGTCCGCCTGCGCTGCTCCGACATCCACCTGGAGTCCCAGCGCGACCAGCTGCGCGTGCGCTTCCGCGTGGACGGGTTGCTGCGCGACGTCATGTCGGCCCCCAAGCGCGTCGCCCCCAGCGTGATCAGCCGCATCAAGATCATCTCCGGCCTGGACATCTCCGAGCGCCGCATCCCCCAGGACGGCCGGACCCGCGTCGTGGTCGACGGGTCCGCCATCGACTGCCGCGTCTCGACGCTGCCCGCCCTGCACGGCGAGAAGATCGTGATCCGTCTGCTCACCCGCGGCGACGACGTCCCGACCCTGGAGTCGCTGGGCTTCGAACCGGACCAGCTGGTGATCTTCACCAAGGCGCTGTCGGTGCCGCAGGGCCTGGTGCTCATCACCGGGCCGACGGGTTCGGGCAAGACGAACACCCTCTACGCCGCGATCCACGCGACGATGAGCCCCGAGAAGAACATCATCACGCTCGAGGACCCCGTCGAGGTCCAGCTGCCCGGCATCACCCAGGTGCAGGTGCACGCGAAGGTCGGGATGACGTTCTCCGCGGGTCTGCGTTCCGTCCTGCGCCAGGACCCCGACATCGTCCTCATCGGTGAGGTCCGCGACACCGAGACGGCCGAGCTCGCGCTCAAGGCGTCGATGACGGGTCACCTCGTGCTCTCGACCCTGCACACGAACTCGGCCGTCGGGGCCCTGACCCGCCTGGTCGACATGGGGGCCGCGCCGTTCCTGGTGGCCAGCTCGCTGACCGCCGCGATCGCCCAGCGACTGGTCCGCAAACCCTGCGACTCCTGCGCCGACGGCTACATCCCGGACGAGGACACCCTCGCCCTGCTGGACCTCACCATCGAGGACATCCTGGACGCCACCCCGCTCAAGGGCACCGGGTGCCCCGAGTGCGGTGGGTCGGGCTACCGCGGCCGGACCGCCGTCTACGAGGTCCTCGACGTCACCCCGAGCGTGCGCAAGGTGCTCATGCACGACGCGACGGAGGCCGCGCTGCTCGCCGAGGCCGAGCGGATCGGCATGAAGACGCTGCGCCAGTCGGCCCTGGACAAGGCCATGCGCGGCGAGACGACGTTCGAGGAGGTCATCCGCGTCACCGCGGGGTGATCTGCGCGACACCTGTCGTTCAAAAAGTGCTTCAGGAGTAAACTTCTCGACGGACAGACCCACTCGTCGAGGAGGACCCACCGTGCGCGCAGTGCAGTACCGGACCATCGGAGCAGCCCCCGAGGTCGTGGAGATCGAGAAGCCCGTCCCCGGCCCCGGCCAGGTCCTCCTCGAGGTGACCGCCGCCGGGATCTGCCACTCCGACGACTTCGTCATGGGCCTCCCGGCGGAGCAGTACACCTACGGACTGCCGCTGACCCTGGGCCACGAGGGCGCCGGTCGCGTCGTCGAGCTCGGCCCGGGAGCCGAAGGCATCGAGGTCGGGACGAACGTCGTCGTCTACGGCCCGTGGGGTTGCGGCACCTGCCACCTGTGCGCGCAGGGCAAGGAGAACTACTGCCCGCGGGCGGCGGAGCTCGGGATCAACCCGCCGGGACTCGGCGCCCCCGGGGCGCTGGCGGACTTCATGGTCGTCGACTCCCCCCGCCACCTGGTCCCGATCGGCGACCTCGACCCGGTCGCGACCGTCCCGCTGACCGACGCCGGCCTCACGCCGTACCACGCGATCAAGCGCTCGCTGCCGAAGCTGCGGGCCGGCTCCGTCGCCGTGGTCATCGGCACCGGCGGTCTGGGCCACCTCGCCATCCAGATCCTGCGCGCCCTCTCCCCCGCCCGCGTGATCGCCCTCGATGTCAGCGACGAGAAGCTCGCGCTGGCCGCCTCGGTCGGGGCCCACGACGTCGTGCTGTCGAACGCGGACGCGGCGAAGAACGTGCGGAAGCTGCTCGGGGGCCGGGGAGCTCAGCTCGTCCTCGACTTCGTGGGCGCGCAGCCGACGATCGACACCGCGATGTCGGTGGCCGACGTGGAGTCCGACGTGACGATCGTCGGGATCACGAACACCCCCGCCGCCGCGCAGGTCGGGTTCTTCCGCCAGGCCTACGAGGCCTCCGTCACCGTCCCGTACTGGGGTGCGCGCCACGAGCTCATCGAGCTGGTCGACCTCGCCCACCAGGGGGTCTTCGACGTGCACACCGAGACGTTCGCGATGGCCGACGCCCCGAAGGCCTACGAGAAGCTCGCCGCGGGCACCCTGCACGGGCGCGCCGTGGTCGTGCCGTCGCTCTGACGGAACAACCCCGTGGGACCCGGGGGTTGCCGGAGTGTGGGTGACGAGCTGAGCCGGGTCCTGCGGTGCGTGCGGTGGTCGGTCCTGGACTACCGCCACGAGGTCCTCGACGCCGGCACCGTCCGGGCGGGGACGGGCGACGACGTCCGGTTCCTGTTCGTCCTCAGCGGTGCCGTGCTCGTCGACGGCCTGGAGGGCGAGGGCCCACGCCGGCTGGAGGGCGGACGGTTCCTGCTGCTCCCCCGCGGCGGCACCCACACCGTCACAGTGATGGAGCGCGCCGAGCTGCACGCGGGCGAACTGGTCGCGGAGACCGGCGACGCGGTCCTGCTGGTCCGGGTGATGCCCGCGGCCGTGGTCACCTGCGGGGTGCTGGTGGAGGACCCGTTCGTGGAACTCGCGCTGCGCCAGATGGCGCTGGAGTCCGCCGCCGGGCGGCCGGGGTCCGTCCCCGTGCTCGCCCAGCTGGCGAACGTCGTGACCACCGCCGCGATCCGGTGGTGGGTGGAGTCGGGCTGCGAGAGCGCGCGGGTGCTCGAGGGCTTCCTGCACGCCGACGACGTCTCGCGGGCGCTGCAGGCGATCCACGACGACCCCGGGGCTCCGTGGACGGTCGAGGGGCTGGCCCGGCTGACGTTCGCGTCGCGTTCCGTGTTCGCGCAGCGGTTCCGCAGCGTCGTCGGGGAGACGCCGGTCCGCTACCTGGCGCAGGTGCGGATGGAGGCGGCGAAGCGCCTGCTGAGCGACGGGGGCGGGGTCACCGACACCGCCGTCCGGCTCGGGTACTCCTCCGACGTCGCGTTCAGCCGGGCGTTCCGCCGCCACACCGGCGCCGCCCCGTCTCAGTGGCGCGAGGTCGACGCGGCCCGCAGCAGCGCCCCACCGGCGATGGCGGCAACGGCCCCGACGACGTAGGTCGTCCCCACCCCGGCGGAGTCCGTGATCAGCCCACCGGTGGCCGCACCGACGGCGATGGCGACCTGGAACATCGCGGTGACCAATCCGGCGCCCTGCTCCACCCGGTCGGGTGCGGTGCGGGCGAGCCAGGTCTGGACCAGCGTCGGCAACGAGCCGAAGGCGAGGCCCCAGATCCCGGTCGCGACGACGACGGCGACGAACTCGCCGGAGAACAGCCCGACGGAGGCGACCCCGAGGCCGATGAGCAGCGGCGAGGTGAGCAGCGCGGCGCGCAGGTGGCGGTCGGCGGCCGCACCGGCGGCGAGGTTGCCGAAGACGGAGGCGACACCGAGCACCGACAGCAGAAGGGCGATCTGCCCCGGGGTGATCCCCGGGACCCGCTCCACCGCCGGACGGATGTAGGTGAAGGCGGTGAAGTGACCACCGGCGACCAGGACGATCCCGCCCAGGCCGAGGAGCAGGACCCGCGAGCGCAGCGTTTCCCCCAGCGAGCGCAGGCTCGGCGAGCCCGTCGGCGCGCTGCGCGGGACGAGCAGCAGCAGCAGGACGAGCGCCACGGCGGTCACGCCGACGGCGAGCCAGAACACCGGTCGCCACCCCCAGGTCTCCCCGAGGAAGGTCCCGACGGGCACCGCGGTGACGGTGGCCAGCGGCATGCCCGCGTTGGCCACCATCATGGCCCGCCCCAGGTGCTGCGGGGCGGCCAGCTTCGCGGTCACCGACGGGGCGAGCCCCCAGAACCCGGCGAGCGAGATCCCGAGCAGCAACCGGGAGAGGAGGACGACCCAGAACGCGGGTGCCGTCGCGACGAGGACGTCGGAGACGATCGCGAGCCCCAGCAGTCCGGCCAGCAGGGTCCGCCGGTCCATCCGCGGGAACAGCAGCCCGACGGTCGGCGCTGCGACGATCCCCATCAGGGCCGTCGCGGTGACCGCCTGTCCCGCGACCCCTTCGGTGATCCCGAGGTCGGCGGCGAGTCGCGGCAGCAGGCTCGCGGGCAGGAACTCGGCGGTGACGAGGGCGAAGATCCCGACCCCGAGGGCGACGACGGCGCCCCACGGCGTCCGCCCGTCGGCGGGGGCGGTCCGGCGGGGTCGTCGGGGTGCGGGGACGCGGGGGGTCCGGCTGGTGGTGCTGGTCACGGCCCCAGCATGGGGCCACAGCGGCGCGGCCACGCGACCCGTCGTCCGCGCGACCCCCACCGTCCGTCCGGGGAAGCGGTCAGGACGGCGTGCGGCGGGCTCCCAGCGCTGCACGCCCGGCACCGAGGTCGAGGTCCGCGGTGCGGACCGCCTCACCCGTCTCCAGGGAGCGGTTCCCGGCGATCCCGACGACCACTGACCGCACTCCGTCGCGCCAGGACGCGGTGCGACCCAGCGGGTCGTCGGCGGGCCCGCGGAAGACGTCGCGCAGCAGCAGCGCGTCGCCGCCGCCGTGCCCACCCGCCCCGACCGGGATCTCGACGTCACGGGCGGTCCCGAACTGCTGCTGGACGACGAGGCGCTCCGAGACCGGACGGGTCTCCTCCTGCGCCACCGCCTCGGGGTGCATGCTCGGGTCCACCGCGCCCCCCTCGCTCAGCACCGACCCCCGTTCGACGACGGTCAGCTCGGCCCGGCCGCGGGTGCCGTTGACCCCGACGACGTAGCCCTCCCACGGCGCGTGCGCGGTGAGCGAGTACGACATCGACGAGCGTCCCCCGCCCGCGAGCGCGTGGTCGACGACGAGGGACAGGTTGTCCTCGATGGTGATGCCCGCGTCGAAGACGTCGGCGTCGCGGCGGTAACCGTCGAACCCCTCGTTCTCCAGGTAGAGCTCGCGGTAGTTCTCGTTCGTGCGCAGGTCGAGGCTGAACTCGTCGGTCAGCGGAGAGTCGGAGCTCCCACGCTCCGGGCGCGGTCCCAGCCCGCGGGCGGCCGCGTTCTCCGCGCCGTAGAAGCGCAGCCCGCCGCTGGCGAACACCCGGGTCGGGACCCCGGAGATCCACCAGTTGACCAGGTCGAAGTGGTGGGAGCTCTTGTGCACGAGCAGCCCGCCGGAGTTCTCCTTCTGCCGGTGCCAGCGGCGGAAGTAGTCGGCGCCGTGCGCGGTGTCGAGCAGCCACTCGAAGTGCACGGAGGTGACGTCACCGATCTCACCGGAGGCGATGAGCTGCTTGAGGGCGCTGTTGCGGGGCGCGTAGCGGTAGTTGAAGGTCACCAGCACGTCGCGACCCGTGCGTTCGACGGCGTCGGCGATGCGACGGACACCGTCCTCGGTGGTGGTCAGGGGTTTCTCCACGACGGCGTCCGCGCCGGCCTCGAGCGCGGCCACGACGTAGTCGGCGTGGAAGACGTCCGGGGTGGTGACGATGACCCGGTCGACGCCGAGGCGGCGCACGGTCTCCCCCAGTTCCGCCGGGGCGAAGCGTTGCGGGGCAGGCGCTCCCGCGGCGAGCAGACGTCGGGTGTGGACGTCGAGGCGGCCGGGGTTGGTGTCGCCGATCGCGACGAGTTCCCCGTCGGCGGCGTGGTCACCGGCGAGGGCGCCGAGGTACATCGACGCGCGGGAACCCGCCCCGACGAGGGCGTAGCGGCGGCGAACGGACACGAGATCCTCCACGGTGAGGCGGCAAGCGCTTTCCTGCGGAACCCTGTCACCGTCGCCCCGAGCGGTCAACCGCACCGGCGACCTCGCACGGCGACACGGGCCACGTACCCTGGGGGCATGTCGCCCACGCAGGATCTCGAGAGCGTGCGCGCGGAGGTCCTGCACGCGCTCGGCTCCGTCAACGACCCCGAACTGCACCGTCCCATCACCGACCTCGGGATGGTCGACGGCGTCGACGTCGACCCCGACGGTCTGGTCGACGTCCGCGTGCTGCTGACCATCGCGGGCTGCCCCATGCGCGACACCCTCACCCGCGACGTCACCGCCGCCGTCCGGACCGTCGAGGGCACCCGGGGCGCCCGCGTGCACTTCGGCACGATGACGCCCGAGCAGCGCCGCGAGGTCACCACCAAGGTCCGCGGGACGACGAGCGCCGCGCCGACCATCCCGTTCAACGAACCCGGCAGCCTCACCCGCGTCTACGCGATCGCCTCCGGCAAGGGCGGCGTCGGGAAGTCCAGCGTCACCGCGAACCTCGCCGCCGCCATGGCCGCCGACGGTCTGCGGGTCGGGGTGCTCGACGCCGACGTCCACGGGTTCTCGATCCCGCGCCTGCTCGGCGTGACCGGGAAGCCGACGAAGGTCGACGACCTGATGATCCCGCCGAGCGCCCACGGCGTGCGGGTCATCTCGATCGGGATGTTCGTCCCCGGCAACCAGCCCGTCGCGTGGCGGGGACCGATGCTGCACCGCGCGCTGCAGCAGTTCGCGAGCGAGGTCTTCTGGGGTGACCTGGACGTCCTGCTGCTCGACCTGCCCCCCGGCACCGGAGACATCGCCATCAGCGTCGGTCAGCTGCTGCCGAAGGCGGAGATCCTCGTCGTCACGACCCCGCAGGTCGCCGCGGCCGAGGTCGCCGAGCGCGCCGGGTCGGTGGCCTCGCAGACCGAGCAGCGCGTCGTCGGCGTCGTGGAGAACATGAGCTGGCTGGAACTGCCCGACGGGCAGCGCCTCGAGGTCTTCGGTTCCGGCGGCGGCCAGACCGTCGCGACGTCGCTGTCGCAGAAGCTGGGCACGGACGTGCCGCTGATGACGCAGATCCCGATGGACGTGGCCCTGCGCGAGGGTGGCGACGTGGGGGTTCCGGTCGTGCTCTCGCACCCGGACTCCCCCGCGTCGATCGCGATGCGCGACCTGGCCCGCACGCTCGCCCGCCGCCCGCGCGGACTCGCGGGCCGGCGGCTGGGCGTCAGCGTCGCCTGAACCTCAGGTGGCGTCCTCGTCGTAGGGGACGGGCGCCGGCGTGGCGGCCGGCGTCGACGACTTCTTGCCGAGGTCGAGTCCACCGCCCGTGGCGGGCGTGGACTTCTTGGCCGGCGGCTCGTCGTCGTCGTCGTTCCAGGCCTCGGTGAGGGCCTCGCGGACGATGCGACGCGGGTCGTACTGGCGCGGGTCGAGCTTCTGCCAGTCGATGTCGTCGAACTCCGGCCCGAGCTCCTCGCGCATCTGCGCCTGAGCCCCCTTGGCGAAGCGTCGGGCAGACTTGACCAGACCGGCCAGCTGCTCGGCGTAGTGGGGTAGCCGCTCGGGTCCGAGGATCACGAGCGCTACGACGAGCAGGACGAGGAATTCGCCCCCGTTGATGCCGAACACGTGGCGATCCTAACCGTCGGCGTCGAGAGTGACAGGCACGTCCATGGTCCGGCCGTCCCTGCGGACGCTCAGGACCACCACTTCGCCGGGTTCCCGGGCCCGGATGTCCACGATGAGCTCGACCGCCACGGTCACCGGACGACCGTCGATCGAGAGCACGACGTCGCCCGGTCGCAGGTCCGCGCGCTCTCCCGGACCACCGGCGGTGACGGCGCCCGCGGCGTCCACGATCTGCACGCCCTCGCCGGTGTAGGAGTTGTCGAGCGACACGCCGATGATCGGGTGCACCGCCCGGCCGGTCCGGATGAGCTGCTCGGCCGTGCGGCGCGCCTGCTGCGAGGGGATCGAGAAGCCGAGGCCGATGCTGCCCGTCGTCGTCGCTCCGCCGGCGCCCGGCAGGCTGGCGATGGCGGAGTTGATGCCGACCACCTGGCCCGTGGAGTTGAGCAACGGACCACCCGAGTTGCCGGGGTTGATCGCGGCGTCGGTCTGGATGGCCTGGATGTAGGAGGAGTCGCCGCCCCCGTCGCCCGCCGTGACCGGCCGGTTGAGCGCCGAGACGATCCCCTCGGTCACCGTCCCCTGGAGCCCCAGCGGGGCCCCCACGGCCACGACGGGGTCACCCACGACGACGCCCGCGGAGTCTCCGAAGGGGAGCGCCCGCAGGCCGGTGCGCTCGACGCGCACGACGGCGAGGTCGTAGGAGGTGTCGGCCCCGACGACGTCACCGCTCACCTGCACCCCGTCCTCGAAGACGACCGTCACGCCGTCGTCGAGCGCACCCGCGACGACGTGGTTGTTGGTGAGGATGAAGGTCCCCTGCCCGGCGGAGGTCTCGAGGACGAACCCCGAGCCGGTCCCGAAGCCGTCCTGGCCCTCGACCTGGAGGGCGACGACGCTGGGCAGCGCGGCCGCGGCGATCCCGGCGACGGATCCCGCGGGACGTTCGGTGCTGCCCGCCGACGGAGACGCGATCGCGACGCCGGGGTAGGTCGCGTCGGAGTCGGAGAGCTCGTCCTGCACCAGCCCGCCGGCGAACCCGCCGACCACACCGAGGAGCAGGACGGCACTGCCCGCGCCGATCCAGCGGGCGGGCGATCCACGTCGGGGAGCAGGCGCGGGCGGTGCGGCGTGGGGGTCCGAGGGAGCCTGCGGCGGGAAGGCGTCGTGCCCCGCCGGGGGCAACCACCAGCCCTGCTCACCCGGGGTCGCGGGCGGGCGGGGGCTGGTGCGCGCCCTCCTGCGGTCGGTCCCAGCCACCCCCGGGTGGGGACGGGGTGGCCATCAGGGTGTGGCGTTCGCCGGTGCGCTCGCGCCGGGCGTCGTGCTCGCGCTCACCGAGGGGCTCACCGCGGGCACCTGGCGGCTCACGGGAACCTCCGACGGGGCGGCCGACGGCGTGGTGCGCAGCTCGGCCACGGGCGCCTGGGAGCTCCCCCCGGGCATCCCTCCCAGGACGAGGACCCCGACGATCCCCGCTCCGAGGAGGGAGAAGGTCCCGGCCAACGCGGCCGCCACGGGGCGACGGCGAGCGCGGCGGACGACGTCGCGGGCACCGGGACCCCGCGATCCGGGGGTTCGACGGGCGTCGGTGCGCGAGGGCGGGGCGACCCCGACGACGGGCCGGGCCGGCACCGCCATCGGCTTGTCGCGCGGGTGCAGCGGACCGGAGGGCCCGCCGATGTCGAGCAGCCGGGTCACCAGGTCGTCGGACATCTGCGGAACGCCGAGGGCCTGGACCCGCGCCCGGACGAGGCGTTCGGTCTCGACGGCGTCGGCGCACTCGCTGCACCCGCGCAGGTGCTCCGCGGCGCGGGCTTCGGCGTCCGCGGCGAGCCGACCGTCGACCAGCGGGCTGACCCGCGCGCCGAGGTGCGGTCCGCTCACGAGCCGTCCTCTCCGTAGGCGAACTGCGGCGTGCCCGGCGGGGTGGGCCGGGGAGCGCGGTGGGCGAGGGCGGCGCGCAGCTGGGCGCGACCCCGGTGGATGCGGGAGCGGACGGTGCCGAGCTTGACGCCCAGCGTCGCCGCGATCTCCTCGTAGGAGAGGCCCTCGATGTCGCAGAGGACGACGACGGCGCGGAAGTCCGGCGGCAGCGCGTCGAGCGCCTTCTGCACGTCGTCGTCGAGGTTGCGGTGCTCGAAGGCGCGCTCGGGACCGACGTCGGTGCTGGGCAGCTTGTCGTTGACGTCGTCCGCGAGCGCGTCGAAGCGGATGCGCTGCTTGCGACGCACCTGGTCCAGGAAGAGGTTGGTGGTGATCCGGTGCAGCCAGCCCTCGAACGTCCCGGGCTGGTAGTTCGACAGCGAGCGGAACACGCGGACGAACACCTCCTGGGTGAGGTCCTCGGCGTCGTGCCGGTTCCCCGTCAGGCGGTACGCCAGCCGGTACACCCGGGCGGAGTGGTCGCGGACGACCTCCTCCCAGGTGGGGGGGACCCACGTCGAGGCCGCAGCCGAGGGCGACAGCGCCGCCGGGTCGATCGCCGGTGGAACGGACCGCCCGGCGGTGTCGCCGGTGTCGTCGCTCACGGGGTTCCTCCTGGAACGGGCGGGGAAGGGGGCCGCGAACGGCACCGCCACTGCTCCCATGGTCTCCCACTCCTCACGCTCGAGCCAGTCGCCACCGGGACATCCATCCGGTCGGCGTCACAAGCTCCAACGGAGGTCTGACCTGCGCAGTTCCCACCCCACCCCTGGGCGGTGCCCTTCACCCGTCCTCCCCACTCTCGTGCACGGCGAGTTGTCGGGTGAGCACTCGGGGTGAGATCGCGGTGTGCACTACATTGCGCACGTGCCGACGCCCACGTCCCGCCCGCCCAAGCAGCCCGTCAGCTGGGCCTACACCGAGCAGTTCGTGCCCGAGGACGAGGTGCTGCAGCGGGCCCGCGCCCGCGCCGCCGACCTGGGCGTCGACCCCGTCTCCCCCGGCGTCGCCGCGGTCCTGACCGTCCTGACCGCCGCCACCCGCGCCCGCACCGTCGTCGAGGTGGGCACCGGCACCGGCGTCTCCACCCTCAGCCTGCTCCGCGGCATGGGCGAGGACGGCGTCGTGACCACCATCGACTCCGACGGCGAGGCGCAGCGCGCCGCCCGGGAGACCGTCGCCGACGACGGGATCCGCCCCAACCGGGCCCGCCTCATCAACGGCCGCGCCCTCGAGGTGCTCCCCCGCCTCACCGACGGCGCCTACGACCTCGTCCTGCTCGACGGCGACGAGCGCGAGTACTCCGCCTACCTCGAGCAGGCCTTCCGCCTGCTGCGCCCCGGCGGCCTCCTCGTCGTCGACGACGCCCTCTGGCACGGCCGGGTCACCGACCCGGCCGCCCGCGACGCCTCGACCGTCGCCCTGCGCGAGGTCGGGCGGACGGTCCTCGAGGACGGTCACTGGTACCCCTCGCTGCTGCCGACCGGCGACGGTCTGCTGCTCGCCGTCAAGCACGGCTGAGGCGTCTCCTCCCACGAGACGTCGTCCGCCGGGATCTGGTCAGCCCCGGGACCGGAGGACCTCGACTCCCGCTCCGTCGAGCCTGTCCAGGCCTGCGCCACGTCCGGTCATGGCCAGCAGCAGGTCGATCATGGGGCCCGTCGCCTCCGGGCCACCCCCGTGTGACCAGTCGGTGTCGGTAGCGCGCAGAGTCACCCCGGCGATCCGGTTCTTCGCCCCGATCACCAGGTTCGACCCCTTGTAGGAGTCGGCGACCTGCGTCAGGGCCTCGATCGGGTAGTCCCGGTGCAGACCGAGCGGACGGCGGATGTCCTCCGCGTGGACGATCGCCTCACCGAGCCAGGAGTCGTCGGGCCCGGGTGGGTGGGTGGTTGCGTTCTCCAGACCGCGGAAGGCGGCGAGCATCTTGGCCGAGGTGCCGCGCTGAAGCGGTCGGCGTTCTTCTCGACGTAGGCCCGGAAGTCGAACCGGGACCCCAGCATCCCGACGAAGAACTTCGGCAGGGTCATCTGCGCGGTGGCGATGACGTGACCGAAGACCTGCTTGACCGACCAGCCTCGGCACAACGAGGGCGTCTGCCACTGTTCCTCGCGGAGCGACTCGAGGTCCGCGCGCAGGGCGCGACGTTCGGTGGGCACGGCGGACCAGACGGCGACCATGGGCGTTCCGTTCCGGGGTGGGCTGCGATCGTGTCCGGTCACAGCGGTCGGCCGGTGTCCCGACCCTACTCCGGGCACCGGCCGGAAGCGGCCCCCTGACCCGGGTTCCCGGGAGTTGCCGCCGCGGTGCTCGAGCCCCGACGGCTCCGCGGCACCCCAGGCTCGCCGGGCTGGTCGCGGATGCGCCGACGGGTCACGAGACGCGGTCAGACCCCGGCCAGACCTTCCAACCACGCCACGAGCAGCCGCGCGCCGAACCCGGTGGGACCGCGGGTCACCTCGTGCTCGTTGCCGTCGGCCCGCCCGGTCCCGGCGATGTCGAGGTGGGCCCAGCGCCGCTCACCGACGAAGGGGCGCAAGAACAGCGCCGCGACGATCGAGCCCGCGCCGAGGCCGGGGGTCGTGGAGACCTGGCGGGCGTCGGCGAGGTCGGAGGCGATCGCCGGCAGGTAGTCGTCCACGAGGGGCATCCGCCACACCCGCTCGCCCGTGCCCTCGGCCGCGGCCGACAGTTCGGCCGCGAGGGCGTCGTCGTTCGCGAAGAGCGCGGCGTGCCGCTTGCCGAGGCCGAGGCCGGCCGCGCCGGTGAGGGTCGCGATGTCGACGATCACGTCGGGGTCCAGGGTCGCGTCGGCGTAGGCCATCGCGTCGGCGAGGACCATGCGGCCCTCGGCGTCGGTGTTGTTCACCTCGGTGGTGCGCCCGCCGTAGTGCCTCACGACGTCGCCCGGGCGGTAGGAGGAGGCCCCGAGGGCGTTCTCCGCGAGGGCCAGCAGGCCCGTGACCCTGATCGGGAGCTTCAGCGCCGCGACGGCCGCGACGGCGGCCAGCACGGCGGCCGAGCCGGCCATGTCCGTCTTCATGGCGACCATCGACTCGCGGGGTTTGAGGCCCAGGCCACCGGTGTCGAAGGTGATCCCCTTGCCGACCAGGACGACGTGCGGGACGCCGGCGCGGGCGCGGGGCGTCCAGCCGACCTGCACCAGCGCGGGGTCGGAGGCCGAGCCCGCACCGACGGCGACGAGCCCCCCGAACCCTTCGCGGCGCAGCCGGTCGACGTCGCGGACCTCGACCTTCAGGCGCAGCGGGGCGGCGACCTCGTGCACCTGCGCGACCATCCACGCAGGGTCCTTGAGGTTCGACGGGGTCGCGGCGAGGTCGCGGGTCAGGATCGTCGCGCCCGCGGTCACCTCGGCGTGCCGGACGTCGGCCACGGCGACCTCGCCGAGCAGGACCAGCCGGCGCACGGGGGTCTCGGCCGCGGCCTTGCGGCCCGTCACGGGGGGCGAGTACGAGGCGAGCAGGAAGCCCTCGACGAACGCCCGCGTGCCGGCCGACCCGACGCCGTCCGCGAGCGTCGTCGCGACGTCACCGGTGCTCGCGGCGCGGGCGAGCGCTGCCCCGCTGCGTCGCAGGGAGGTGGTGGAGGAGTCCCCGACGCCGACGACGACCAGCCGCTGCGGGCTGCCCTCGGGGGCGGGGACGGGCAGGCGGGTCGTGGTCGCGGCCTTGCCGCTGACCTTCTCGGCGGCGCAGAGCGCGGTCAGGTCGATGCCGTACCGGACGGCGGCGTCGGCCGCGCCGGGACGCGGCTGCAGCGGTGCGTCGTCCCCCTCACCGGGGGCGACGGCGACGGCCAGGACGCTCACCCCGGACAGGTCGGCCGAGATCAGGGCGCCGCGGCGCACCTCGACGACGGGTGGGGTCCAGCGCCGCACGTCGGGGGCGGCGGAGGTGGTCGGCGTGCTCACGGTGTCGTCCTGACTCTCGTGCGGCGATCTGGTGCTGGACGACGCGGGGCGGGCACCCCTTGGTGCCCGCCCCGCGTCCGTGCCTCAGCCCACGACCGAGGTGATGGCCTCTCCGAGGGCTTTGGCTTCGTCGGGCGTCATCTCGACCACGAGACGACCACCGCCTTCCAGCGGCATGCGAAGGACGATGCCGCGCCCTTCCTTGGTGACCTCCAGCGGACCGTCCCCGGTCCTCGGCTTCATGGCCGCCATCGGCGTGCTCCCTCTCGTCGTCTCGTGCTCGCGCCGGGCCCGCGGCCGGGTGCTGCGGTCGGCGTGTAGGGGTCCATCATCCCCCACCGGGACCCTCACGTGGGCGCAGGGGCTCACCGGTGATCTCGGGGCCACCCGGGTGCTGCGGGGACGACGATCACGGTGGCCAGTCGGCGGGGGGCGAGAACCGCCACAGCCAGGCGATCCAGACCACTTGCAGCGCAAGGGAACAGACGACCCAAGCCCGCAGGACGGGGCGGCTGCGGGGCCGGAGCGCGACCAGGCCGCCGAGGGGGAAGAGGAAGATCAGGTAGCGGAAGAGACTGGTGAACGGGTCCAGGACGAGGAGCAGGTAGCCGACGTAGGCCAGGCACCACGTCCGCAGCTCGGGGCCCAGGACGGCGGTGCGTCGCGAGAGCAGCCACGCCGCGTAGCCGAGCACCCCGGCGACCAGCAGCAGAGGCCCCGCGTGGTCGCCGAGGACGTACTGCGAGATCCCCCACCACGGCTTGAGGAACTCGACCTGCCCCCCGACCCGCCAGGCCCCCATCGTCGCCGTGTAGGCGTCGAGGCGGTGGGCGATCCGCCCGGCGGCGAAGGGCCACAGCAGACCCGCCGCACCGGAGGCGGCCAGCAGCACCAGGCACCGCAGCGCCTCCCGACCACCGAGCACCGCGCCGGCCCGACGGCCCCGCCACCCGCGCACCGCGAGGTGCACCACGACGACGACCGACAACGGCACGGCGACGGGCCTGGTCACCCCGAGCAGCAGGGCGACCAGGACGGCGGGCAGGTACCGCTCGCGTTGCAGGCAGCCCAGGAAGACGACGAGCAGCGCGAGCGCGGGCCCCTCGGTGTAGGGCACCTGGAAGACCAGCGCCGTCGGGGAGACGCAGAACAGCACGGCGGCGCTCCAGGCCCCGCGGCGGGCCACCGCCGGCGTGCTCCGCTCGCCCAGCGCCCGCAGGACGAGGGCGTGCACCCCGACCGCGGCGACCGCCCCCGCCACCAGCGACACGATCGACCCGGCCCAGGTGAAGGGCAGGCCGAGCAGCATGGGCAACCGGGCCAGGAAGGGGGCCAGCGGGTAGAAGGCCAGCGCCGACTGCTGGACGTCGCCGGTGCTCCCCAGGGGCACCGCGCTCGGGTACCCCGTCTCGGCGATCCGGCGGTACCAGGTGGCGTCCCACAACCCGAGCATGTCGCCGTAGCCGGGGTGCGCAGGAGTCCAGGTGCTGGCCACCTGGAAGCGGGCCACCTCCGCGAGGACGATCGCGGAGAACACCCGGGCCAGCGCGTAGACGACGAGGACCCGCACCGCCGGCGGCGAGCGCAACCAGCCCAGCAGCAGCCGGGTCCGCAGTCCGAGCCTCCGGGCGGGGACGGCGGGAGAGGTCACGAAGGACCCGACAGGTCCTCGCGGGCCGCTCGGAGCACCAGCTCGAAGGCGGCGCGGCCGACCAGGGCGGGGATCGGCCCACCGCAGGCGACGAGCAGCCCCAGGCCCCGCGGGCGGACGACGATGTGCTCGGTCCACTCGACCTGCACCTGCCCGCGGTCGGCGGCCGCGGACACGACGATCTCGACCGTGCCGCCGAACACGTCACCGGTCTTGACGATGGAGACCCGACCCGGCCGGTCCGCGTCCGGCGCCTGCCACGCCACGACCTCCATCGGGTCGACCAGGACGATCGGCCCGAGCGTCGTGGTGCCGACGAAGCGCTCCCCCACCACACCGACGGGTCCGCCCTCGGGGCGGGCCACGACGGTCGAGGGGACCCACGCGGTCTGGCGGGGCCAGTCGGTGAGGACGTCGAAGACGTGCCGGACCCGGCCGGTGACGACCACCCGGGAGGTGAAGTCGATCGTGCGGGGGGTCAGTCCTCGACGCTTCGCCACGCGGCCAGCTCCTCGTCTCGTTCGCGGATCTCCTCGCGCAGCCGGTCCAGGACGGCGTCCACCTCGTCCATGCGGTACCCGCGGACGCCCAGCGAGAAGCGGACGGCGTCGACGTCGGTGGCCAGGACCGGCCCTTCGGGCAGGCCGCGGTAGGGCCGGGTGGAGGTGGCGGGAGCCATCCCGCCGCTGATCCGGCCGGTGACGACGGCCACCACGGCGCCGAGGACGAGCAGCACCAGGGCCAGCAGCACCAGCGTCACGACGGGCCTCCCCCGGTCGGGGACTCCCGCCGGTCCTCGCCCGGCTGGCTGGGGAAGTCCACGAAGGTGCCCACGATCTCGGAGCTCGGCAGCGACACCCGCTCGCGCGGGGCCTGCTCGAGGTGCTCCAGGGCGGCCAGCGGGTCGTCGGTCCAGAGGATGCAGTCGAAGACGAGCGGACGGGCGAAACCGGTCGCCACGAGTCCCTCGAGCCAGGTCCGCAACCCCGCGTAGTGCCCGCCGGAGTCCAGCACGGCCAGGGGTTTCGTGTGCAGGCCGATGGTCCGCGCGACCCAGATCTCGAAGAGCTCCTCGAGCGTGCCCAGCCCGCCGGGCAGGACGACGAAGGCGTCGGCGCGGGCGTCCATCTGCGCCTTGCGCTGGCGCATGTCGTCGGTGACGACGAGTTCGCTCAGCCCCTCGGGCGGGAGTTCGAGGTCCATGAGCGCCTGCGGCATGACCCCGGTGGTCCGGGACCCCGCGGCCCGGGCCGCGGCCTCGGCCGCCCCCATGACGGAGGTGCCGCCCCCGCCGTAGACGAGGTCGTGGCCGCGTTCCCCGATGAGCCTCCCGACGGTCGCGGCGAGTTCGACGTGCGCGGGGTCGATGCCCCCGGACGCGCTGCCGTACAAGCAGATCGTGCTCACTGCGCCCCCTCCAGCAACCAGCCCGAGAGGACCTCGAGGCACTGTTCGACCTCCGCCGTGCGGCAGCGTTCGTCGTCGGCGTGCGCCGTCGCGTTGTCGCCCGGACCGTAGTTCACGGCCGGGACACCGAGCGCGGAGAAGCGGGCGACGTCCGTCCAGCCGTACTTGGGCAGCGGGGTCGTCCCCGTCCGCCGCACGAAGTCGGCGGCCGCCGGCAGGTGCAGTCCGGGTTTCGCGCCGTCGGCGGCGTCGGTGACCCGCACGTCGAAGCCGGCGAAGACCTCGCGCACGTGGGCCTCCGCCCCGGCGGCGTCGATCGCGGGGGCGAAGCGGTAGTTCACCGTCACGACGCAGCGGTCGGGGACGACGTTGCCCGCGATCCCCCCGGTGATGCCGACGGCGTTGAGACCTTCGCGGAAGACCAGCCCCTCGACCTCCACCTCGCGCGGGACGTAGTCCGCCAGCCGGGCCAGGACGGGTGCGGCGGCGTGGATGGCGTTGGACCCGCGCCAGGCCCGGGCCGAGTGCGCGGCCCGGCCGCTCGTGGTGACCTCGGCGCGCAGCGTCCCGTTGCAGCCGCCCTCGACGACCGCGGAGGACGGCTCCAGCAGGATCGCGAAGTCGGCGGCCAGCAGGTGGGGGTGGTTGCGGGCCAGTCGGGCGAGCCCGTTCTTCGCGGCCTCCACCTCCTCGTGGTCGTAGAAGACGAAGGTGACGTCGCGCGGGGCGCCCGGCCCGGCGTCGGCGACCAGGCGGGCGAGGGCCAGCTGGACGGCGACGCCGCCCTTCATGTCGCAGGTCCCCCGCCCCACCAGGACGTCCCCCTCGGTCGGGTGGACCTCGCGGCGCACCGGGAGGTTCGGCGGGTCGGTCAGCGGCACGGTGTCCAGGTGCCCTGCGAGCAGCACGCGCTCGGCGCGACCGAGGGTCGTGCGCGCCACGACGGCGTCGCCGTCCCGGGTGACCTCGAGACCGGGCAGCGCACCCAGCGCCGCCTCGACGGCGTCGGCCAGGGCGGTCTCGTCGCCGCTCACCGAGGGGATGTCACAGACCCTGCGGGTCAGCTCGACGACGTCCGGCGCAGCTCCCGGGGAAGCGGGCGAGAGGTCGAGCGCGAGGGTGGGGGCGGTCACGTGCTTCACCCTAGCCACGCCCTCCGGCGCGACGTCGGACCGAGGGCCCGGGCGCTTGTAGGGTCACGAGGGTGAGCGAGCAGAGCCCCGTCCTCAGCCCCGAGCAGCAGCCACGACGCGCCTGGGGCCACGGCCTGGCGACCGTCGCCGCCGACGGCACGGTGCTCGACGTCTGGTACCCGTTCCCCGAGCTCGGACCCAACCCGCACACCGGTTCCTACGGCGTCCCGGCCGAGCTCGCCTCGCTCGAGGACTCCGACCCGCACCGCCGGGTCAAGCAGCGCGTGGTGACCACCGAGGTCGACCTGGACTCCGCACCGGTCGACACCGCCGACGCCTACCTGCGCCTGCACCTGCTCTCCCACCGTCTGGTGGCGCCGCACGGTCTCGTGCTGGACGGCCTGTTCGGGGTCCTCGCCAACGTGGTGTGGACCAACCACGGCCCCTGCGCCGTCACGGACTTCGAACGCACCCGCCTCGCGCTGCGCGCGAACGTCGGGCCGGTGACGGTCTACGGGATCGACAAGTTCCCGCGGATGGTCGACTACGTGCTGCCGAGCGGTGTCCGGATCGCCGACGCGGACCGCGTCCGGCTCGGCGCGCACCTCGCCCCGGGCACGACGGTCATGCACGAGGGTTTCGTGAACTTCAACGCCGGCACCGTCGGGGTGTCGATGGTCGAGGGCCGCATCTCCGCGGGGGTCGTCGTCGGCGACGGTTCCGACGTCGGGGGTGGTGCCTCGATCATGGGGACGCTGTCCGGCGGCGGCAAGGAGGTCGTGAGCATCGGCGAACGCACCCTGCTCGGCGCGAACTCCGGCACCGGCATCGCGCTGGGCGACGACTGCGTGGTGGAGGCCGGGACGTACGTCACGGCCGGTACCAAGGTGACCCTGCTGGGCCAGGACGGCGCTCCGAACCGGGTGGTCTCCGCCCGCACGCTGTCCGGCGCGAACGGTCTGCTGTTCCGCCGCAACTCCGTCTCCGGCCAGGTCGAGGCTCTTCCCCGCAAGGGCGTGAAGGTCGAGCTCAACCCTGCGCTGCACGCCAACTGAGGTGCCCGCGAGTCCCCGCGGACGCATCCGACGCGCCTCCCCCGGACGACGTCACACCCGGCGCCTGCGACTCGTGACGACGCTCGCCGTCGTCGCGGTGGTCGCGACGGCCGGCGTGGTGTGGATCACCCGCGACGAGGACGCCCCGGTCGTGCGCGAACGCTGCTCGGCGAGCGTGGACGGGGAGTCCACCTCGATGTCCCCGGAACAGGCGGCGAACGCCGCCACCGTCGTGGGCCTGTCCGTCCGGCGCGGCATGCCCGCCCGGGCCGCGACCATCGCCGTCGCGACGATCGTGCAGGAGTCGGGCATGCGCAACCTCGACCACGGTGACCGCGACTCCCTGGGGTTGTTCCAGCAGCGTCCCTCCCAGGGCTGGGGCACCCCCGAGCAGGTCCGTGACCCCGTCTACGCGACCAACGCGTTCTACGACGCGCTGGAGAAGGTCGACGGCTACCGCGACCTGCCGGTCACCGAGGCAGCGCAACGCGTGCAGCGCAGCGGTTTCCCC
Organism: Kineococcus sp. AC630; assembly: GCF_979255925.1. Lineage (NCBI taxonomy): Bacteria > Bacillati > Actinomycetota > Actinomycetes > Kineosporiales > Kineosporiaceae > Kineococcus > Kineococcus sp. AC630. The sequence goes on from NZ_CEEDMJ010000011.1 coordinate 62,305, forward strand.
CTCGCCTACGGCGACCACGAACCCGAGGCCCGGCTCGTGGCCTCGACGCTGACCGGCTACGACCCGCGCGGTTTCAGCTGCCACCTGCGTTCGCTCGACGTGGGCCTCGAGGTCGGGGGCGACGAGCAGCTGACCCCCAGCGCCCAGTCGGTCGCCGACGCCGCCACCGCCCAGGTGACGACCCTGGCGCCGTCGATCGTGGCCGGGACCGGCGGCCGGGGTTTCCGGTTCCAGGTCGAGGGCAGCGACGCCGGACGCACCGCTTGGGCGATCGCGTCCTGGGCCGTCGCGAGCGCAGGCACCCACCCGGTCACCGAGGTGAGCGTGAACGGCTACCGCTGGACCCGCGACACCTCGGGCCGCGGCTGGGTGCAGACCGCCACCGGCCTGCCCGACGGCGAGGTCCAGGTCCGCGTCGGCTGACCCCCCCGCCGCAAAGACTTGTGGGGAGTTTTCCACCCTTCCGAAGCTTTCGAAGGGTGGAAAACTCCCCAGAAGTTGGAGCGTGGAGTCAGCGGCCGGAGATCTCCGTGTAGTCGCGCGCACCCTCGCCGATGTACACCTGGCGGGGACGGCCGATCTTCGTGGCGGGGTCGTTGATCATCTCGCGCCACTGCGCGATCCAGCCGGGGAGACGCCCGAGCGCGAACAGCACGGTGAACATCTTGGTCGGGAAACCCATGGCCTTGTAGATGATGCCGGTGTAGAAGTCCACGTTCGGGTAGAGCTTGCGCTCGACGAAGTAGTCGTCGTGCAGCGCGATCTCCTCCAGGCGCATGGCGATCTCGAGGAGTTCGTCCTGCACGCCGAGGCCGGAGAGGATCTGGTCGGCGGTCTTCTTCACGATCGCCGCGCGCGGGTCGTAGTTCTTGTACACCCGATGGCCGAAGCCCATCAGGCGCACACCCTTCTCCTTGTTCTTGACCTTCGTCATGAACGTGTCGACGTCGTCGTCGGAGGTGCGGATGGCGTCGAGCATGTCGAGAACGGCCGAGTTCGCCCCACCGTGCAGCGGCCCGGAGAGGGCGTGGATCCCGGCGGAGACGGAGGCGAAGAGGTTGGCCTGGCCGGAGCCGACGAGACGCACCGTCGAGGTCGAGCAGTTCTGCTCGTGGTCGGCGTGCAGGATCAGCAGCTGGTCCAGCGCCTTCGACATCACCGGGTCGACCTCGTAGTCCTCGGCCGGGTTGCCGAAGGCGAGGCGGGTGAAGTTCTCGACGAGACCGAGGCGGTTGTCCGGGTAGAGCAGCGGCTGGCCCAGGGACTTGCGGTGCGCGTACGCCGCGATCGTCGGCAGCTTGGCGAGGAGGCGGATGGTCGAGAGTTCCACCTGCTCCTCGTCGAAGGGGTTGAGGGAGTTGGGGTAGAACGTCGACAGCGCGCTGACGGCGCTGGAGAGCACGGGCATGGGGTGGGCGTCGCGGGGGAACCCGTCGAAGAACCGCTTGAGGTCCTCGTGCAGCAGCGTGTGCCGCTGGATCCGCTCGGTGAAGCCGGACAGCTCGCTCGCCGAGGGCAGGTGCCCGTAGATGAGCAGGTAGCTCGTCTCGACGAACGTGGACTTCTCGGCGAGCTGCTCGATGGGGTACCCGCGGTAGCGCAGGATCCCGGCGTCGCCGTCGATGTAGGTGACCGCCGACGTGCAGGAGGCGGTGTTGGTGAAGCCGGAGTCGAGAGTGACCAGTCCGGTCTCCTTGAGGAGACTGCCGATGCCGAAGCCGGCAGCACCCTCGGTGGCGGGGGTCACCGGGAGGTCGAGCTCCCCACCTGCGTGCTTCAGCGTCACGGAGTCAGCCATGCCGCCGACCGTACCCGCCCCCGCCGACGGTGCCCAACACAGGTCTGTCACACCTGTGGAGGACACCCGCGTGCGCACGGTCAGGCGAGGTCCGCCAACCGGGCGGGGACCTCCGCGACGCGTTCGTCGGTCGCCGTGAGCGCGATCCGGACGTGCTGGGCCCCGGGCGGCCCGTAGAAGTCCCCGGGGGCCGCGAGGATCCCCCGCTGCGCCAGCAGGTCGATCGTGGTCCGGCTGGGTTCCGCCCGGGTGCTCCAGAGGTACAACCCGGCGCCGGAGTGGTCGACCCGGAAACCCGCGCGCTGCAACGCCGGACGCAGCAGGTCGCGCCGGGCTCGGTAGCGCTCGCGCTGCGCCGCGACGTGCCCGTCGTCGCTCACCGCGGCCTGCAGGGCGACCTGCACGGGCCAGGGCACGATCATCCCGGCGTGCTTGCGCAGCTCGAGCAGTTCGCGCACCAGCGCGACGTCACCCGCCACGAACGCGGCGCGGTAGCCGGCGAGGTTCGACTGCTTCGAGGTGGAGTAGGCGACGAGCAGTCCGGTGTGGTCACCGTCACACACCCGCGGGTCGAGGACGGAGGGCACGAGACCACCGCGGGTCACGTCGTGCGCCTCGTCCCAGCCGAGTTCGGCGTAGCACTCGTCGGAGGCCACGACCACGTCGTGGGCCCGGGCCCAGGCGACGAGGGCGGCGAGCTCGTCGACCGTGCGCACCGCACCGGTCGGATTGGACGGGGAGTTCAGCCAGAGCAGCCGGATGCGCGCCCCGGCCTCCCAGGCGGCGTCGAGCTGCTCGACGGTGTCGGCGCCCAGGGGGGTGGCCCGGGCCAGGCGCGCCCCGACGTCGTAGGTCGGGTACGCGACCGACGGGTGGGCGACGACGTCACCCGCCTCGAGACCGAGGAGCAGGGGCAGCCAGGCGACCAGTTCCTTGGAACCGACCGTGGGCAGGACCCCGTCGGGGTCGAGGGTCGCGACACCCCGGCGTCGGGCGAACCAGGCCGCGACGGCCTCGCGCAGCGGGGCGGTGCCGTAGGTCTGGGGGTACCCGGGGGCGTTCGCGGCCGAGCGCAACGCCTCGGCCACGACCTCGGGGGTCGCGTCGACGGGGGTGCCGACCGAGAGGTCGACGATCCCCCCGGGATGGGCCGCCGCGAGGGCCTTGGCCCCCGCGAGGGAGTCCCAGGGGAAGTCGGGCAGGGACGCACCGACCCGGCGGCGCGGCGGGTGCTGCTGGGTCGGCGCGCTCACCTCAGTGGCCTTCGCCCTGCGGCGGGACCGCGGCGACCACCGGGTGGTCGGAGTCGATGACGCCCATCTTGGCGGCGCCACCGGGCGAGCCGACCGTGTCGAAGAACTCGACGTTGGCGGCGGTGAAGGCGGACCACTGGTCGGGGACGTCGTCCTCGTAGTAGATCGCCTCGACCGGGCAGACGGGCTCGCACGCTCCGCAGTCGACGCACTCGTCGGGCTGGATGTAGAGCGATCGCTTGCCTTCGTAGATGCAGTCGACCGGGCACTCTTCGATGCAGGCCTTGTCCTTGACGTCGACGCAGGGCTGCGCGATGACGTAGGTCACGGGTTGTCCTCCTCCTCCGGCGGACGGGCGGCCGGACGCGCTGCCTAGTATCGCCGACGCACGTCGACCGTCGTGCACGACCACCACCCCGGGGGGCAGCGCAGTGGCCGAGGTCACCCGCACGCACGTGATCGAGGACCTCCAGGTGGGTTCCCGGGTGGTCGTGCGGCACCGCCTCCCCGACGGCGCGGCCTCCGACGCGCTGGGCGACCTGGTCGCCGCGGACGACACCACGCTGCGGGTCCGGACCCGCCGCGGCGAGGTCACGCTCGCCCGCGCGGACGTCCTCGCGGCCAAGGCCGTCCCGCCACCGCCGGCCCGCAAGGGCCCCCCGCACACCGCGATCGGCACGGACGACCTCGAGCGGGTGATGGCGGAGCACTGGCGCCCGCTGGAACGACTCGACCTCGGCACCTGGCGGTTGCGGGCGAGCGAGGGGTTCACCGGCCGGGGCAACTCCGCTCTGGCGCTGGGTGAGCCCGGGGTGGCGGACGCGATCGAGCGGGTCGAGCGCTTCTACGCCGAGCGCGGTCTGCCGGCGGTGGTCGCGGTGGCCCACCCGGCCGACGGGCTCGGAGCGGGCGTGCCGCTGGTCGACGACCTCGCGGCCCGCGGCTGGAGCGTCCGCACGCCGACGGTGGTCATGACGGCCGCCACGGACGACCTGCCCGGTGCGGGCGAGGCGCCGCTCCCGGCCGGCCTGCACGTCGAGCGCGGCGGGGAACCCGACGCCGCGTGGCTGGCGCGCTACCACTACCAGGGTCGTCCCTACGTCCCGCCCGCCGGCCGCCGGATCCTCGTCTCCGCCGACGAGCAGGTCTTCCTGCGCGTCCTCGACGGCGCGGAGACCGTGGCGATCGCCCGCGGATCCCTCTCCCCCGGCTGGGCCGGGGTGACGGCCGTCGAGACCGCGCCCACCCACCGGCGGCGGGGACTGGGACGACGCCTGCTGACCGAGGTCGCCGACTGGGCCCGCGACCGCGGCGCGGCCTCGACCTACCTGCAGGTGCAGGGCGACAACGCCGGCGCCCGCGCGTTGTACGAGGGCGCCGGTTTCACCGTCCACCACGCGTACCACTACCGGGTCGCGCCCTCCGCCTGAACGACGGAGGCGTGGGTGCCGACGTCCCACACGAACGGCGGTTCGGTGCCGTTGACCGACCAGTCGCCGACGATCCGCTGCTTGTAGATCACCGGGTTGTGCGAGGCCACCGTGCGGGCGTTGCGCCAGTGCCGGTCGAGGTCGCGGGCCCGGGAGGTGCCCGACGCGCCGAGGGTGTTGAAGAGCAGCGTCGCGGCGCGCGGGACGGTTTCCGAGAGCACGACCTGGGCCTGGGCGGTCCGGATCTCGGCCTCGACGTTCGCCGCCCGGTCCGCCGCCGTCCCCGGCAGGTGTGCGGTGTCGGCGGCGGACTGGACCGCCTGCGCCGCAGCGCGGGTCAGGGAGCGGGCGGTGAACGCGATCGAGGAGATCTCGCCGGCCACCGACAGCACCTGGGCGTCGTTCCTGACGAGGGGGGCCAACCCGTGGGTGTAGCTGCGGGTCCGGGTGCGGACCTCGTGCCCGGTGTCGCGTTCGACCGCCGCGGCGATCCCGGCGTGCACGGCCAGCAGGACGAGTTGGTACAGCGCGGTCTGGTAGCGGAACCGGGCGGTGAACGGGGAGACGTCGTCGGCGGCGATCTCGACGTCGTCGAGCTCGAGGGTCCCGGTCCCGGTGAGCTGCTGCCCGAAACCGTCCCAGTCGTCGGAGACGCGAACCCCCCGGCCCCGGACGGGCACCAGGGCGGTCACGACCTCGTGGGTCCCGTCCGGGAGGCGTCGGCGGGCCGTCGCGTCGGTCCAGTCGGCGTAGATCGTGCCGGTCGTGTAGTACTTCCGGCCCGAGATCGCGGTGCGCCCCTCCCGGGTGGTGACGATCGTCTGCTGCTCACCGGTGACCCCGTCACCGACCTCGCTCCAGGAGTTCCCGACCATCTCCCCCGCGACCAGCCGCGCGATCCAGCGCGAGCGGTACTCCCCCACCGGCAGGCTCAGGACCTGCTCCACCCACGCGATGTGGCCGCGGAAGATCTGCGGCAGGTTCGAGTCGGCGGCCGCGAGGTCGACCAGCAGGTCGGTGAACTCGACGAGGTCGAGACCGCCACCACCCTCCTCGACGGGGATGCGCAACCGGCCGAACCCGGCGTCGAGGAGTTCCCGGACCTGGTCCCGTGGCAGTTCGTGGTCCTGCTCGCGCGTCACGGTGCCGGCCGCGATCCGTTGCAGCAGCGGCGAGAAGCGTTCCCGCACATCGGGTTCGGCGGTGGGTTCCAGGGTGGTGCTCACGGAGCTCTCCTCGATCGTGGACGCGTCGGCGTCCGGAACGGGAGGGACGGCGTCCTTACCCGTGCCGGAGCACCAGGTCAGGTCGTCACCCGGGGCACCCCACGACGAGGAGGGTTGCCGGCCAGCGAGCCGGGGCTTGTCGCTGGCGCTCATGACCTGGGACCAGGGAACCACAGGTGGGGAGGGAGGGTCCAGCCCGCTCCGCTGGTGGCCGATCGCGCGGCGGCGGACAGCAGAACGGGAACGTCTGCTCCAGCCCCCCGGAGCAACCGTTCCCGTTCCTGTGTTCCCGCGCCACCGCCCCCGGAGGCCCCCCGGCCTCCCACGGTGCGCGAGTTCCTGCGTCGCGGTCGTCGCTCCCCTCCTGCGGCGACGACCCCGACGAGTCCTAGATCCCCCGGACGACGCCGGAGGTGGTGTCACGCAGGTCGATGACCCGGGACGGTGCGGACTGCGGTGCGGACTGCGCCTCGTGGGCGGCCTGCGCCGCCTCGAGCACGTCGGTGATCTCGTGGCCGATGAGTTCGTGCCGTTCGAGCAGCGCGTCGCGCAGCGCCGCCACCAGGTGGCGGTTGCGGTCCATGAGTTCGCGGACGAACTCCTTCTGCTCGGTCAGCAGGTTCTCCACCAGCCGCCGCCCCTCGGAGTCGCCGAGGACGCGGGAGACGAGGTTCCCGTCGGCGAACGCGCCCTGCTGGACGGCGGCGAAGGAGACCAGGGTCCCGGCCATGCCCGCCGAACCGACCATCTGCGCCGCGACCTGCGTCGCGGACTGCAGGTCGCCGGCCGGGCCGGTCGAGACGTCGCCGAAGAAGAACTCCTCGGCGACCTGACCGCCGAACGCGATCTTGATCAGCCCGGCGAGTTCGCTGCGGGAACGGGTGTAGACGTCCTCGGCGTCACCGTGGGCGAGCAGCCCCAACGCGTTGGCGCGCTTGATGATCGTGAGGACCTCGAGGCGGCGTTGCGGGGCGACGAGCCAGGCGATCGTGGCGTGCCCGGCTTCGTGGGTGGCGATGAGCCGCGCCTCGTGGTCGGTGTAGCCGACGGGCTGGCCGAGGCCGACCTCGGTGACGAGGCGGGCCTGTTCGACGTCGCTCCAGTTCATCCCGTCGGCACCGCGACGGACGGCGTTGACGAGGGCCTCGTCGAGCAGGCTCTCGATCATCACCGGCGAGTACCCGTTGGTGATCCCGGCGAGCGCGTCGCGACGTTCGTCCTCGTCGAGCGGGGCCTCGTGGGCCTTGCGGGACAGGAAGTGGTCGACGAGTTCCCGGCGGCCGAGCTTGTCCGGCAGGCCGAAGCTGAGCCGACGGTCGAAACGGCCGGGACGCAGCAGGGCCGGGTCGAGGGAGTCGGCGCGGTTGGTCGCCGCGATGAGCAGGATCTCGACGGGTTCGCTCTTCGGCCGCTGCAGCCGGCGGTGCTGGGGCAGGAACCGGTTGGCGGTGTCGATGAACCAGCCCTGCAGCCGCTCGGACGTGGTGGGTTCGTCGAAGGACTGCATCTGCACGAGCAGTTCGTTGACGACCCCGCTCGCGCCCTCGCTGCTGGCCAGGCGTTCCGTCCGCAGCGCCGTCCGGCCCGTGGCGGGGAAGGACATCGCGAGGTTGGTGAGCCCTCCGCAGCCGACGATCCCGGTGGCGGCGTCGGCGTCCAGGGGCGTCATGGCGCTCATGCCGCCGCGGGCGCCGGCGATGGCGTCGATCTCCTCGATGAACCCGATGGCGCCGCCCTCACGACGGGCCGCCTTGCGCAGGGCCTTGAAGTAGGAGCGGAGCTTGCGGGCCGTCGCGCCGTACCACATCGACTGGAAGCTGGTCGCGGAGACGAAGAGGAAGGGGACGCCCGCCTCACGGGCCATGGCCTTGGCCATGTGCGTCTTGCCGGTGCCGGGCGAGCCCTCGAACAGGAGTCCGCGCCGGGGCCGTCCGCCCATCTGCGTCCGGAAGGTGCGGGCCGCGAGGAACAGGTCGAGGCTGCGCTCGACCTCCTCCTTGACCGCGGCCAGACCCTTGACGTCGTCGAGGCCGATGTCGATCTGCTCGGGACGGTAGACGACGTGCGGCGAGCGGCCGGAGACCAGCGTCTGCCCGAGGAGCAGGCCGATCATGGCGAGGAAGAAGACGAAGACCATGACGTAGATCGGGTCGACGCTCGGCAGCGGCGGCAGGACCGAGCCGGTGAAGGCCAGGCGCAGGTCGACGACGAGCAGCAGCAGGGCCACGACCATGAGCAGCGACCGGGTGCGGCGGCGACGGTTGCGCTCGCGCTGGCGACCGACGTCCGCGCTGTCCCGTCCGGTGCGGGGCTGCGGACGCGCGCCTCGTTCGGGGTCCTTCTCGGTCCGCGGGGCGTGCTTCACGTGAGCCACGGCCGCTCCTCTCGGTCACGTCCGGGCCGGTGCGCCAGGACGTGGTCCCAGCCAACCCCGTCGTCCGGGCGATGGCTACCGGCGACCACCCTCGGTGACGCGTTCGGACGATCGCGTTCACCCGCCTGGAGCAACGGAGCGTGATCCCCCGAACACACATCCCTCTCTCCGATCCGTGGTCTCGCGGGGATTCCCAGCGGGATCACGAATCGGAAGGGGGGTCAGGAGGAGGGGGCGATGCCCGCGAAGAGGTCGGTCTCCCGGCCGTCGGCGTCGAAGGGCCCGGCCGGCACGCCGTGCACCAACCGGTAGTGCTCGAACGGCCAGATCGGTTGCGGCACACCGTTGCTGAGCCGCATGGCCGGGACGTCACCGTCGAGGTCGAGGCTGACCTGGGTGGCGTGGGCGCGGAGCGCGGCGATCTTGGCCGGGATCTGGCCGGTCCCGTCGACGACGGTGGTGACCTCGCCGGCCGGCACGACGACGCTCGGCAGCGGCCCCTCGGGGTCCCCCGCACCCGCCGCACCGGCCTCGGCCAGGCGACGCAGGGCTTCCCGAACGGGCTGCTCCGGTTGGACGATCTCGTAGACCTTGGCCACCTGCCACGGGGCGGCGCCGTCGCGTCGGTCACCTGCCGCGAGCACGAGGGCGCGCATGGTCGCCTCGTGCACCCGGACGTGGTCGGGGTGGCCGTAGCCGCCACCCGGTTCGTAGGTCACGACGACCTGCGGACGGACCTCGCGCAGGACGGTCGCGATGTCGGCGGCGACCTCCTCGGGGTCGGCCGCCGCGAGCGCCCGCGGGTCGACGTCGTCTCCGGGCAGCGCCGCGTGACCCGCTCGGCCCGGCTCCAGCCACACCATCCCGGAGTCGCGGTAGCCGCTGCCGTCGACGCGGGTCAGGAAGCGGTGGTCGGTGACACCGAGGGCCTCCATCGCCGTCGCCAGCTCGCCCGTGCGGTGCTCGGCGAGCTGATCGGGGTCCAGGTGCGCCAGTTCGGGCGGGATGACCTCACCCAGCTCACCGCGGGTCGCCGTGAGCAGCACGACGCCCGCCCCGGCCTCGGCGTAGCGGGCCATCGTGGCGCCGCTGCCGATGGTCTCGTCGTCGGGGTGGGCGTGCACGAAGAGCACCCGACGGGGCTGGTCCAGCTGCTCCATGGACGCCAGGTCGGCCGGGTCGAGCTCGCCCAGGACGTCGTCGACGAGGTCCGCGGCGATCTCCAGCGGGTCCCGTCCGGCCGTCGCCGCGCCGGCGGCGCCCTCGGGCGTCTCGTCGGGCTGCTCGGGAGGTCGCGGGGTCGTCGTCATGGCCCCAGTTTGCCCCGTGATCGCAGAAGCGCTCGACCACCACCCCACGGGGTGGTGGTCGAGCGCTGAGGAGGCTGCGGTCAGGCCTTCTTGGCCTTGGAAGCCGTCTTCGCGCGCATGTTCGCCTCGAGGACGACCTTGCGGATGCGGACGGACTCCGGGGTCACCTCGACGCACTCGTCCTCGCGGCAGAACTCGAGGCACTGCTCCAGCGACAGGTGACGCGGGGGCACGAGGCGCTCGAACTCGTCCGAGGTGGACGAACGCATGTTGGAGAGCTTCTTCTCCTTGGTGATGTTGACGTCCATGTCGTCGGCGCGGGAGTTCTCGCCGACGATCATGCCCTCGTACACCTCGGAGGTGGGCTCGATGAACATCTGCCCACGTTCCTGCAGGTTGGTCATCGCGAACGCGGTGGCCGCACCGGCGCGGTCGGCGACGAGCGAACCGGACTGACGGGTGCGGATCTCGCCGGCCCAGTGGTCGTACTGCGCGAAGAGCGCGTGGGCGATGCCGGTACCGCGGGTGTCGGTGAGGAACTCGGTGCGGAAGCCGATGAGCCCGCGCGAGGGGACGTAGAACTCCATGCGCACCCAGCCGGTGCCGTGGTTGGTCATCGTCTCCATGCGGCCCTTGCGGGCGGCGAGCAGCTGGGTGATCGCGCCCAGGTACTCCTCCGGGGAGTCGATCGTCAGGTTCTCGAAGGGTTCGAGGGTCTTGCCGTTCTCGTCCTTGCGGGTGACGACCTGCGGCTTGCCGACGGTCAGCTCGTAGCCCTCGCGGCGCATCTGCTCGACGAGGATGGCCAGCGCCAGCTCACCGCGGCCCTGCACCTCCCACGCGTCGGGACGCTCGGTCGGGAGGACGCGGATCGAGACGTTGCCGACCAGTTCCTTCTCGAGGCGGTCCTTCACCAGACGCGCGGTGACCTTCGCGCCCTTGACCCGGCCGGCCATCGGGGAGGTGTTGATCCCGATGGTCATCGAGATGGCGGGCTCGTCGACCGTGATGAGCGGCAGCGGGTGCGGGTCGTCCGGGTCGGCCAGGGTCTCGCCGATGGTGATGTCCGGGATGCCGGCGACGGCGACGATGTCACCGGGGCCGGCCTTCTCGCCGGGGACGCGGGTGACGGCCTCGGTGACCAGGAGCTCGGTGATCTTGACGCGCTCGATGGTGCCGTCGTGCTTGCACCACGCGACCTGCTGGCCCTTGATCAGCTCACCGGAGAAGATGCGCAGCAGCGCGAGGCGGCCGAGGAACGGCGAGGCGTCGAGGTTGGTGACGTGCGCCTGCAGCGGGGTCTCGGGGTCGTAGACCGGCGCGGGGATCGTGTCGATGATCGTCTGGAACAGCGGGACGAGGTCCTCGTGGTCCGGCAGACCGCCGTCCTCGGGCTGGTTCAGCGAGGCGCGGCCGTTCTTCGCCGAGGCGTAGACGACGGGGACCTCGAGGAGGCGCTCGACGTCGATGCCCTCGACGTCGCCGCCGAGGTCGAGCAGCAGGTCGATGGTCTCCTCGACGACGGCGCTGATGCGTGCGTCGGGGCGGTCGACCTTGTTGACGAGGATGACGACGGGCATGCCGGCCGCGAGCGCCTTGCGCAGCACGAAGCGGGTCTGCGGCAGCGGACCCTCGGAGGCGTCGACGAGCAGGACGACACCGTCGACCATCGACAGGCCGCGCTCGACCTCACCACCGAAGTCGGCGTGGCCGGGGGTGTCGATGATGTTGATGGTCATGCCGCCCTCGGGCGACCCCGGGCCGCTGTAGCGGACCGAGGTGTTCTTCGCGAGGATCGTGATGCCCTTCTCGCGCTCGAGGTCACCGGAGTCCATGACTCGCTCGTTGACGTCGGCGTTGGCGCGGAAGGCGCCGGACTGCCAGAGCATCGCGTCGACGAGCGTCGTCTTTCCGTGGTCGACGTGGGCGACGATCGCGACGTTGCGCAGGTCTTCGCGGGTGCTCAAGGGCATGAAGTTCTCGATCCGCTCTCGGGGGTCTCGACCGCCCGCAGCTGGATCGCAGCGCGGGCGCTAGTGAGGGTTGACACCACAGTCTATCCGCGCCTGTGGGTACCCGCGTCGAACCCTGGTGCTTGAACCGGGCAGCACCGCTCTGACCTGCGACGACACCGCCAGGATGACTCGTTCTGGTCATGCCCGGTTGGCTCCGGCTAGTCATTTCGTGTCACTCTCGGGGCCATGTCCGCACCGCCTGAACACCGATCCGGCACGTCTTCACCCACCCCCGACGGCACTCCGGGCGCCCGCGACCTCGGTCGTGCGAAGCACCCTCCCGTCGACCGGAAGACCTTCGCCGTCGCCGCGGGTGTGGTCGTGCTCTTCCTCCTCGTGGGGGCGATCTGGCCGACCCAGCTGAAGTCCGGCGCGGACGCCGTCCTCGAGGTCGTCGTCGGTGACTTCGGCTGGGCCTTCGTGCTCGGCGCGACCGGCTTCGTGGTCCTCGCCCTCGTCCTGGCCTTCAGCCGCTTCGGCCGCATCCGCCTCGGTCGCGACGAGGACCGCCCGGAGCACTCCCGGGCGTCGTGGATCGCGATGATGTTCTCCGCCGGCATGGGCATCGGGCTGATGTTCTACGGGGTGACCGAGCCCGTCACCCACCTCATGACCGCCCCGCAGAACGACGCGCAGGCCGGCTCGCAGGACGCGGCGCGCGAGGCGATGAACTACTCCCTCTTCCACTGGGGTCTGCACCCGTGGGCGATCTACGCCGTCGTGGGTCTCGCCCTGGCCTACTCCAGCTACCGCAAGGAACGCGCCGGCGGGTTCTCCGCCGCCTTCGCCCCGCTGCTGCGCGGGAGGCGCGGCAAGGGTGCGGCCCGGGTCATCGACGTCTTCGCGATCTTCGCGACGCTGTTCGGCTCGGCCGTCAGCCTCGGCCTCGGCGCCGCCCAGATGAACGGGGGCCTCACCGAGGTCTTCGGCATCCCGAACAGCACCACCGTGAAGGCGATCATCATCGCCGTCCTGACGGTGTGCTTCATCCTGTCCGCGATCAGCGGGATCGAGCGCGGCATCAAGTGGCTCTCCAACACCAACATGGTGCTGGCCCTGGTGCTGCTGTTCTTCCTCTTCGTCGTCGGCCCGACCGTCTTCATGCTCAACCTGATCCCGGCCTCCGCCGGGAACTACCTGTCGGCGCTGCCGACCATGGCCTTCCGCACCGGCGCCTTCGGCGGCACCGACTGGCTCAGCGCCTGGACGTTGTTCTACTGGGCGTGGTGGGTGTCGTGGACGCCCTTCGTCGGCGCCTTCCTGGCCAAGATCTCCAAGGGCCGCACCGTCCGCGAGTTCATCGTCGGCGTCATGCTCATCCCGACCGCCGTCAGCCTGATCTGGTTCTCCGTGCTGGGCGGTGCGGCGATCGACCTGCAGCGCAAGTTCGTCGAGGGCACCGGGGGTGCCGACATCGCGGGCCTCGCGAACCAGGAGTCGCAGATGTTCACGTTCCTGCAGCAGTTCCCCTGGGCCGGGGCCACGTCGGTGCTCGTCGTCCTCCTGGTCGCGATCTTCTTCGTCTCCGGTGCCGACGCCTCCAGCATCGTCATGGGTTCGCTGAGCTCCTACGGCGTCGACGAACCGCAGAAGTGGCTCGTGGCGCTCTGGGGCGGGCTGATGGGGCTCGTCGCGATCGTCCTGTTCTTCGCCGGCGGTCTGGAAGCGCTGCAGGACATCACGATCATCGCGGCCGCCCCGTTCCTCGTCATCATGGTGCTGATGTGCGTGGCCCTGGTGAAGGACCTGACGCGCGACCCGGCCGTGACGGCCACGAAGCGTCGCCGCGGCGACACCAAGGACCCGCGGATCACGGCCGTCGACCACGACTGGGAGAGCCCGGTCCCCGCGGACGAGACCCGCTGACCCACCGCGAGCACGACGAGACCCCCGGGACCGACGTGGTCCCGGGGGTCTCGTCGTGCTCGGGCCCTGGTCAGCCGCCCTGCATCACCGACACCAGCGGGACGTCACCGGGGAGCCAGTCCACGCCCAGCCACTGCCCGCGGGGCAGCCAGCGCAGGTCGTCGTGGTCCTGCAGCGGTTCGGGGGTGCCGTCGACCAGGACGGCCCACCAGACCCGCATCTGCAGGTCCGGGGTCAGCGGCCAGGCGCCGTCGGGGTGGACGACCTCGGCGCCGAGCTCGACGCGGACGCCGAGTTCCTCGTGCAGTTCGCGGTGCAGGGCCTCGAGCGGGGTCTCCCCCGCCTCGACCTTGCCGCCGGGGAGTTCCCACCGCCCGGCCAGGGCGGGCGGAGCGCTGCGGCGGGCGGTGAGCAGCCGGGTGGGACCCTCGAGGGAGTCGACGATCGCCGCGCCCACCACGAGTCTCACGAGGTCACCGGCGAGGCGGCCGGCAGGGGTGACGCGCCGCGGGCGGCGAGGTAGCTCTCGAGGAGCTGCGACTCCGAGGTCTGGCTGGTGACGATGGCCCCGGCGAGGTCGCGGACCTCGTCGGTGGTGGCGTGGTCGGCACCGTAGCGGGCCATCTCGATGCCGCCGGTGTGGTGGCGCAGCATGAGCTGGAGGAAGTCGACCTCGAAGGTCTCCCCCGTCTCGGAGTTCAGCCGGGCCATCTCCGCCGGGGTCGCCATGCCGGGCATGATCCGTCCCTGCCGCTGCTCGACGACGTGACGGGCGTGCAGGTCGGTACCCGCCATCCACGCCATGACGGCCGTGCCGGAGCCGGAGATCGGCTGGTGCCAGCTGACGAGCAGCTGCTGCATCCGGCCCGCCTGGTTGCCCTGGGTGGAGGCGATGTCCACGGCGAGCAGGCGCACCTCGGGGCTCGGGGCCGCCTCGATGGCCGTGTAGGCCATCGAGACCGCCTGGGAGTGGTGGGTCGCCATGTCGCGGGCGAAGCCGACGTCGACGGAGTTGGCCCCCGGCGCGGTCGGCAGGGCCCGCCCCGCGATGATCCCCAGGACCAGCGCGAGCAGCAGCGCGACGAGGCCGAGCAGCACCGTCCGGGCGGAGAGCGCTCGCATCAGCCCGTGGGCGTCCCGACGCCGTTGGAGCACAACGCGCCGGGCTCCGGGGTCTGTGCGCCCTGGACGTACTCGGAGAGGAACGCGCTGATCCTCGGGTCGTCCGCGCTCTGCACCGGCAACTGGTGGTTCCACGCGGAGAGCACGATCGGTGTCGGCAACCCTTCGTAGGGCGAGAGCACCGTGTAGGTCTCGTCGGCGACGTCGTTCTTCAGCTGATCGACCTGGGCGGCGGGCAGGTCCGGGCGGTAGGTGATCCAGACGGCGCCGTGCTCCATGCTGTGGACGGCGTTCTCGTTCTGGACGGGGGCGTCGTAGACCCCGCAGTTGAGCCACCGGTCGAAGTGCGAGCCCCCGACGGGCGGGTCCTCCGTGTAGGTGACCGGGTCGCTGACGTGGACACCCCCCTTGTAGGAGTAGGTCTTCACCGCGTCCAGCGAGGGCGGGGACGGCCGGTTCACCAGCACGGTCGTCACAGCGCCTGCGGCGGCGAGGACCACGACGGTCGGGATCGCGATGGTGATCGCCCGACGGCGTCGTGCGTGGGCCTTCTCCTGGCGTTGCATCGCGGCGACGCGGGCGGCGCGGTCGCTGGCGGAGTTCCGTGGGGGCTCCCCGGAGGTCGAGCCGGCCATGGGGGTGTTCCTTCCCGTCGTGGTGTGGCACCGCCACGGCGGGTGGCGACATCTCTCAGTCTGCAACGTCGCAGACGGGGAGAAGGTTCACCGTGAGCACACTCCGGAGCGTGACGCACACCACAGCGCAGCTCACTGGGGGTGTCGCGAGGCCTCCCGGGCCCGACGGGCGCGGTCACCGTGGTCGGCGCGCTCCACAGCGGCGACGCGGTGCCGCGGACTGGTCCGCCAGTAGACGACGGCGAACCCGGCAGCGATGGCGAGGACGACGAGGACGACGTACTGCATCGGACCACCGTAGACCCGACTCCCCGTGCAGCACAGTCCCCCTGGACGACTTCCGGGGAGATTCCCACCCTTCCGGAGGACCGGCGGGTGGGATCTCCCCAGGAAGTCGATCGAGGTCAGGCGCCGAGTTCGAGCTGCGCGCCGGGGATCGCCTCGAGCAGGGCCTTGGTGTACTCCTGCTGCGGGTCGTCGAAGACCGCGTCGACGCTGGAGTGCTCCACGAGCTTGCCCCGCTGCATCACCACGACGTCGTCGGCGATCTCGCGCACGACGGCGAGGTCGTGGGTGATGAACAGGTAGGTCAGGCCCAGTTCGGCCTGCAGGTCGTTCAGCAGCCGCAGGATCTGGCCCTGGACGAGCACGTCGAGCGCCGAGACGGCCTCGTCGCAGACCACGACCTCCGGCTGCAGCGCGAGCGCCCGGGCGATGGCCACGCGCTGACGCTGACCACCGGACAGCTCGTTCGGGTAGCGGCGCAACGAGCTCTGGGGCAACGAGACCTTGTCGAGCAGGTCGCGCACCCGGGCCTCGCGGCTCTTGGCGTCCCCGACGCCGTGAACCCGCAGCGGTTCCTCGATCGAGGAGAAGATGCTCCAGCTCGGGTCCAGGGATCCGTAGGGGTTCTGGAAGATCGGCTGCACCCGGCGGCGGAACGCGAAGGACTGGCGCCGGTCGAGGGTGGTGGTGTCGACACCGTCGAAGAGCACCTCACCCTTCGTCGCCGGCAGCAGGTTGAGGACCATCTGCGCCACCGTCGACTTGCCGGATCCCGATTCACCGACGACGGCCAGGGTCGTCCCCCGCTTCACGGAGAAGCTGACGTCGTCCACCGCGAGGAGCTTCTCCCCGCGCGGACCGGCCCCGCGGATGACGAACTCCTTGGTGAGGTTGCGGACCTCGATGACCTCGGGGGTCGCCGCGTCCGGCACCGCGACGGGGGTCTCGGCCGCGACGACGGCGTGCGCGCCGACGGCCTTCGCCTCGGCCTGCTCGACGATGCGCGCCCGGTGCTCGGACTGCATGCGCCGCGACGCCAGCGAGGGCGCCGCGGAGACGAGGCGCTGGGTGTAGGGGTGCTGCGGTGCCCGCAGGATCTGCAGCGCCGGACCGGACTCCACGACCTGGCCCTTGTACATGACCACGAGGTGCTCGGCCCGTTCCGCGGCGAGGCCGAGGTCGTGGGTGATGAGCAGCACGGCCGTGCCGAGGTCGGCGGTGAGGGAATCCAGGTGGTCGAGGATCCCGCGCTGGACGGTGACGTCGAGCGCCGAGGTCGGCTCGTCCGCGATGAGCAGGCGCGGCCGCGAGGCCAGCCCGATCCCGATGAGCGCACGCTGGCGCATCCCGCCGGAGAACTCGTGGGGGTACTGCTTGTAGCGGCGGGCGGCGTCACCGAGCCCGGCCTCGCCCAGGACCTCGATGGCCCGCTTCTTGGCCGCCGCCCCCTTGGCCAGGCCGTTGGCCTCGATGGCCTCCTTGACCTGGAACCCGATGTTCCACACCGGGTTCAGGTTCGACATCGGGTCCTGCGGGACGAGGCCGATCTGGTTGCCGCGCAGGGCGACGTACTCACGCCGGCTGGCGTGCGCGATGTCCTTGCCGTCGAACAGGATCTGCCCGCCGACGACCTTGCCCGTCCCGGCCAGCAGGCCGATGACGGCCATCGCCGACGTCGACTTGCCCGATCCGGACTCGCCGACGATGGCGACGGTCTGACCCGGGTAGACGGTGAAGCTGGCGTTGCGCACGGCGTGCACGTCCCGCCCGCCGGAGCGGAAGTCGACCTGGAGGTCCTTGACCTGGAGCAGCGGTTTGCTGCGGTCGACCGGCTGGGCGTTCTTCTCGGGGCTCATCGGGTGCGGCCCTTCGGGTCGAGGGCGTCGCGCAGGGCGTCGCCGAGCATGAGGAAGGACAGCACCGTGACCGAGAGGCCGATCGAGGGCCACAGCAGGATCCACGGGTCGGTCCGCAGCGAGACACGGGCGTTGGAGATGTCGCCGCCCCAGGACACGATGTTCGGCGGCAACCCGAGGCTGAGGTAGGACAGTGTCGCCTCGGCCGCGATGAACGTCCCGAGCGAGATCGTCGCGATGACGATGACCGGGCCGATCGCGTTCGGGATGACGTGGCGCACCAGCGTGGCCATCCGGCTGAGCCCCAGCGACTTCGCCGCCGTCACGTACTCGGCGCTGCGCACCTGCAGCACGGCCCCGCGCATGATGCGCGCGACCTGCGGCCAGGCGAAGAGGGCCAGGGTGAGCGCAACGGTCAGGACGTTGCGGCCCTTGAGCGTCTGCAGGAGCACGATCGCGCCGAGGATGAGCGGCACGGCGAAGAAGATGTCGGCGACCCGGGAGAGGATCGCGTCCAGCCAGCCGCCGAAGAACCCGGACAGGGCCCCCACGACGCCGCCGATGACCACCACGATGACCGTCGTCAGCAGACCGACGCTCACCGAGGCGCGGGCACCGTAGATCAATCGGGCGAAGACGTCGGTACCGGCCTTGGTCACGCCCAGGGGGTGCGCCGACGACGGCGCCTGCAGCGAGAGCGAGAGGTCGACGAAGCGCGGGTCCTGGTCGGTGAACCACGACGGGAAGAGCGAGACGACGATCAGCGCGAGGATGATCAGGCAGGCGACGATGAAGATCGGTCGCTTGCGCAGCTGCTTCCAGGCGTCGGCGAACAACCCGCCCGAGGGGGCGGACTCGTCGACGGCGTCGACGGCCGCGAGAGGGGTCTCCTCCAGCGGGGCGACGAAGTGCTCCTGCCCCGGGCGCACCAGGGTGCCGCCGGGGTTTCCGGTCGCGTGCGTGGGCTCAGACATAGCGGATCCTCGGGTCCAGGACGGCGTAGAGCAGGTCGACGACGAGGTTGGCCACCAGGTAGACGACGACCAGGATCGTGACGACCGAGACGACGGTCGGCCCCTCCTGCCGGATGACCGACTGGTACAGCAGGTTGCCGACACCGGGGATGTTGAAGATGCCCTCGGTCACGACGGCGCCACCCATGAGGGCGCCCAGGTCGGTCCCGAGGAAGGTCACCACGGGGATGAGGGAGTTGCGCAGCACGTGGACCGTCATGACCCGCGGTCCGGAGAGGCCCTTGGCCGTCGCGGTGCGGACGTGGTCGGCGGAGAGGCCCTCCGCGACGGAGTTCCGCGTGAGCCGGAGCACGTAGGCGAAGGACAACGCCCCCAGCACGATGCCGGGCAGGAGCAGGTCGCTGAGCGCGGGATCACCACCGACCGTGGGCCGGACGATCCCCCACTTCACCCCGACGAAGTACTGGCCGATGAAGGCCAGGACGAAGACGGGGATGCCGATGACCACGAGGCTGACGAACAGCACGGTGGAGTCGAAGATCCCCCCGCGGCGCAGGCCGGCGATGAAGCCGAAGACGATGCCGAAGACGGCCTCGATGACCAGCGCCACCACCGCGAGCTTGATCGTGACGGGGAAGGCGCGGCCGATCTGGCTGATGACCGGCTGTCCGGAGAAGGACGTCCCGAAGTCCAGGGTGAAGATGCCCTTGATGAACAGCAGGTACTGGACGAGGAACGGCTGGTCCAGGTGGTACTGCGCGGTCAGCGTCGCCCGGGCCGTCGCGCTGACGGGCTTGTCCCCGAACAACGCGAGGATCGGGTCCCCCGGCAACAGGAACACCAACGCGTAGATCAGGAGCGTGGCTCCGAAGAAGACGGGCACCATCTGCAACAGACGGCGCCCGATGTACCAACCCATCACGAGCCTCCTCGGGGCACGACCATCCGTGGCCGGCCCGGCCATTCACGATTCCGTCCCGGCGGGTCAGTGTGCTCCCGGCCGGCTGTCCACGCGCGAACGGGGGTGGGCCGGAGAGCTCCGACCCACCCCCGGGACCTCACGTCAGGACTTGGTGATCTGGTAGTAGAGCGGAACGCTGTTCCAGCCGAACTGGACGTTCTTGGCGTCCTTGTCGAACCCACCGCTGGCGTTGGAGTACCAGAGCGGGATGACCGGGAGGTCCGCGAACAGGATTGTCTGCGCCTGCTGCAGGATCTTGTTGGCCGCGTCCTGGTCGGTGGTGCCGGAGGCCTTCACCAGCAGCTCGTCGAACGCCGGGTTGGTGTAGTCCCCGTCGTTGGAGCCCGCGCCCGTGGCGTAGATCGGGGCGAGGAAGTTGTACAGACCGGGGTAGTCGGCCTGCCAACCGGTGCGGAAGGCACCCGTGATGGTGCGGTTGGTGATCTCGGTGCGGATCTGGGCGAAGGTCGGGTACGGCTTGCCCTCGGCCTGGATGCCCAGGACCTGTCGGATCGCCGCGGTCACCGCGTCGACCCAGGCCTGGTGGTCACCGTCGACGTTGTAGGCGATGGTGAACGTGCTGCCGTTCCAGGGGGCGATGGCGTTGGCCTGCGCCCACAGCTGCTTGGCCTTGTCGGCGTCGAGGGAGAGGACCTCGTTGCCCTCGACGGTCTCCGAGTAGCCGGCGATGACCGGGGAGGAGAAGTCCTTGGCCGGGGTGCGGGTGTCGTTGAAGATCGCCTTGCACACCGCGGCGCGGTCGAAGGCGTAGCTGAAGGCCTGGCGGCGCAGCTTGCCCTCCTCACCGCCGAAGCCGGGCAGGCCCTCGGGAATGCAGAAGGACTGGAAGATCGCGGCGGGCTGGTTGACCGCCCCGTCGCCGAGGTCGTCCTGGTAGGTCGCCAGCGCGGAGGACGGGATGTTGTCCAGCACGTCGAGGTCACCCGACTGCAACGACGAGTAGGCCGCGTCGTACGTCTCGTAGAAGACGAAGGCGAGGCTGTCGTTCTGGGCCTTGCGCGGGCCGTCGTAGCTGTCGTTCTTGACGAAGTCGATCCGGACGTTGTGCTGCCAGGCGCCGGTCTCCTTCAGCTTGTACGGGCCGTTGCCGACCGGGTTCTCGCCGTAGGCCTTGATGTCGGCGTAGGCGGTGTCCGGCAGCGGGTAGAACGCCGAGTAGCCCAGGCGCAGCGGGAAGTCGGACTCCGGCTGCAGCAGCGCGACGGTGAAGGTGGTGTCGTCGACGACCTTGAGGCCCGACATGGTCTGCGCGGTCGGCGGGTCGGCCTGGACCTCGGGGTAGCCGGCGATCGGCTCGAAGAAGTAGCTCGAGAGCTGCGCGTTGGTGCCCAGCGCGCCGTAGTTCCACGCGTCGACGAACGACTTGGCGGTGACGGCGGACCCGTCGGAGAACTTCTGACCCGACTTGATCTTGATCGTGTAGTTCTGCGCGTCGGTGGTCTCGATGGAGTCCGCGATGTCGTTCTCCGGGGTCCCGTCGGCCTTGTAGTAGACGAGACCGGCCCACAGCGAGTCGAGGAGGCGGCCGCCGCCGACCTCGTTGGTGTTGGTCGGGACCAGCGGGTTCTGCGGTTCGGTGCCGTTGACGACGACGTCGCCCCCGGAGGCGCCGCTGCTGGCGCCGTCGCCGGAGCCCTTGTCGTCGTCGCCGCCCCCGCAGGCGGCGAGGGTCGCCAGGGCTGCGGCGCCCAGGGCGCCCTTGAGGCCGTCACGACGGGTCAGGACGGGTCCGCGGCGCACGATCCCGACACGCTTGGTGGGCTGCACTTCGTCGTCCTTCTCGAAGCTGCTCAAGGTGGAACTCCTCCTCGCGGGGCATGTCTTCTTGGGCAGGTTGCCCAACTTCGGCGACTCCTGCCGAGCAGGATGTCCACCTCAAAAGGTCGGAACGCACGCTAACACTGGGGCAACCTGATTTCGGACGCGTACCGGGCCGAAAGCGTCGTGGCCTCGAGCACGCGTCCTCCAGTGTCCCCCGCCCCGACTGTGCCTGCACCCTCTTCGGAGCGTTCCGCAACCACAGAACCACGCAGAGTCGCAGGTCAGGGCGTTGGGCGCGCTCTCGGGCACCCGAGGTAACGATGTTGTTGCGGTCTGGTCGCTAGTTGCTCCGGTCCGGGGAACCGGCCGCCGGCGGAGACCGAGGAGCGGTGGGATCCCCATCGACCCCACCGCGTCCCCGCACCGTGGCACATCCCGACGTCGCCGCCCAGCTCTCGAAGACATCGAGAGCAAACCGTCACACAACCGTTTCCGAGGCGTGTCGGGATTGTTTCGGACGTGTTTCGGACGTGTTTCGGACGTGGTGCGAAAGGTCAGACGTTGAAGCGGAACTCCACCACGTCGCCGTCGACCATGACGTACTCCTTGCCCTCGATGCGCACCTTGCCCGCGGACTTGGCCTCCGCCATCGAGCCGAACGACACCAGGTCCTCGTAGGAGACGACCTCGGCCTTGATGAAGCCGCGCTGGAAGTCGGTGTGGATGACACCGGCGGCCTGCGGGGCCGTCGCGCCCCGCGGGATCGTCCAGGCCCGCGACTCCTTGGGCCCGGCCGTCAGGTACGTCTGCAGGCCGAGGGTCTGGAACCCCACCCGGGCCAGCTGGTCCAGGCCGGACTCGTTCTGGCCGACGGACTCCAGCAGCTCCGCGGCCTCCTCGGCCGAGAGCTCCGCGAGCTCGGACTCGAGCTTGGCGTCGAGGAACACGGCCTCGGCCGGCGCGACGAGGTCACGCAGTTCCTGCATCCGGGCCGCGTCGCCGAGGACGGTCTCGTCGACGTTGAAGACGTAGAGGAAGGGCTTCGTCGTCAGCAGCCCGAGCTCCCTGAGCAGCGGGAGGTCGACGTCGTCGGCCTTCGTCGCGGCGTAGAGGGTGCGGCCGGAGTCGAGCACGGTCTGCGCGGCCAGGGCCGCCTTGAGCACGGCGGGGTCCGCCTTCTTGCCCTTGACCTCCTTCTCCAGCCGCGGGATCGCGCGCTCGAGGGTCTGCATGTCGGCCAGGACGAGCTCGGTGTGCACCGTCTCGATGTCGTCGGCCGGGTCGACGGCACCGGCCACGTGCACCACGTCGGGGTCGGCGAAGGCGCGCGTGACCTGGCAGATCGCGTCGGCCTCACGGATGTTGGCGAGGAACTTGTTGCCCAGCCCCTCCCCCTCGCTGGCGCCCTTGACGATGCCCGCGATGTCCACGAACGAGACCATCGCCGGGACGGTCTTCTCGCTGGAGAAGACCTCGGCGAGCTTGTCGAGGCGCGGGTCGGGCAGGGCGACGACCCCGACGTTCGGCTCGATCGTGGCGAACGGGTAGTTCGCCGCGAGCGCGTCGTTCTTGGTGAGCGCGTTGAAGAGGGTGGACTTGCCGACGTTGGGCAGGCCGACGATGCCGATGGTGAGTGCCACGGGTACAGGACCCTACCCGCTGCGCTCAGCCCGCCTGCTCGACCAGGAAGCGCCGCAGCTCGCCGACGTCCTGGAAGGAGGTCAGCTGCTCGTCGGAGAACTGCACGTCGAACTCCGCCTCGAGGGAGTACATGATGTTGATGTGGGCGAGTGAGTCCCACCCCGGCACGTCGGCCGCCGTGCTGGCGTCGCTCAGCTGGAGGTCGTCGACCGCCAGCACCTCGCGGAAGACCTGCAGCATGCGTCCCTCGACGCCGTCCCCACCCAGCGTTCGGTTCGACTGCTCGCTCACCGCGACACCTCCACCTTCTGCTCGTCGTCCAGACGTGCCGACGGCACGTCCCTGAGGTCGATGACGCGCTGCGCCACCTCGACCTGCACCAGCCCCGGCGTGCTCACCGCGGCCGGCAGTTCCAGCGTCCACACCGTGGACGATCCGTCCCGGCCCACCTGCTCGAAGCCGAGGCGCTCGTAGAGCCCCGCCACCTGGGCGTTCTTCGCGCTGGGCACGTAGGTGCCCCGCAGCGACGTGCACCCCAGCGAGTCCGCCGTGCGCACGAGCACCCCGAACATCTCGTCCTCGACCGTGCGCCCGATGACCCGGCAGCTCAGCAGCCAGCTGTCGACGTCGAGGACGTCGCCGTCCCGGCGGGCCAGGAGCACCCCCACGATCCCGTGGTCGGCGAAGCGGTCGCGGACCCGCACGACCTGCCCCGTCCACGCCGGGTCCTGCGCCATCGCCTCGACGTCGGCACGGGAGTGGCGGCGGGTCGTCAGGTTGAACTGGTTCGTCTTGCCGAGCAGCTGCGCCACCCGGGCCAGGTCGTCCGGCCCGAGGTCCGCGACGTCGGCGTGCATGTCCAGCGAGGCCAGGTACTCCTCGAGGGTCCCGGCGTTCTCGCGCACCTCCACCGCCCGCGCCCGCGCCTTGTACTGCGCCGTGCGGGCGGCGTCCTCGGCGGTGAGCGCCTCGGTCTCGAAGAACGGGTAGTCGGCGAGCGCCGCGACGTAGCCGGCGGGTTCGCGGGGCAGGGCGACGACGTCGACGTCGGGGAGGAGTTCCCGGACGGCCTCGCGTTCGGCGGGGTTGTCGTCGACGAACACGAGGGAGTCCTCGCCGATGCCCAGCGTGCGGGCGATGGAGCGCACGGCCGTGGGTTTGTCGCCCCAGCCGGCCTCGAGGACGGCGACGTCGTCCAGGGAGAGCAGCATCTCGGGGTTCTGCTCGAACGCCTCGCGGACGTGGGCCTCGTCGTTCTTGGAGCAGATCGCCAGGACGACGCCCTTCTCCTTGAGGTCGAGGACGTAGCGCTGGAAGGCGGTGAACGCCTCGCCGCGGGCGCCGTGCCCGATCTCGATGCCGTGCGGGCCGAGCTCACCGAGGATCCCGCCCCAGAGCGTGTTGTCGAGGTCGAGGACGAGGCACTTGCGCGAGCGGCCGTACTGGGCGCCGATGACGGCGGCGGTGTGCTGGGCGAGCAGCGGCACGCACCCCAGCGCGACGGCCTGCTTCGCGGCGTGGACGTAGCGCGCGTCGGTCCAGGTGCGCTTGCCGACCGTGGAGGCCAGCCGTTCGCAGTCGACGATCCCGACCCCTTGTCCCACAGCGGTTCCGGCGAGCTCGCCGAGGCGCTCGGAGAAGCGCCGGAGCATCCAGTGCCGCGACCCCGGCGTCTGGTCGGCGAGGTGGCCGAGGGCCACGTCGGCCGGGACGACGACGTCGTGCTGGACGACGCGGGCCCCGAACCTGGACCTCGCGGTGTCCCACAGCGACGTCCACCGGGTGAGTTCCGCCTCGACGCTCGCCTCGGGGTCGTCGCTGCGCGAGGGCAGGTCGACGGCGCTCTCCTCGACCGCGAGGACGATGACGTCCGGAGCGAAGGCGTGCAACCCGCTGGTGGGATCGAGGAGTTCCGCGCGGAACAACCCGTACCCGCACTCGTAGACCTCGACGTCGACACCGGCGCGCGCGCAGGCCAGCGGCAGGAGCTGGGTGAACTGCGTCGTGGTGTAGCTGCCCAGGACCGCGACCCGCGCCGTGCGCGGGGCGGGCGGCAGCTGCTCGCGCACCGATCGCCACACCCGGTCGGCGCCCAGCCACGCGGCGAAGTCGGCGCCGGCGCCGCTCGTCGCGGCGTCGGTCGCAGCGAACGCCCACTGCGCGCTGCGACGGGGCGAACCGGCGCTGCGGTGGGCCTTGGCCAGCGCCAGGCAGGCCCGCGACGTCGGCACCGCGGTGGCGCCGATCGCGGCGAGGGCCTCCCGGACCTCGTCCGTGGTCCCGTCCGTGCGCGGAGCGTTCGACTCTTCGACCGTCATGCCCATCCCCTCGTGGCGTCCCGGCGGAGGACGACTGGAAAATCCTGGAGAACTGCGACCTGCCCGCGCTCAGGACGCGGAGGAGGCCGTGTCGTTCGACTGCGGTCGCGGCTGCTGGGGTTTGAGGATCCGGGCGGGCGGCGCGAACGCCGCGGCCCCGGCCGGGACGTCCATGCTCACGGTGGCGTTGGGCCCGATGGAGGCTCCGTCGCCGATGGTGATGGCCCCCAGCAGCACCGCACCCGGGCCGATGGAGACGTCGCGCCCGATGTGCGGCACGGCCTCGCGGCGGGTCTCGCCGTTGGTGAACCCCAGGGTGATCCCGGAACGCAACGTCGAGTCGTCACCGATCACCGCGAACGCGGGGATCTGCACGGCCTGGTGGTGGCCGATGGCGACGCGGCGCCCGATGACGGCCTCGTCGGCGATCTCGGTCCCGTAGACGTTCTGGATGACGAGGCGGTTCACCAGGCGGTGCGCGACCTTGACCAGGCGGCGGACCGGGGCCGGCTGCGACAGCCCCCAGTGACCGACGCGGTGGACGACCAGCGCGTGCAGCCCGGGGTGCACCACCGAGCGGGAGTGCCGCTCGAAGTCCTCGCGCAGCAACGTCCACAACGGTGCCGTCGAGGCGGCTTCCCCCGGCCCGGTCCCGTGCCTGATCCCGCTCGTGCTCTCGTGCCCCACAACGCCCCCTCCGGCAACCCTCACGTCACGTCACTGTAGCGGGAGGAGTGCCCTCCCCGACACGGGCCGGGCGCCGCGCGAGGCTGCGCCCTGCGGTGGCGAAGGCGGACACAACTCCTCCACAGGCACTCGCCGACGGCTTGCGCCGCACGGGAAGCACCCCGACCCCGACCACCGCCCGACGCGCCCCCCTCCCCTGCGCGCACCCTCTCGCAGACCGGCCGTCCGGGCCTCCCGAGATCACCCGGCTGCGCCGACCACGACACGCGGAGAAGGCCTGCGACCCTGGGTGACCGCCCGCGTCGGAGCCGGCTGGCACAGTCCGGACCATGGACGTCTCCGCTCTGCTGCTCACCCTCGTCCTCGGCCTGCTGGCCGGGGTCGTCGTGGGCGTGCTCCTCACCCGCTGGGTGCACCGCACCCGCACCGCACCCGAGACCACCGCGCTGAGCACCGAGCGGGACCTGCTGCGGGCCCGGGTCGCCGACCTCGAGGAACGCGTCAGCACCGGGCACGCCCTGACCAGCACCGTCACGCCCGTCACCGCGAGCCTGCAGCGCGTCGAGGCCCAGGTCGCGGCCCTCGAACGCGACCGCGTCGCGCAGTACGCCCGGCTCAGCGAGCAGCTGACCGCCGTCGCGGCCGGCACCGACGCCCTGCGCGACCAGACGGCGACGCTGGCCGGCGCGCTGCGGGCCTCGAGCTCACGCGGTTCCTGGGGCGAGGTGCAGCTGCGCCGGGTCGTCGAGCACGCCGGGATGCTGGACCGCGTCGACTTCACCGAGCAGGCCACGCTGACGACCCGCAACGGTCGCACCGTCCGGCCCGACCTCGTCGTGAACCTCCCGGGCGGCAAGCACGTCGTCGTCGACGCGAAGGCACCGCTCGCGGCGTTCCTGCGGGCCGGCGAGGCCCCCGACGACGACGGGCGCCGCCACGAACTGCTGGCCCACGCGCGTGCGGTGCGCGGACACGTGGACGCCCTGGCCGCCAAGGAGTACGCGAGCGCCGTCGACGACTCCCCCGACGTCGTCGTCTGCTTCGTACCGGGCGAGGCCTTCCTCGCCGCGGCGTGCGAGGCCGACCCGACGCTGCTCGAGCACGCGATGTCGCGCCGGGTCGTCCTGGCGACCCCCACGACCCTGCTGGCCCTGCTGCGCACGGTGGCGCTCACCTGGCAGCAGGACGCCGTGGCGGGCAACGCGCGCGAGCTGTTCGAGGTCGGCCGCGAGCTCTACGAACGGCTGGGGACCCTCGGTGGGCACACCGCGTCGCTGGGCCGGACGCTGCACCGCGCGGTGGAGGACTACAACCGCTTCGTGGGGACGCTGGAGCGGCGGGTCCTGGTCTCGGCCCGACGGATCCGCGACCTCGACCTGGCCGACGAGGACCTGGCGACGCCGCAGCCGCTGGAGGAGAGCGTCCGCCCCCTCACCGCGCCCGAACTCCTCGAGGACGTCCCCGAGGAGGGTGTCGTGCGGATCAGACGGGAGTCACGGGCAGCGAACGGCGGGCCCCTGGGGTGAGGCCGCTCTTGAGGTCACGGCGCAGGTCCGAGGGCAGCGAGAACGTCAGGTCCTCCTGCGCGGTGGTGACCTCCTCGACCTGCCCGTAGCCGCGGGCGGCGAGCTGGGCGAGCACCTCGTCGACGAGGATCTCGGGGACGGAGGCGCCCGAGGTGACGCCGACGGTCGTGACGCCCTCGAACCACTCGTCCCGGATCTCGTGGGCGGTGTCGACGCGGTGGGCCGAGCGGGCTCCCGCGTCGAGGGCGACCTCGACGAGCCGCACGGAGTTGGAGGAGTTCGCCGAGCCCACGACGACGACGAGGTCGGCCTCGGGGGCGATCTTCTTGATGGCCACCTGGCGGTTGGAGGTGGCGTAGCAGATGTCGTCGCTGGGCGGGTCCTGCAGGTTCGGGAAGCGCTGGCGCAGCCGGCGGACGGTCTCCATCGTCTCGTCGACGCTCAACGTCGTCTGGGACAGCCAGACGAGGTTGTCGGGGTCCTTCACGACGATGGTGTCGGCGACGTCGGGGTTGTCCACGACGGTGATGTGGTCGGGGGCCTCGCCCGCGGTCCCCTCGACCTCCTCGTGACCGGTGTGGCCGATGAGCAGGATCTCGGCGTCCTGCCGGGCGAAGCGGACGGCCTCCTTGTGGACCTTCGTGACCAGCGGGCACGTCGCGTCGATGGTCTGCAGCGAGCGGGCCTCGGCGGCCGCGCGCACGGCCGGGCTCACGCCGTGCGCGGAGAAGACGAGGTGCTCGCCCTCGGGCACGGCGTCGGTCTCGTCGACGAAGATCGCGCCGCGCTCCTGCAGCGTCCGCACAACGTGCTTGTTGTGCACGATCTCCTTGCGCACGTAGACCGGCGCCCCGTACAGGTCGAGGGCCTTCTCCACGGCGATGACGGCGCGGTCGACCCCCGCGCAGTACCCGCGGGGGGCCGCCAGCAGGACCCGCTTGCCGCCGTCCCAGGCCGCGCGTTCGCGCGCCGAGCCCAGCACCGGCGTGTCGTTGCAGTCGTCGGCGGGAGCCGGGGTCTCGAGCGGTGCGTGCGTCACCGGGCCATGGTAAGTCGGCGCTCCGGCCCCGGCCCCACCGATCGGCCCCGGCCCCACCGCTCGGCCCCCACCGCGCGTGCGGGTGCTGGGTCGATCGGGTGCCGGCGGCCCGTCCGCACGGCGCCGTCCGCCTACCCTGTGGCGGTGTCGCAGCCCCGCACCCTGGACCCGCCGGCCCCGCAGTTGACCGCTCCCGTCCCTCGGGTCCTGTTCGTGGTCGACGCCCTGAGCAACAACGGCGCCGTCAGCATCACCATCGACCTGGCCCGCCGCTGGGCGGGCGCGGGCGCCCGGCTGCTGGTCCTGAGCAGCGCCGAGCAGACGGCGAGGATCCCGGCCGGTGCCCCGGTGGAGCAGCTCGCTCCCGGTGCCCGTCTGCGCGCCGCCGTGGCCACCGGACTGCCGCGCCTGCTGCGCCGGGCCGCCGCCTCCGACGTCGTCGTCGGCGCCTCCGAGATCGGCCCCGGTCTGCTGCTGGGGTTCCTCGCAGCCCGGCTCACGCGCCGGCCCTTCGTCGTCGCCGTGCACGCCGACCTCGACGACGCGCTGCAGGAGTGGGTCTCCCCGCGGTTGCACCGGCTCTCCTACTGGGTGCACCGCCACGCCGACGGGGCGCTCGCCGTCGCCCCCGCCCTGGTGGACCCGTTGGTGCGCAACGGGTTGCCCGCGTCGAAGGTGCGGGTCATCCGCAACGGCATCGACGTCGCCGCCGTGCGCGCGGCGGCGAACGGTCCGGGGAGCCTGGTGAGCGGGCGGTCCGTGCCGGTGGTCGTGGCGACCGGGCGACTGGCCCCGCAGAAGGGCTACGACCTGTTGATCCGCGCGCACGCGCGCGTCGTGGACCGGCACCCGCACGAGGTGCTGGTGCTCAACGACGGGCCGGAACTCGCTGCGCTGCAGCAGCTCGCCGACGAGCTGGGGGTCTCCGCCACCGTGCGCTTCGCGGGTTCGGAGGTCCCCCCGCTGCCCAGCGTCGCCGACGCCGACCTGTTCTGCCTGCCCTCGCGGCACGAGGGACTGCCGTTGGCCCTGCTCGAGGCGGTCGCGCTGGGCGTGCCGGTGATCGCGGCCGACTGCGCCGAAGGGGTCCGGGTCGCCCTCGACGACGGCCGGGTGGGCCGGCTGGTGCCGGTCGGGGACGTCGACGCCCTCGCGCAGGCGCTGGCCGACCACCTCGCCGACCAGGGAGCGCTGCGCACCCGCGCCGCGCTCGGGCCGGCCCACGCCGACGGTTTCGACCGTTCCGTGATGGCCGACGGCTGGGCCCGCGCGCTGGGCGAGTTCCTCGCCCAGCGCCGCTGACCCGCACCACTGATCCGCGCCGCTGACCCGCGCCACTGACCCGCGCCACTGACCCGCGCCACTGACCCGCGCCGCTGATCCTCAGGCGAAGAAGCTCCTGACCCCCTCGACGACGCGGTCGAGGACGCCGTCCTCCATGTAGGGGTGCAGCGGGAGGGTGAGCACCTGCTGCGCGGCGAGCTCCGTGACGCTCAGGTCTCCCCGCCGGCAGTCCTCGTAGAACGAGTACTGGTGCGCGCCGTAGTAGTGGATGCCGCTGGCGATCCCGCGCTCGGCGAGGTGCTCCACGAGGGCCGCCCGGCGGGAGGGGTCCCGGACCCGGACGACGTAGATGTAGGGCGCCACGCCCTCCCAGTCGGTGTCGAAGAGCTGCACGCCCTCGACGTCGCGCAGGGCGGCGTCGTAGTAGCGGCAGTAGTCCTGCCGGTTCTTCACGAACTCGTCGACCATGGCGAGCTGTGCCAGTCCGATCGCCGAGGGCACCGAACCGAGGTGACAGCGGTAGCCCTGCCGGACGACGTCGAAGTCCCAGTTGCGCTGGTTCTTGTAGCGCGCGTCGGTGTCGGAGTTGATGCCGAGGTGACGCAGCTCGTGCAGGGTCTGCACGTCCTCGGGGTTCGGGGTGACGACGGCGCCGCCCTCGAGGGTGGTGATGGTCTTCACCGGCCCGAAGCTGAAGCAGACGAGGTCGCCGAAGGACCCCACGGGACGGCCGTCGCTGGAGGACCCGAAGGCGTGCGCGGCGTCCTCGATGATGCGCAGGCCGTGCTCGCGGGCGATCTCGAGCAGTTCGTCGACCCGCGCGGGCAGCCCGGTGTAGTCGACGACCACGATCGCCTTGGTCCGCTCGGTGATGAGTTCGCGGACCCGGGCGGGGTCGAGGGTGAGGAAGTCCGGCTCGACGTCGCAGAAGACGATCTCCGCGCCCGTGCGGCTGATCGCCTGGTGACCGGCCACGTAGGTGAACGCGGGCGCGATGACCTCGTCGCCCGGGCCGAGCCCGATGAGGCGCGCCGCGATGTGCAGGGCCTCGGTGCAGGAGTTGGTCGACACCACCCGGCGGTCGGTCAGCCCGAGCCTGGCCTCGATGGCCTCCTCGAACTGCTTGCTCAGCTTGCCCATCCCCAGCCAGCCGACCTCGAGCGCGTCGCGCGCCGCGTCCTGGACCTCCTGGCCCAGGTACGGCTTGTAGACCGGAACCTTCTCGTCGATCCCCACCGTGCGTTCCACTGCGGTGCCCCCACCTTCTGCTTTCCTGAACTCCCCCGGAGCGTCCCCCGCCAACTACCCAGAGTGACGCAAAGTCGCTGCACCGGAACGGAATCCGCCGACACAGCGACACTCATGGTGACACGCGTCGCCGTGCGAGGAGTTCGCTCGGGAAACTTTCCCGGCCACGGATCTCTCCCCGCACGGCAGGGTCTTCGCCGGGACGGAGCAGCCACCGGACGGTCCGTGTCCAACGCAGCACGCCGAGTGCTCACGATCCGCCCGAGGGGGGTGGGAGAGGATGGGGAGGTGCCCGCCGCCGACCCCGCCCCGCGCCGCCGACCCACCACCGCCGGCGAGACGACGGCGGAGAACCCGTGGCCCGTCCGCCTCCTCGCCGCGAAGATGGACGCCTACATCGCCAAGATGCCCTGGACCTGGGTCGAGGGGCAGGTCGTCCAGGTCAGCGACCGTCCCGGTTCCTCCGTCGTCTTCGTGACCCTGCGCGACGCCGACACCGACATGTCGCTGCCGGTCACCATCGCCCGGCGCGTCATGGGCCGGCTGCGCGACGCCCTCCCCGACGGACTGAGCCACGGCACCCGGGTCGTCGTGCACGCCCGGCCGGAGTTCTTCGCCAAGCGCGGCAACCTCAGCCTCGCGGCCGACGACGTCCGCCCCGTCGGGGTCGGCGAACTGCTCGCCCGCCTCGAGCACCTCAAACGGGTCCTGCGCAGCGAGGGGCTCTTCGACGCCGCCCGCAAGCGCGACCTCCCCTTCCTCCCGCACACCGTGGGACTCGTCTGCGGCCGCGCGAGCGCCGCCGAGCGCGACGTCGTGGAGAACGCCCGGCAGCGCTGGCCCTCGGTCCGCTTCGAGGTCCGGGAGGTGGCCGTGCAGGGCCCGAACGCGGTGCCCGAGGTCGTCGACGCGCTGGCCGAGCTCGACGCGATGGTCGAGGTCGAGGTCATCGTCATCGCCCGCGGCGGCGGTTCCGTCGAGGACCTGCTGCCCTTCAGCAACGAGACCCTGGTCCGGGCGGTGGCGAAGGCCCGCACCCCGGTCGTCTCCGCCATCGGGCACGAGGTCGACGCGCCGCTGCTGGACCTGGTCGCCGACGTCCGCGCCTCGACGCCCACCGACGCCGCCCGCCGGGTCGTGCCGGACGTGACCGAGGAACTCGCCCAGCTGGACGGCCTGCGCCACCGGACCCGACGGGCCATCGCCGCCCGGGTCGAGCGCGAGCAGCACACCCTCACCGCGCTGCGCAGCCGTCCCGTGCTGGCCTCGCCGCACGTCCTGGTGGACCAGCGCGCCGCGGAGGTCGACGCCCAGCGGGACCGGGCCCGACGCGCTCTGGAGAACCGGCTGGAGCGGGCCCACGTCGACGTGGAGCACCTGCGGACCAGCGTCTCGGCCCTGTCGCCCCGCTCGACGCTGCTGCGCGGCTACGCCGTCGTGCAACGCCCCGACGGCGAACTCGTGCGCACCCCCGAGGACGCCCCCGAGGGGACGCGACTGCGGATCCGGCTGCCGGACGGGGAGGTCGGCGCCACCGCTGGGTAGCCTCGCCCGGTGCCAGCAGCGAGCGAACCCAGCGAACTCACCTACGAGCAGGCCCGCGACGAGCTCGTCGACGTCGTGCGCCGGCTGGAGACGGGAGGCACCGGGCTCGAGGAGGCGCTGGCGCTCTGGGAGCGCGGCGAGGCGCTGGCCGACCGGTGCCAGCAGTGGCTGGACGGGGCCCGCGCGCGCCTGGACGCCGCCCGCGCCGAACCCTCCGGGGACGACCCGGCCGGCGCGGAGGACTGAGCCTCAGGCCTTGGCACCCCAGGGCGTCCCGGCCTTCGTCCAGCCGTCCAGGGTGGCCGTGACGAGCTCGGTGATCGGGGCGTAGCCGCCCTCACCGGTGACGAGCACGGTCACGCCGTCCTGCGTGCGGACGAGGCTGTACCGCTTGCGGTCCGGCTGCAGGTAACCGTCCCAGGGCTGGCCCTGCACGGTCCGGGTCCCGTCGGCGGTGCCGCCCTGGGTCTGGGCCTTCAGCCAGGTCTTCGTGGTGTCCTCGGCGACCTCGAGGGCCAGGTACTGCCCCTCGTCGCTGCGGTAGCCGACGTGCCAGGTCACGACGCCGTCGGTGGAGCGGTTGACGTTGGCCGAGGTGGCCGTCCACCCCGCGGGACCGTTCGGGACGGCCGGGGCGAACGGCAGCGCCGCGGCGCTGCCCTCGGCGGCGTTGGCGACGTCGACGGCGGGCTGCTCGATCTGGTTGGGACGGGGCAGGAGCAGGACGACGACGGCCACCAGCGCGAGGATCACGGCCATCGAGATGACCATCGACTGCACGTTCCCGCCCGAGCGCGGCGGGCGCGGCACACCGCGCGGGTCCTCCCCGGAGTCGGCGGAGGTACCTGCGTCGGGAGAACCGGTCGTGCTCACCCCTCCATGGTGACGGATAGCATCGGCACCCGACGACGCGCACCGGCAGGCCGGCGGCCCAGAGGGGGCTGCGGGCGCCGGTGTTCCAGGAGGTCTCCCTTGTCGCAGAACACCTCGCCCCTGCTCCCCCCGGCGCTGGCCGTCGGCACCGAGGCACCCGACCGCAACCTCGCCATGGAACTCGTCCGCGTCACCGAGGCCGCGGCGATGGCCGGCGGCCGCTGGGTCGGGCGCGGGGACAAGAACAAGGCCGACGGCGCCGCCGTCAACGCCATGCGCACCCTCATCGGGACCGTGAGCATGAACGGCACCGTCGTGATCGGCGAGGGCGAGAAGGACAACGCCCCCATGCTCTTCAACGGCGAACGCGTCGGCGACGGCACGGGCGCCGAGTGCGACGTCGCCGTCGACCCGATCGACGGCACGACCCTGACCGCCCGCGGCATGCCGAACGCGGTGGCCGTCCTCGCCGTCGCCGAACGCGGCACGATGTACGACCCGAGCGCCGTCTTCTACATGGACAAGCTCGTCGCCGGGCCCGAGGCCGCCGACGTCGTCGACATCCGGCTGCCGGTGAAGGAGAACATCCGCCGCCTGGCCAAGGCCAAGAAGCGTTCCGCGGAGGACATCACCGTCTGCATCCTCGACCGCCCCCGCCACGCGAAGCTGGCCGAGGAGGTCCGCGACGCCGGCGCCCGCATCAAGTTCATCTCCGACGGCGACGTCGCCGGCGCCGTGATGGCGGCCCGCGAGAGCACCGGTGTCGACCTGCTGCTGGGCATCGGCGGCACCCCCGAGGGGATCATCACCGCCTGCGCCATCCACTGCACCGGCGGCACCATCCAGGGCAAGCTGTGGCCGCGCGACGACGACGAGAAGCAGAAGGCCCTCGACGCCGGGCACGACCTCGACGCCGTGCTCGACACCCAGGCCCTGGTGAACAGCGACAACGTCTACTTCGTCGTCACCGGCATCACCGACGGCGAGCTCGTCGACGGTGTCCGCTACCTCGGCGACACCATCACGACGTCCAGCATCGTGATGCGCAGCAAGTCCGGCACGATCCGCAAGGTCGACAGCGAGCACAAGCTCTCGAAGCTGCGCGCGTACTCCGCGGTCGACTTCACCGGACCGCGCTGATGGGGGGCCCCTCCACCATCGTCGTCGGAGAGGCCCTCGTCGACGTCGTGCGCGCCGCCGGGTCCTCGGCCACCGCCGAGCACCCGGGCGGTTCGCCGATGAACGTCGCCTACGGTCTGGGCCGGCTCGGGCACGACGTGACGCTGCTCACCCGGTTCGGCGACGACGCCCACGGCGAGCTCCTCCGCAGCCACCTGGAACAGGCTGCGGTGCAGCTGTTCCCGGGCACGGTGGACGACGACCCGACCTCCGTGGCGCGCGCCGAGATCGACGCCGAGGGCAAGGCGAGCTACGAGTTCGACCTGGTCTGGCACGTCCCCGAGGTGACCGTCCCCGACGACGTCGCCCTGGTGCACACCGGGTCCATCGGCGCCGCGGTCTCCCCCGGCGCGGAGACGGTCCTGGAGCTGCTGCGCAGGGTCCGGGGCCGGGCGACGACGAGCTACGACCCCAACGTGCGGTCGACGTTCTTCGACTCCCGCGAGCAGGCCCTGGCCCTCGTGGAACGGTTCGTCGACGCCGCCGACGTCGTGAAGGCCTCCGACGAGGACCTCGCGTGGCTGCTGCCCGGTGAGGACCCGGAGGTCGTCGCGCACCGCTGGCAGACCCGCGGCCCCGCCCTGGTCGTGGTGACCCGTGGTGGCGCCGGGGCGATCGCCGTCTCCGGCGCGGGCACGCTGCACGTCCCGGCCCCGCAGGTCGACGTCGTCGACACCGTCGGGGCGGGGGACGCGTTCATGTCCGGGCTGCTGCACGCCCTGGCCGAGCACGACCTGCTCGGCGCCCAGGGGTTGCCGCGGCTGCGTCACCTCGGGCTGGGGACGCTGGAGGCCCTGGTGGCCACGGCGATCCGCTCGGCGTCGATCACCTGCTCGCGCGCCGGGGCCAACCCGCCGACCCGGGCGGAACTCGCGGATTGATCAGCCGCGGCGGCGCCAGACCTTGCGCAGCGTCTCCCTCGGGCTGGGGAGGCTCGGGCGGGGAAGGTTCAGGGTGGGGAGCTTCGGTGAGGGCAGCGCCGCCCGCCGCCGGGCGAGGTCGCCGCGCAGGCGTTCGGCGGCCCCGCTGACGGCGTCGAAGCCCCGGCCGAGCCGTTCGTTGCGGCGCAGCTCGTCGCGGTAGGTGCGGCGCAGCAGGCTGATCCGGTCCACCAGCCCGGGGAGGAGTTCCCGCGTGGCGGGGGCGAGCAGCAACCGGACGGTGTGCCGGGTCGTCGGTTCCAGACGACGCTTGTAGGCCTCGTCCCCGCGCAGCAGGTCCAGTTCCCGGTACCCGCTGAGCAGGGCTCGACGCCGGATGCGCAGCAGCAGCAGCGAGCCGGGGCCGGTGGCGGCGTAACGGGCCCGGTAGGACTGGACGTAGCCGTGCAGGGCCTTCGGTCCGGCCAGGCAGAACGCGTAGGCGACGAGCTCGCCGTCCAGGCGCAACCCGGAGAGCTGCACGACCCCGGCGGGGGTGGTGCGCAGGACCTCGGTCAGCGTGCGCCCCGACGCCCCGCGCCAGGGCCGCCGCCGGTACGCGGCCCGGGGGTGGGCGTCGTCGACCTCGGCCAGTTCCGCGATGAGCTCGTCGAGCCGGTCGGCGGCGGCGTCCGGGTCGCGGTCGCGCAGCTCGGAGAGGCCGTCGAGGAGGTCGTCGACGACGACGAGGTCCCCGAGTTCGGCGAGGCGACGCCACTGCCGCCGTTCCTCGTGCCGGGCGTGACGCCCCAGCGCGGCGTCGTGCTCGGCCACGGTCTCCGGCAGTTCCAGCGAGTGCACCGTCGCCTGGGGCAAGGTGCGGACGGCGTAGCCGCGGCGGTAGGCCCATTCGATGAGGAGCCCGGGCAGCTCACCCTCGGCGGGGACCTGTTCGAGGTCGAGCACGGCGCCGGGGGCCTCGCGCACCGCCCCGTCGACGACGGCCGCCAGCAGGCGCTCGGTGGGGATGCCGGCGTCCGGGTCGGCCAGCACGGCGGCGTAGTCGCTGGCACCGGAGCCCAGGAAGGTGAGCAGCGGCCGGGGTCCCCCGAGGAGGGCGAAGGCGCCCAAGGCCAGCAGCCGCCCGTCGCGGCGCACGCTGACGAGCAGCGGTTCGCCCACGCCGAGGTGGGTGTGGACGGCGCGCAGCCAGTCCGGGCCGGTGAAGGGGGGTTGTCCCGCGCGGGTGGCCAGCACGCGCCACTCCGGGACGGGGGCTCCTGCGAGTCCGCGGCGGACGGTGACCAAGAGGCCCTCGGCGGGGTCCTGCACGAGGGCGAGGCCGTCGGTGCGCCGGCGGTCCTCCGTGGGCAGGGCGAGTGCGTCCGTCACCCTCACCGGCCTCCGTCGTGCGACCGCCCTCCCGTGTGGAGGACCCGTGCGCACGATATCCGCGCGAGGCGGGCACGTCCGGCAGCCCCGGGCTGCGCCACGCCACTATCGACGCAGCGTGACTCGCAATCACTCAACGCCACCCATCCGTGATCTTGCTGGGTCTCCCAGCAAGATCACGGGCGGGGGCTCAGGCGTGGGCGGGGGTCTTCTGCGCGTTCTTCTGGGCGCGTTCCAGGGAACGCCTGCGCAGGGCCTCGGACTGCTCGCCGATCTTCTTCGCCTTCGCCTCGTCGCGCGTCAGGTTGGCGCCGCTGGAGGGGTCGAAGACGTGCATCCGCTGCGGGTCGAACCACAGCTCCGCGGTGTCGCCGTCGCGCACGCTGCTCATGGCGTCGAGGGTGACGACGAGCTGGCTGCGCATGCTCTCCCCGTCAAGCTCGCGGTCGAGCTCGGCGAGCTGCTGCTTCGTCTCGTCGGCCGCCTCGAAGGGCACGTAGGCGTAGAGCTCGTTGCCCAGCCACTCGGTGACGTCGACCTGCGCCTGGAAGGTCATCGCCCCGGCCGGGGCGTCGGTCACGTCGGCGTCGTCGAAGTGCTCCGGGCGCACCCCGACGATGAGCAGCTTGCCGTCGTGCTCCGCCCCCACCGCGGCCGGCTTCGGGACGTCGCAGAACGGGAGCTTCAGCACGTCCCCCTCCACCCGTGCCGGCAGGAAGTTCATCGGCGGCGAGCCGATGAACCCGGCGACGAAGAGGTTGACGGGCTGCTCGTAGAGCTCCCGCGGGCTCGCGACCTGCTGCAGGATCCCCTTGCGCAGGACGGCCACGCGGTCCCCGAGGGTCATGGCCTCGGTCTGGTCGTGGGTGACGTAGACCGTCGTCGTGGCCAGCGAACGCTGCATGCGGGCGATCTCGGTGCGCATCTGACCGCGCAGCTTCGCGTCCAGGTTCGAGAGGGGTTCGTCGAAGAGGAAGGCCTTCGCGTCGCGCACGATCGCGCGCCCCATCGCGACGCGCTGGCGCTGGCCACCGGAGAGGTTCGCCGGTTTGCGGTCGAGGTGCTCGTTCAGCTCCAGCATGTCCGAGGCCCGCTGGACGCGTTCCTTGATCTCGCTCTCGGGGACCTTGGAGTGGTTCAGCCGCAGCGGGAAGGCGATGTTCTCCCCCACCGTGAGGTGCGGGTAGAGCGCGTAGTTCTGGAACACCATCGCCAGGTCGCGGTCGCGCGGGGCCAGGTCGTTGACGCGCTTGCCGTCGATGAGCAGGTCCCCGGAGGTGATGTCCTCCAGTCCGACGATCATCCGCAGCAGCGTCGACTTCCCGCAGCCGGACGGTCCCACGAGGATGACGAACTCCCCGTCGGCGATGTCCAGGCTGATGTCGTTGACCGCCGGGAACCCGTCGCCGTACTGCTTGACGATGTTCTTCAGTTCGATGCGAGCCATGTCCCGATCAACCTTTCACGGCGCCGTTGGTGAGACCCGCGACGATCCGGCGCTGGAAGACCAGGGCCAGGACGACGACGGGGATGGTGACGATGACGGCAGCCGCCGAGATGGCGCCCGTCGGCTGGACGAAGTAGCTGGACCCGGTGAAGCTCGACAGCGCCGCCGGCACCGGCTGCGCCCGTGACGTCGAGGTCAGCGAGATCCCGAACACGAAGTCGTTCCAGGCGATGAAGAACGCGATGATCGCCGTCGTGAAGACCCCGGGCGCCGCCAGCGGGACGATCACCTTGCGGAACGCCTGCCAGTTCGTCGCCCCGTCGACCTGGGCCGCCTGTTCCATGTCCCACGGGATCCCGCGGAAGAACGCCGACATGGTCCAGATCGAGATCGGCAGCGTGAGCGCCAGGTAGGGGATGATCAGGCCGGGGATGGTGTCGTAGAGGCCGATCTGGCGCCACAGGTTGAACAGCGGCGTCACCATCGTGATGACCGGGAACACCGCGACGGCCAGCGCACTGGTCAGGACGATGCGCTTCCCGGGGAAGTTCAGCCGGGCGATGGCGTAGGCCGCGAACATCGCCAGCACGACGGCGATGAGCGTCGCCACCAGGCAGGTGATGATCGAGTTCCGCAGCGCGGGCAGGAACAGGTCGGACCCGTTCCCGGCGAAGATGCCGGAGTAGTTCGTCCAGGTCCAGTCCGAGGGGAAGAACTGCCGGTCGCTGAGCGCCGTCTCGGACTTAAAGCTCATCGAGATGATGTAGACGACCGGGACGATCGCGTACAGCACGATCAGGAGGGCTCCGACGTACCAGCCGGTCTTCTCCTTCGCGGACATCGCACCCATCAGCCTTCTCCTCTCGCCCGGGCCAGGTCGACCTTGAACACCTTGATGGCGATGAAGCAGATCGCCAGGACGCACACGAACAACAACACGGAGACCGCCGACCCGAGGCCGATCTCGAGCCGGCTGATCGTCTGGTTGTAGGCCAGCGAGGAGACCGTCTCGGTCCCCGCCGCGCCGTTGGTCATGATGTAGACGTTGTCGAAGATGCGGAACGCGTCGAGCGCGCGGAACAGCAGGGCCACCATGATCGAGGCCTTCATGTTCGGCAGTGTCACCTTCCACAGCCGTTCCCACGCCGTCGCGCCGTCGACCTTTGCGGCCTCGGTCATGTCCGAGGGGACCTGGGCGAGGCCGGCCAGCAGCAGCAACGAGATGAACGGGGTGGTCTTCCAGATCTCGGAGAGGCAGATCACCGCCAGCGCGCTCCACTTGTGCGCGAAGACGTCGTAGTCGCCGAGGCCGAGCACGTTGTTCATGAACCCCGTCGTCAGCCCGAACGCGTACTGCCAGGCGTAGGCCGAGACGACCGTGATGACGGCGTAGGGGATGAGGATGGCCGTGCGCACGATCGGGCGCAGCCACCCGAGCACCTTGTGCATGACCATGGCGAGCGCGAACCCGATGACGAGTTCGACGGCCACGGTGACGACCGTGATCATCGCCGTGTTGCCCAGGGCCCGCCACCACAGGCTGTCGCTGAGGATCACCCCGTAGTTCTTCAGCCCGATGAACTCCCGGTCACCGGGGGCGGTCAGGCGGTAGCTGAACAGGGACTCGTAGAGCGCCTGCAGGATCGGGTAGCCGGTGACGGCGACGAGGATGACGAACGCGGGACCGGCGAGGTACCAGCCGAGTCGCGCCTCGGCACGGGACTTGTCGGTCATGCGGGGCTTGCCGGACACCTGCTTGGTGACCGACACCCCTCCCGTGGAACGGGTCTCCGTCGTGCTCACAGCAGCTTCTCCCCCTTCAGGACCTCGCCGATGTACTTCTGCGACGAGGTGGGAGTGCTGCCCGAGACGCCGGAGACCGGCTGCCACTGGTCGGCGATGCCCTGGCTGACCTCGTTGTAGTACGCGGTCTGCGGCCGCGGTTGCGCGGCCTGCAGGGAGGTGCGGATGGTGTCGTACATCGGGTACGCCTCCTGGACCGTCGGGTCGTCGTAGACCGACTCCAGCGCGGCCGGGTTCCCGTCGGAGACCATGTATGCGGCCTGGTTCTGCTCCGAGACGATGCAGGACACCGCCGCGAACGCGGCGTCCTTGTGCTCGCTGAACGCGCTGACAC
The DNA here is from genome assembly GCF_979255925.1 of Kineococcus sp. AC630. Taxonomy (NCBI): domain Bacteria; kingdom Bacillati; phylum Actinomycetota; class Actinomycetes; order Kineosporiales; family Kineosporiaceae; genus Kineococcus; species Kineococcus sp. AC630. Next base: position 102,368 of record NZ_CEEDMJ010000011.1, read on the forward strand.
CGACGTCGATCCCGCCCAGCGGCGGTGCTGCGGCCTTCCCCTCCGCCATGGCGGGGTAGGTCGTCCAGCCGTAGTCGTCGAAGATCGCCTGGTCCATCGTGCCCTCGTCGGCCGCGGACTTGCCCTGCGCGTAGACGAACGGCCAGTTCACCATGAAGTCCGCGCCGCCCTGCTGGAACAGGTTCGCCGTCGCGGCCTCGTCGCGGTTGTCGATCCCGGGTCCGCCGACCCCGGCCGCGGTGATGTCCTGCATCACCTTGGCGGCCGCCTCGCCCGCGTCGGACTCCAGCCCGAGCTGGATGTCGGGGCCCTTCGCGTCGGGGTTCTCGATGACCTTGCCCCCGGCGGAGGCGATCATCGCGTTGACCCAGACCGTCATGGACTCCGCGCGCTGGCCCTGGACGCCGATGGCGGTCTTCTGCGCCTTCGCCGCCTGGATGATCTGGTCCCAGGTCACGGGTTTCGTCATGTCGAGGCCCGCGGCCTGGGCGACGGACTTGCGGTACCAGAGCAACTGGGTGTTCGCCCAGAACGGGGCGGCGACCAGCTGGTCCTTCCAGGTCGCGCCCGTGACCGCGCCCTCGACGACCCCGTCGGACCACTTCTGCTGCAGGTCCTCGGGAACCGGGGCGAGGAAACCCGCTTCGGACGTCTCGGGGACGAAGACCGGGTCGAGGCTCATCATGTCGATCGACGTGTCGTTCCCGGCCAGGCGGCGCATGAGCTGCTCACGCTGCTGGGCGGCGTCGCTGGGCAGGATGGACACCTTGATGGAGTACTGACCGTTCGACTGCGTGCTGCAGTCCTCGGCGATCTTCTGCTGCCCCCCGTTGTCGGGGTTGATGTACCAGTTGAGCGTCGGAGCACCCGACGCCGTGCTCGATCCCCCGCACGCGGCGAGGCTCCCGGCCAGCAGGGCGCCTGCGCCCAACGCCGTCCACCGGATGCGCCTTCGGGATGTCACAGCCCCTCCTTCGACCCCATCGTCCGTTGTTGCTGTGCAGCATCTCTACACCTGCTGTCCACAGGTTGCACGTGGGAGATCACGGTGTCGGCGGATCGTGAGCTGCCCGTGATCCCCGCCACCGGCTGCAGCCGCCGGCGTGCCACCCGGCAGGATGGGGGCATGGCCAGTGAAGCCCCTGTTGAAGCATCCGACGTCGAAGCGTCCGACACCGAGTTCCGCATCGAGCACGACACGATGGGGGAGGTCAAGGTCCCGATCGCCGCGAAGTACCGCGCCCAGACGCAGCGGGCGGTCGAGAACTTCCCGCTGTCGGGGACGGGCCTCGAACGCGCCCACATCGAGGCGCTCGCCCGCATCAAGAAGGCCGCCGCGCTGGCCAACGCCGAGCTCGGCGTCCTCGAGCAGGACCTCGCCCGCGCCGTCGCCGACGCGGCCGAGGAGGTCGCGTCCGGGCGCTGGGACGCGGAGTTCCCCGTCGACATCTTCCAGACGGGGTCGGGCACCAGCTCGAACATGAACGCCAACGAGGTCATCGCGACGCTGGCCACGGAGCGCCTCGGCTCCCCCGTGCACCCCAACGACCACGTCAACGCCTCCCAGTCCTCCAACGACGTGTTCCCGACGTCCGTGCACGTCGCGGCCACCGCCGCCGTCGTGAACGAACTGGTCCCGGCCCTGCGCCACCTCGAGGCGTCGCTGCGCCGCAAGGCGGACGAGTGGGCCGACGTCGTGAAGTCGGGGCGCACCCACCTCATGGACGCGACCCCCGTGACGTTGGGCCAGGAGTTCGCCGGCTACGCCGCGCAGGTCAAGCGCGGGATCGAGCGCGTGGAGGCCACCGTCGTCCGCGTCGCCGAGGTCCCGCTCGGGGGCACGGCCGTCGGTACCGGCATCAACACCCCGCCCGGTTTCCCGCAGCGGGTCATCGAGCTGCTGGCCGCCGACACCGGGCTGCCGCTCACCGAGGCCGAGGACCACTTCGAGTCCCAGGGCGCCCGGGACGCGCTCGTCGAGCTCTCCGGTGCGCTCAAGGTCGTCGCCGTCAGCCTGACCAAGGTCTGCAACGACCTGCGCTGGATGGGATCCGGTCCCCGCACGGGTCTGGGCGAACTCCGCCTGCCCGACCTGCAGCCCGGGTCCTCGATCATGCCCGGCAAGGTGAACCCCGTCGTGCCCGAGGCGACGCTGATGATCTGCGCGCAGGTCGTGGGCAACGACGCCACCGTGACCTGGGCCGGTGCCAGCGGCGCGTTCGAGCTCAACGTCCAGATCCCGGTGATGGCGCGCAACGTGCTCGAGTCCGCGCGACTGCTGGGCAACGCCTCCAGGCTGCTGGCCGACCGCACCATCGACGGGCTCGAGGCCGACGTCGAGGCCTGCCGCCGGTTCGCGGAGTCCTCGCCCTCGATCGTCACCCCGCTGAACCGGGTGATCGGCTACGAGGCGGCCGCCAAGGTCGCCAAGCACGCCGTCGCCACGGGGGCGACGGTGCGCGAGGCCGTGATCGACCTCGGGTTCGTCGAACGCGGCGAGGTCACCGAGGAGCAGCTCGACCAGGCCCTCGACGTCATGTCCATGACCCACCCCTGACGCGCCGGCGCTCGGGCGGGTTCGCCCGCCCGAGCACCGGGCCCGCTGGCCGTCGGCTCGGTCCTCGCGGGAGGATCGCGGGGTGTTCGCCCAGGTCCTCGTCGTCATGCTGGCCGCGCTCGCGCTGACCATCGTCGCCGCGCGACGGGGGTGGCAGGCGCCCCTGGCCCTGGCCGTCGCGGGGGCCGGGATCTCCTTCGTCCCCGGTCTGCCGCGCCTCGAACTCTCCCCCGAGGTCATCCTCTCGGTGGTCCTGCCCCCGCTGCTGTTCTCGACCACCCAGGACTTCTCCTGGCGGGGTTTCGTGCGCCGGTGGCGCTCGATCACCAACCTCGGGGTGCTGCTCGTCGTCGTCACGACCGCGGTCGTCGGGTTCGTCGCCAGCCTGATGATCCCGTGGGTGTCGCTGTCGATGGCCCTGGTGCTGGCCGCTGTCGTCTCCCCGCCCGACGCCGTGACCGCGGTCGCGATCGGCGGGCGGCTGGGGTTGCCGTCGCGGGTGCTCAACACGCTGAAGGGCGAGAGCCTCGTCAACGACGCGGCCGCCCTCACGTTGTTCTCGGTGACGATCTCCTCGGCCTCGGCGGACGACGACAACATCGTGCAGAACCCGTTCCTGTTCTTCCTCGTCACCTCCGCGGTCGGGCTCGCGGTGGGGTGGGTGCTGGGCCACCTCGCGGCGGGGGTGCGGTCCCGCCTGCACGACCCCTCGCTCATGACGGCCTTCGCCGTCCTGCTCCCGTTCGCCGCCTACGCCGTGGCCGAGGCCGTCGAGGGTTCCGGGGTGCTCGCCGTCGTGACCGCGGGTTTCGTGCTGTCCCGGCACTCGCTGGCCGCCGCCTACGCGACGAGGCTCTCCGAGCGCGAGGTCTGGAACATCGTCGACGTCCTGCTCGAGGCCTTCGTCTTCGCCTACCTCGGCCTGCAGTTCCACTTCCTGCTGCAGGACGCCGTGACCGACGGCGCCCGGGCCTGGTCGTTGCTCGTCGCGGGACTGGCGGTGATGGCCACGGTCGTCCTCGTCCGCGTCGTCTGGGTCGTGGCCGGCGGCTTCCTCATGCGGAACGTGCTGCACGGCAGGTTCTCCGCGGGTGGTCAGCACTTCACCGCGGCCGAGGACGTCGTCATCGCCTGGACGGGGATGCGTGGGGTCGTGACGTTGGCGGCCGCGGCCGGGATCCCCGAGTCGTTCCCGCACCGGGCCGACCTGCAGGTGCTCGCGTTCGTCGTCGCGGTCGGCACCCTGCTGCTGCAGGGGTCGACCCTGCCGCCGCTCATCCGCCGCCTCGACCTCGACACCTCGCAGGAGCAGCACTGGCGCGCGGAACAACGCCACAAGGCCCGTGACGTCGCCCGCCAGACCATGTTCGAGGTGCTCCGCAGCGCCCGCGAGGAGGCGACCGACCCGAGCGAGCGCGCGGTCGTGGACGCCCTCCTGGAGCGCGCCGACCGGCTGGCGCAGGTCCGCGCCTCGGAACAGGAGGAGAACGAGGGGACGGGACGGATCGCGAAGCGCAGCGTCGAGGTGCGCCGGCGGATGATCGCCGCGCAGCGCGGCGCACTGCTCAGCGCGGAGGACGACGGCGAACTCACCGAGGACGCCGTGCGCGAGGCGCTGGAACAGCTCGACCTCGACGAGGCCTCGCTCGCGCACCGCGGTTCCCCGAGGTTGTGATGCACCGGATCCCGCTGCGCTGGATCGACGACGAGCCCCCGGCGGACCTGCCCACCGGGGCGACGCTCGGGGTTCCGCTGCCCCGCGGTCTGGTCCACGGCGGGGACCTCGTCCTGACCGACGCCGCGGGGTCGAGCGTGCCCGCGCAGTTCTGGCCGTTGGCGACGTGGCCCGACGGCAGCTGGAAGTGGTCGGGGGTCGCCCTCCCCGCCGGGAAGCCCTCCCGGGACCACACCGTCTGCGTCGCCCCGGACTCCCCCGCACCGGGTCTCACGGTCTCCGAGACCGCGCAGTCCGTCGTCGTCGACACCGGGGCCCTGGTCCTGACCCTCGACCGCCGGGGTCCGACCCTGTTCCGGGCCCTGGCCGTGGGCGGCACCACCGTGGCCCGGGACGCCCGACTCGTGAGCGAGCTCGCCACCGACCCCGGGGCCACTCGCGGACCGGGTTTCAGGGTGAGGTGAGCGACGTCGTCGTCGAGCAGTCCGGCCCGCAGCGCGCCGTCCTCCGCCTCACCGGCCACCACGTCGGCGAGCGGACCTGGCTCCCCTTCACCGTGCGTCTCGTCCTGGCCGCGGGCGCCCGGGCGATCGACGTCGTCCACACCGTCGTGTTCGACGGCGACGCGGAACGCGACTTCGTCGCCGGCCTGGGCCTGCGGGTCGACGTCCCCCTGCGGGCGGAGCCCCAGGACCGCCACGTCCGGTTCGTCGCCGCCGACGGCGGGGTGTTCCGCGAGGCCGTCCGCGGGGTCACCGGGCTGCGGCGCGACCCCGGTGCCGCCGTGCGCCGTGCGCAGCTCGCCGGTGCCGCGACCCCGCCGGTGCGCGACTGGGCCGACGGGGTTCCGGGCCTGCTGCACCACGTCCCGCGGTGGTCGCAGTTCCGGCTGCGCCAGCACACCGCGGACGGGTTCTCGCTGAGCAAGCGGACCGCCCCGGGGAGGGGCTGGATCGACGCCGCAGCGGGCACCCGGGCCGCCGGCTACGTCTCGCTGAGCGATCCCGGTGGTGGTCTGGCCCTCGCCCTGCAGGACTTCTGGCCGTCCCACCCGACCGGCCTGGACGTCACCGACGCCGACCGGGACACCGGTTCCCTGACCGTCTGGCTGTGGTCGCCGGACGCACCCCCGATGGACCTGCGCGCCTACCACGACGGGGCCTCGACCCCCGATCACGCGTCGCAGCTGGAGGCCCTGGAGATCACCTACGAGGACTGGGAGGAGGGTTTCGCCGACGCGCACGGGACCTCCCGGACCTCCTCGCTGCGGGTGTTCGCCCTGCCCTCGACCCCGTCGCCGGAACAGGCTTCGCGGGACGCGGTGGCGAACGCCGTCCGGCCGGCCCTGGTCCCCACCGTCGCGGCCCTGCACGCGGCGGGGGTGTTCGGCGACTGGGCGCCCGTCGACCGCTCGTCCCCCGCTCGTGCGGCTCTGGAGGACCGGTTGGAGTTCCTGCTCGACTTCCACCTCGACCAGGTGGAACAGCGCCGCTGGTACGGGTTCTGGCACCACGGCGACGTCATGCACTCCTACGACGCGGACCGGCACGTGTGGCGCTACGACGTCGGCGGGTACGCCTGGGACAACTCCGAACTCGCTACCGACCTGTGGTGGTGGACGAGTTTCCTGCGGACCGGTCGACCGGACGTGTTCCGGGCCGCGGTGGCCATGACCCGGCACACCGGAGACGTCGACGTGCACCACGCGGGCCGGTTCGCCGGTCTCGGGTCACGGCACAACGTCCAGCACTCCGGTTGCAGCGCAAAGCAGTTGCGCATCTCCAACCCCGCCTACCGGCGTTTCCACCACTACCTGACCGCCGACGAGCACAGCGGGGACCTGATGGCGGAGCTGGTCGACTCCGACGCGGCGTTCCTGTCCCTGGACCCGCAGCGCAAGGTCCGCACGGACTCCTACGCGCCGGACCGCAACGCGCTCGCCGTCCAGCTCGGCACCGACTGGGGTGCCCTCGCCGCGACCTGGCTGACCGACTGGGAACGCACGGGTTCGACGCGTTCGCGCGACCGGCTGCTCGCGACGATGGCGGACATCGGCGCCCTCCCCCGGGGTTTCCGCACCGGGGAGGCGCTCTACGACCTCGACCACGGCCGGTTCGACGTCACCCGCGACGCCGTCGCCGTGTCGCACCTGAGCGCGGTGTTCGGGCTGCCGGAACTCGTGAGCGAACTCCTCCGCCTCGTCGACGACGACGGTTTCGCAGCGGCCTGGTCGCAGTACTGCCGGGAGTACGCCCTGACCCCCGGCGCGCACCTCGTCCAGGCCCACAGCCGGTTGACGGCGTGGGTCGCCGCCCGCACCCGCGATCCCGTCCTGGCCCGGCGCGCCTGGTCGGAGTTCCACCGCGGCGGGGAGTTCCTCCGCGACGAGGGTTTCGCCCGGGTCCACCTCGAACCGCCGGAGGTGTTCCGGGCCGTGGACGAGGCGCCCACCCTGTCGACGAACGACGCCGCCCAGTTCTCCCTGGCCGCGATCGCGAACCTCGCCCTCATCGGCGACGAACTCGGGTGAACCCTCAGACCGCGCCGCCGGCCGCGGCGGGTGCGGTCGGGTCCTCGCCCTCCTCGTGACCTTCGCGGGCCAGCCAGTCCTCGACCTTGAACCAGTCGTCTCCCGCGCGGTCGACGATGGCCAGCAGCGTCGTCATCGACGCGACCTCCTCGACCTGTTCCTTGAGGAACCACCAGACGAACTGCTCGGCGATGAAGTCGGCCTCGGCGCGGGCCGCCGCGAACATCCGCTCGATGGCCGCCGTGACCTGCTTCTCCTGCTGCAGGGCGAGTTCGATGGGTTCGCGGACGTGCCCGAAGTCGTTGCGCACCGCCGGAACGCTGGGGATCGTGCTCGGGAGGTCCCGGTCCAGCTGGTACTGGACCATCATCATCCCGTGGTTCCGCTCCTCCAGCGCCTGCGCGTAGAAGTGCTTGGCCAGTTGCTTGAGGTCGTGGCGGTCGAACCACACCGCCAGCGCGACGTACTGCTGGTGGGCCTGGAACTCCAGCGCGACCTGCTCGGTCAGGAGGTCGACGAAGGGTTGCGGGCCGGCCTCGGTCGTCATGCCCCGACGGTAGCGCTACCGGGTGGGAACGACGCAGGGCGCCGACCCCCGGGGGATCGACGCCCTGAGAAGGGTGCGGCAGGTCAGCGCGAGTAGTACTCGACGACGAGCTGCTCGTCGCAGGTCACGGGGATCTGCTCGCGGACCGGGAGGGCGTTCACCGTGGCGGTGAGGTCCTCGCGCTCCACGGCCAGCCAGCCCGGGATCTCGTTGTCGCTCCAGCCGCCCTCACGGGCGACGATGAACGGCGTCTTGGTCTTCGAGCGAGGGGCGACCTCGATCGTCTGACCGACGACGACGCGGAACGACGGACGGTCGACGCGGCGACCGTCGACGACGATGTGGCGGTGCGTGACCATCTGGCGAGCCTGGTAGATGGTGCGGGCGAAGCCGGCACGCCACACGACGGCGTCCAGACGCGTCTCGAGCAGCTGCACCAGGTTCTGACCGGTCTTGCCGGGCTTGCGCTTGGCCAGGTCGTAGGCACGACGCAGCTGGGTCTCGCTGACGTCGTACTGGAAGCGCAGACGCTGCTTCTCGCGCAGCTGCGTCGCGTAGTCCGACGCCTTCTTCTGCTTGCGGCCGTGCATGCCCGGGGGGTACGGACGGCGGTCCATGAAGCGGGCGGCCTTCGGCGTGAGGGCCACCCCGAGCGCGCGGCTGATGCGCACCTTGGGTCGGGCGTTGTTCATTCCACTCTCCTGATCGTAAGGTGAGCCTGTCCTCAGTCGAGAAGCACTCGAGAGGGTCAGGACGATCGCGCAACGAGGAGGCACTGTGAACCACCGGATCCAGGGGACCCAGCCGACCACGGCACCAGCCCCCCGAGGATCGGGGGGTTCGGAACGCACCGCCTCCAACCTTACGGCCTCCGAGGGGGTGCCTCCGACGACGGAGGCTCCGCCGACCCCCGGCGTGCTCACCCGGCCCTCCCCCGCGCAGTGGGCGCGAACCCTCGCCGTCGGGACGGTGACCGGGACGCTGCACCTGCCGCGCACCCACCAGGGCTGCCCCCACCACCCGCGCCAGGGCCACGAGCAGGGCCACGAGCAGGGCCACGGCACGGACGAGGCCGAGGTCTTCGCCGCGGCCGTCCCGCAGCGGCGCAGCCGGGCCACGCCGTCGCGCACCGAGGGCTACCCCGTGCAGCACCTCACCGACGCCTGGGGCGGCCTCCTGCTGCTCCTGGAGGACGGCTCCGCCCTGCACCGGCGCCTGCTCGACCTGGAGACCGACGCCCGCTGGAGCGGCGTCCCCGCCGTCCTCGACGTGCTCGACGTGCCGCCGGGGCAGGCCGCCCTGCCCCGTGCGCGGCTCTGCGTGACGGGCTGGGTCGAGTCGATCCTGCCCGCCGACCAGCGGCGCGTGGCGCAGACCGCGGCCGCCGTGCGGCCCCTGGGCGCCCTGCTGGACGTCGGCAGTACCCGGCTCGTCTGGCGCCTCGAGGTCGCCGACGTGCGGGTCACGACGGCCACGGGCGTGCACCTGCTCGAGGACGAGGAGTTCACCGCGGCCGCGCCGGACCCGCTCTACGACGACGAGGACGGGATCGTCGCCCACCTGGAGGACGACCACCGCGACGCCCTCGTCGGCTGGGTGCTCGACGCCCTGCCGGCCGAGCAGGCGCGCGAGACCCGCGAGGTCGCCGTGATCGGCGTCGACCGCTACGGCCTGGACGTCCTGGCGACGGTCGGTTCCGGCACGACGACGCTGCGCGCGGGGTTCCCCGAGCCCGTGCGCCACGAGCACGACGTCGTCCGCGCGCTCTGCGGGCTGTTCCGGTGCCCCTGCGGCGGCGGTCGACCCTCCGTCCACCACGACGACTGACCCGCCCGGAGTTCCGGGCGGGTCGGGTGTGACGGGTGGTTCAGCGGGCCGGGCTCAGTACCAGTTGCTGGACCTCGAGTGCGACCAGGCGCTGCACGGGGAGCCGTAGCGGCTCTCGATGTAGTTCAGGCCCCAGGTGATCTGGGTGACCGGGTTGGTCTCCCAGTCCGCGGCGACCGAGGCCATCTTGGAACCGGGCAGGGCCTGCGGGATCCCGTAGGCGCTCGAGCCGGGGTTGTCGGCCGTGTAGTCCCAGCCGCTCTCCTTGTTCCACAGCGAGTCGAGGCAGGAGAACTGCTCCTCGCCCCAGCCGCGGTCGGCGACCATGATCCTGGCGATCGACTGCGGGTCGCGCTGGGCGTTGCGGGTGGCCTCGGCCGCCGCCTGCTGGCGGGCCTGCTCCGCGAGGCGCTCGGCCTCGGCGGCGGCAGCGGCCTCCGCGGCCGCCTGCTCCTGGGCGACGCGCTGGTCGCTGCCCGCGCGGACACCGGCCTGCTCGAACCACGCGGTCGACGTCGCCGTCTGACGCTGCGCCTCGGCGGCCTGCAGGATGCGGTCCGGGACGGCCGCTTCGGCCTTCGGTGCCGGACCCGACGTGAGGGCGGCACCGGCCAGGACGCACGCGGAGACCGCGACGACGCCGGGGGCGGCGATCCGGGCGAAGCGCCGACGCGACGGACGGGCGCGGCGTTCCCTGCGGGTCGTCGGTGCGGTGGTGCCGGTGGTGGGGGTCTGCTCGTCCGTGAGCTCGCTGGTGCGGTGGGGCGGCAAGCCGGGCCTTCCGACGATCGCCCGGCCCACGCCCGGTCGAGCACGTCCACCTCCCGCGTCGGGTCGCGTCGTTCCGCTGGGGAACGTCGCCGTGGGACCCGGTCGACCCGTGGAACGCTGCGTGCGTCCGGTCGGTCGAGCGCTCAGGAGGTGCTGTCGACCAGGACGCTGCCCCGCAGACGGGGGTCGAAGCAAACCGCGATCACCCGTTTCGTCACGGTGAGGTCACATGACAACAACGATCCGTAGACTTTTGTGGAACATCTCACACGTCGCGTACCTCTATCGGGGGGTTTGACGCTACGAGCACCCGGATGGTTCCCGCCACGAGGACGAACCTGTGGCGGGAACCACCCGTCACTCCCGTCCTCTCAGGCCCCGAAGTCCGAGAGGAGCTCCGTCACCAGGGCGGCGACGGGCGAGCGCTCGGAACGGGTGAGGGTCACGTGGGCGAACAGCGGATGCCCCTTCAGCGCTTCGACGACCGCGGCGACCCCGTCGTGCCGCCCGACCCGCAGGTTGTCGCGCTGGGCGACGTCGTGGGTCAGGACGACCTTGGAGTTCTGCCCGATGCGGGACAGGACGGTCAGCAGGACGTTGCGTTCCAGCGACTGCGCCTCGTCGACCACGACGTAGGAGTCGTGCAGCGACCGCCCACGGATGTGGGTCAGGGGCAGGACCTCGAGCATCCCCCGCTCCACGACCTCCTCGAGGACGTGCGGGGAGACCAGCGCCTCGAGGGTGTCGAAGACGGCCTGACCCCAGGGCCCCATCTTCTCGGCCTCGCTGCCGGGCAGGTAGCCCAGTTCCTGGCCACCGACGGCGTAGAGCGGGCGGAACACGACGACCTTGCGGTGCTCGCGGCGTTCCATGACGGCCTCCAGCCCCGCGGCGAGCGCGAGCGCCGACTTCCCCGTCCCGGCCCGGCCGCCGAGGGAGACGATGCTGACGGTGGAGTCGAGCAGCGCGTCGAGGGCGATGCGCTGTTCCGCCGAGCGACCGCGGACCCCGAAGGCCTCGCGGTCGCCCTTGAGCAGCCGCAGCTGCTTGTCCGCGGTGACGCGGCCCAGCGCGTGCCCACGCGGGGAGGACAGCACGACACCGGTGTTGGCCGGCAGCTGGCGGACCTCGGCGTTCTCGAGGACGCCGTTCTCGTAGAGGGTCGCGACCTCCTCGGCGGTGGCACTCATCTCCACCACGCCGGTCCAGCCGGAGTCGGGGGCCAGTTCGGCGCGGTACTCGTCGGCGGTCAGCCCGACCGCGGACGCCTTGATGCGCAGCGGGACGTCCTTGGAGACGACGGTGACGTCGTGCCCCTCGTCGGCGAGGTTGCGCGCCACGGCGAGGATGCGGGTGTCCCCCGCCGTCGCGAGCGGACCGTTGCGCAGCGAGGACGGCAGGCTCGAGACGTCGGAGTGGTTCAGCTCCACCCGCAGCGTCCCCCCGAGCTCGCCGACGGGGATCGGGGCGTCGAGGCGGCCGAACTCCACCCGCAGGTCGTCCAGGCGGCGCAGGGACTCACGGGCGAAGTAGCCCAGTTCGGGGTGGTGGCGCTTGCCCTCGAGCTCGCTGACGACCACGAGCGGCAGGACGACGTCGTGCTCGGCGAAGCGGGTCAGGGCGGCGGGGTCGGCGAGGAGGACGGAGGTGTCGAGGACGAAGGTCCGGCGGGTCGGATCGGGCTTCACCGCCCCGGCACGTGCGGGGCTCCCGCTGGTCGGGACTGCGGTGTGCGGCGCGGCGGGGCTGGAGCTGGTGACCACGAACGTCTCCCGTTCTCGGGAGCCCGGAGCGCGTCCACGCCCGGACCCCCCTTCAGCAGCGGCGGACCGGGACCTCAGGTCACCCTGCGGGCGACCCGGGACCGGGCCTCCCCGCTGCGCTGGACAGCACGCACGGCGACCTCCCGAGCGGGTGGCGGACGCCACCCGGCTGGAGCCGACGCTATCCCCGCAGGCCGGCGAACGGGGGCGAACACGCTGCCCGGCACGCGAACGGAGGTGACGAGTCGGTGGCCGGCCGGTGACGTGGGGACGTGATGACGTGGCGACCGCCGGCCCTCAGGCGCCGTAGCGCCGTTCGCGCGCGGCGTAGGCGCGCAGCGCCCGCAGGAAGTCGACCTTGCGGAAGTCGGGCCAGAGCACCTCGGTGAAGAAGAACTCCGAGTGCGCGCTCTGCCACAGCAGGAACCCGGACAGCCGCTGCTCGCCGGACGTCCGGATGACGAGGTCGGGGTCGGGCTGGCCCTTGGTGTAGAGGTGGGCGGCGATGTGCTCGACGTCCAGGACCTCGGCCAGCTCCTCCAGCGAGGTCCCCTTCGCCGCGTGCTCCAGCAGCAGCGCGCGGACGGCGGCGGCGATCTCCTGCCGGCCGCCGTAGCCGATGGCGACGTTCACGACCCCGGAGGTGATGCCGGCGGTGGCCTCGGCGAGCTCGCGCAGCCGGGCCGCGCTGGCGTCGGGCAGCAGGTCCAGGGAGCCGACCGGGTGGACCTTCCAGCGCGTCGTCGCGGCCACCCGGGCCACGGCGTCCTCGACGATCTCGATGAGGGGTTCGAGTTCCTCGGCCGCGCGGTTGAGGTTGTCGGTGGAGAGGAGGTAGAGGGTCACGACCTCGATGCCCTCCTCGGCGCACCAGTCCATGACCTCGACGACCTTGTCGGCGCCGGCGCGGTGGCCGTGCGAACTGGGGGCGCCGAAGGCCTTCGCCCAGCGCCGGTTCCCGTCGAGGATGATCCCCACGTGACGGGGCAGCGCGTCGGAGTCCAGCGACCGTTCCAGCCGCCGCCCGTACGCGCTGTAGAGGAGATCACGGAGGCCCATCGGCGTTCACCGTATACCTCGGCGTGAACGCTCCCACGCCCGGTCGTGTGGAGATCCTTGACCGCGTGCCGACAGCGTCGACTACGCTCGCACGACCGACGATGACGTCGGTCCTCCAGGGGCTGCGGCCCACGGAGGTGCAACAGCCGCGACGTCGCGGCTCGGCACACCGGAGACCCCCATGGCCACGACGTCCCGTCGTTCGCTCCTCACCCTCGCCCTCGCGGCCCCGTTCGGCGTCGGTGCGCTCGCCGCCTGCGGGGACAGCGGCCCCGGGCAGGCCGCCGGCAGCAGCGGCAGCGGGGACGGCGCCACCATCTGGATCCTGACCGGCCAGCCCGCCGAGGGGATCCGCACCGACTCGGTGAAGGCGTTCAACAAGGCGAACCCCGACAGCGAACTGACGCTGTCGTCGTTCCAGAACGACGCGTTCAAGTCGAAGATCAGGACCGCCATCGGCGCGAACCAGGGCCCGACGATCATCTGGACCTGGGGCGGCGGCGGTCTGCGCAACTACGTCGAGGCCTCCCAGGTCGAGGACCTGACGTCGTTCTTCAGCGAGAACGCGGACCTGAAGAGCAAGCTGTTCGAGAGCGCCTTCGGGGCCGCGACGGTGGACGACAAGATCTACGCCGTCCCCTGCGAGAACGTCTCGCCGATCGTCATGTTCTACAACAAGACCCTGTTCGCGAAGGTCGGCAAGGACATCCCCACCACCTGGGAGGAGGTCATGGCCCTCCTCCCCGTGTTCAACGCAGCGGGCATCGCACCGTTCTCCCTGGGCGGGCAGTCGCGCTGGACGAACATGATGTGGCTGGAGTTCCTCTTCGACCGCATCGGCGGCGCGGAACTCTTCCAGTCGATCTACGAGGGCAAGCCGGACGCCTGGTCGCAGCCCGCCGCGATCGAGGCCCTGACCAAGGTCCAGGACCTGGTGAAGGCCGACGGGTTCATCAAGGGTTTCGCCTCCATCACGGCCGACTCCAACGCCGACCAGGCCCTGCTCTACACGGGCAAGGCCGCGATGATGCTGCACGGGGCGTGGACCTACTCGTCGATGAAGACCGACGGCGGCGACTTCGTGTCCAAGGGCAACCTGGCCTGGTCGACCTTCCCGACGGTCGAGGGCGGTGCAGGCGACCCGTCGAACACCGTCGGCAACCCGTCCTCGTACTACGCGCTCTCCTCGAAGGCGAGCGACGCGGACAAGACCGCGGCGAAGAAGTTCTTCGCGGAGGGGCTGGTCACCGACGCGACGGCCAAGGCGTGGGTGGAGGCCGGATCGGTCCCCATCGTCAACGGCTCGGACAGCATGTTCGCCGGGTCGGACGACGAGAAGTGGCTGCAGTTCGTCTACGACACGGCGTCCGGGGCGAAGACCTTCCAGCAGTCCTGGGACCAGGCGCTCTCCCCCACCGAGGCCGAGACGCTGCTCGACAACATCGAGAAGCTGTTCGGCCTGGCGATCACCCCCGAGGAGTTCGCGGCCAACATGAACGCCGCCCTCGGCTCCTGAGCACCGGGCGGTCTCGTGGGCACGGGTCCAGCACGTACCGTCGCGACATGACGGTGGACCTCCCCCACGAGACCGCGGCGGCGCGCGCCAGGCTGAAACCCCGGCTGCGGGGGTGGCTGCACGCCGGGACGTTCCCCGCGGTGCTCGTCGCGGGGACCGCCCTCGTCTGCCTGGCCCCGACCCCGAGGACCCGGGTCGCCGCCCTGGTCTTCGCGCTCACCGCGGCCCTGATGTTCGGCACCAGCGCGGTCTACCACCGCGGGACGTGGTCACCGCGCGCGGAGGCCGTGCTGCGGCGCATGGACCACAGCAACATCTTCCTGCTCATCGCCGGCACGTACACCCCGCTGGCGGTGGCCACCCTGCCGGAGGGCAGGGCGCGGTTCCTGCTCGTCCTGGTCTGGGCCGGGGCACTGGCCGGGGTGGCGTTCCGGGTGTTCTGGATCGGTGCACCCCGGTGGCTGTACACCCCCTCCTACGTGGCGCTCGGCTGGGTCGCCGTCGGGTACCTGCCCGCGTTCGGGAGGGGCGGCGGGGTGGCCGTCGCGGTGCTGGTGGCCGTCGGTGGGCTGCTCTACTGCCTCGGTGCCCTCGCCTACGGCACGAAGCGCCCGAACCCGAGTCCCCGCTGGTTCGGGTTCCACGAGGTGTTCCACGCCTTCACCGTCGTCGCTTTCGCCGCCCACTACGTCGCCATCTCGCTGGCGACCTACCGGGTCAGCGCCTGACCCCCAGCGCCGCGGCGAGGTCCGCGACGTCCGTGCGGGGCAGGTCGCAGACCTGGCCGCGGCACACGTAGGCCGCGGCGAGACCGCCGACGAGGCCCCGGTCCTTCAGCAGTTCCGGCACGGAACCTCCGGGAACCCCGCGGGTGATCACCAGTCCCGGGGCGGTTCCGGCGAGCGCCGTGCGGTGCAGCGCAGCGGTCCCCGCGTCGCCGGGTTCGCCGACGACGGCGACCTCGCGGGGACCGTCGGCCAACGCCTCGGCGACGGCGAGGCCCCAGCCGGCGAACCTCGGGGACGCCGCGGCGAGCACCCCGACGGTGGCGAGGGCGCGCAGGGCACCGTCGCGGAACCGGGCCTCGCCGGTGAGGGCGCCGAGGCTGAGCAGGGCGCCGGCGGCCGCGGACGTCCCCGACGGGGTGGCCCCGTCGGAGGGGTCGGAGGGAGCACCCGCACCACCGCGGGCGGCGGAGAGCGCCGGGTCGACGTCGGCGACGTCGAGGAACGACCCGTCCGCCCCGGTGAAGCGGGCGAGGACCTCCTCGCCCAGGTCGCGCGCGACCTCGAACCAGCGCCGCTCCCCCGTCGCCGCGTGCAGGGCGAGGAGCCCCTCGGCCAGGTCGGCGAGGTCCTCGAGGACGGCGGCGGGTCGCCCGACGACACCGTCGCGCGAGACCCGGCGCCAGCCGTCGTCGGTGCGGTGGACCTCGAGGAGGAAGCGGGCCGCCTCGTCGGCGGCCAGCAGCAGGTCCGGGCGACCGAGGAGCGCACCGGCCTCGGCGAGGGCGGCGACGGCCAACCCGTTCCAGGCCAGCACGACCTTGTCGTCGCGGGCGGGTTGCGGACGGTCGGTGCGGGCCGCGGCGAGCCGTTCCCGCACCCGGTTCCAGCGGACGGCCTCGTCGCCGGTGAGCTCCCGGGTGAGCCGGGCCGTCGACGTGCCGTGCTCGAAGGTCCCCTGCTCGGTGACGCCGAGGAGGGTGACGGCCCAGGGCCCGTCGTCGAGGCCGAGGACCTCGACGAGGTCGCCCGGGGTCCACACGTAGGTGGCGCCCTCGACCGCGTGCTCCGTGCCGTCGGCGTCGAGCACGGGGGTGTCGGCGTCGAGGGACGCGGCGAACGCGCCCTGCGGGGTGCGCAGGTCGGTGAGCAGGAACTCGCACGCCTGCGCGGCGACCCGGCGGTGCTCCGCGGAACCCGTGGCCCGGTAGGAGTGCAGGTAGGCACGGGCCAGCAACGCGTTGTCGTACAGCATCTTCTCGAAGTGCGGGACGACCCAGCCGGCGTCGACGGCGTAGCGGGCGAACCCGCCCCCGACCTGGTCGGCCATGCCGCTGCGGGCCATGGCGGTGAGGGTCCGCTCGGCCAGCCCGGCCGCGACGTCGGACCCCGTCCGGGCGGCGTGGCGCAGCAGGAACTCCACCACCATGGCCGGCGGGAACTTCGGCGCACCGCCGAAACCGCCGTGGACGACGTCCTCCTCGGCGGCGAGGGCGTCGACGGCGCGGTCCAGCGCGTCGGCGTCGGGCACCTCCCCGGCGGAGGGGGTCATCGACCCGAGGGCCGCGGCGATCCGCCCGCTGGAGGCCAGGACCTCCTCGCGCCGTTCGCGCCAGGCCTCGCCGACCGCACCGAGGACCTGCCGGAACGAGGGGAGCTGCGGGTGCGGGCGGGGCGGGAAGTAGGTGCCCGCGTAGAACACCTCACCCGAGGGGGTGCAGAACGTCGTCATCGGCCAGCCCCCCTGCCCCGTCATGGCCGTCGTCGCGGCCATGTGGACGGCGTCCACGTCGGGCCGTTCCTCGCGGTCGACCTTCACGCACACGAACCCGGCGTTCATCTCGGCCGCGGTCTCGGGGTCCTCGAAGGACTCGTGGGCCATGACGTGGCACCAGTGGCACGCCGCGTAGCCGGTCGAGACCAGGACCGGGACGTCCCGCGCGGCGGCCTCGGCGAAGGCCTCGGGCCCCCACTCCTGCCAGTCGACGGGGTTGTGGGCGTGCTGGAGCAGGTACGGGCTGGTGGAGCGGTGGAGGCAGTTCGGCACGGGTTCACGGTGTCACGCCCCTCCTCCGCGGGCTCGCCGACGGCGGCGGGGAAGGGCGGGCGCACCGGGCCCGGGCCGCCTCCCGGGGCAGCCGGTAGCGTCGCCCCGTGACCGATCCGCTCCCCGTCGCCGGGCTCACGTTCCACCACGTCGGCGTCGCCTGCCGCGACCTGGACCGGGAACAGGCCGGGTACGCGCTCCTCGGCTACACCCCGGAGGGTCCTGACTTCGAGGACCCGATGCAGGGCGTCCGGGGCCGCTTCCTCGTCGCGCCGGGACAGCCGCGCGTCGAGCTCCTCGTCAACCTCGAGGGCAGCACGACGCTGGACCCGTGGCTGAAGGGGCCGGCGCGGATCTACCAGCAGGCCTACGAGACGCCCACCTTCGACGACAGCGTCGCGCAGTTCCAGGCCGTGGGGGCGCGGGTGGTCTCGCCGCCGGTGCCGGCCGTCGCGTTCGGGGGCCGACGGATCTGCTTCGTGATGCTGCGGACGATGACGCTGGTCGAACTGGTCGAGGCACCGTGAGCGCGCCGGTGCGCTTCGGTGTCCTGGGCACCGGGTACTGGGCCCGCACGTGTCACGGCGCGGCGCTGCAGGAGCACCCGGACGTGGAACTGGTGGGGTTCCACGGTCGCGACCTCGTGAAGGCCCGCGCGGCGGCCGACGAGTTCGGCGGCTCCGGGTTCGACGACCTCGACGCGTTCCTCGACGCCGTCGACGCGGTCACCATCGCCCTGCCCCCCGACGTCCAGGCCCCGTTGGCCGCCGCCGCGGCACGGCGCGGCAGGCACCTGCTCCTCGAGAAACCGCTGGCCTTCGACCTGGCCGCGGCCGACGACGTCGTCGCGGCGACCCGGGAGACGGGCATCGCCTCGATCACCTACCTGACCTACCTGTTCCAGCCGGACATCACGGACTGGCTGGCGCGGATGCGGGGGCTCGCCGACGAGCACGGCCCCTGGGAGGGCGGGGTGTTCCGGTGGGCGGGGAGCATCGACACCCCGGGGAACCCCTACGGCGACTCCCCGTGGCGCCGGGAGAGCCTCGGGTCCTGGGACACCGGACCGCACGCGTTGTCGATCGCCCACGAACTCTTCGGCCCGGTGAGCCGTGTCGTCGCCGGACGGGGCGTGCGCGACGCCGTGACCGTCTCGCTGGAACACGCGAACGGCGCCGGCACGCAACTGTCGCTGACCCTCACCGCACCCCCGGGAACGGGCGGGTCCTCCGCGACCGTCTGGGGACCGGGCGGCAGGCACGAACTGCCCCGTTTCCACGGGACCCCGCAGGAGGGTCTCCGCCGCGCCGTGGACCGGCTGCGCGCTGCGGCGGAGACCGGGGTCGCCGACCCGCTCGACGTCACCGCCGCGCGCGCGGTCGTCGCGGTGCTGGCCGCGGTCGAGGAGCACCTGGCCCGTCCCGACCACGCGACGGTGGTGCGGGCTCAGCCCTGAGCCGGGGGTTCCTCGTCGCCGGCGGGGGCGTCGGCGCCGTGGGCTCGTCGCACCGCGACCTCCTCGGACTCGGCGGCGGCGCGTTCGGCCTCCGCCTCCTCCTCGAGGCGCGCGCGCTGGTTCACCGCGCGCACCCGCCGGGCCATGCTGCGGCCCAGCAGGTACACCGCGAGCGCCAGGAAGAACAGCGCCAGGAAACCCCACAACCCGGGGTTCACCAGGTTCGGGTCGACCGTCTTCGTGGTCGTCGACGTGGGCGACGGCGTCGCCGCCACGAGCAGAGCGGTGATCACGCGCCGTCCCGCAGCCCGGCGAACAGGTCGTCCTCGGGGGTCGTCGTGGGGACGTGGCTCAGCGCGAGGTGGTAGTCCTCGGTCGGCCACAGGTCGCGCTGGAGTTCCATCGGGACCCCGAAGAACCAGCCGTCGGGGTCGATCTGGGTGGCGTGCGCGAGCAGCGCCCGGTCCCGGGTCTCGAAGAAGTCCGCGCACTCGATCCGGGTGGTGATCTCGAGTTCGGTGCGCTTCGGGGCGTCGGGGTTCGCCGCCTCGTCGTCCATGCGCTGGATCCACTCCGCGAAGGGCGACTCCTTGCCCTGGGCGAGCAGCGCCTCGTGGAAGGTGCGCATCCGGGCCCGGGAGAAGTTCGCGTGGTAGTAGAGCTTGGAGGTCCGCCACGGTTCACCGGCCTGCGGGAACCTCGCCGGGTCCGCGGCGGCGTCGAAGGCGGCGCGGGAGACGACGTGGGTCATGATGTGGTCCGGGTGCGGGTAACCGCCCGACTCGTCGTAGGTCGTCATGACGTGCGGACGGAACTCACGCACGACGTGGACCAGCGCGTCGACGGTGAACTCCTCCGGGGTCAGCGCGAAGCACCCGCTCGGCAGCGGCGGCAGCGGGTCGCCCTCGGGCAACCCGGAGTCGACGTAGCCGAGCCAGCGGTGCTGCACCCCGAGGATGCGCGCGGCCTCGGCCATCTCGTGCCGGCGGTACTCGCCCATGTCCCGCAGCAGGGACGCGTTCTCCTTCAGCCGCGGGTTCAGCACGTCGCCGCGTTCCCCGCCGGTGCACGAGACGACCAGCACCTCGACCCCCTCGGAGACGTAGCGCGCCATCGAGGCCGCACCCTTGCTCGACTCGTCGTCCGGGTGGGCGTGCACAGCCATCAGCCGCAACGTCTCCGCCACCTTGATCCCTCTTCCCCGTGTACCTGTCGCCCTCTGCGTCCCCTCCCGCGCCGGGCGGGTGGGACGATCGGGGTCCATCCTCGCCGATCCGTCCCGCCCCGCGAGCACCACCCTCGCCCGTCACCCCAGGAGCTCACCGTGTCCAGCCGCCAGGCGCCCCGGGACCTTCCCCCCGACGTGCTCGCGCAACGCTACGGACGTCGTCCCCGGCGCACCGGCAGGCGCTGGTACCGCAGCCCGGTGCGACTGGGCGCCGCGATCGTCGGCGCGGTGCTGGTCATCGCCTACGGCGTGTGGGTCTCGGTGGCGCAGTCCTCGGGCGCGGCGTACCAGGAGATCAGCCACACCATCGTCGACGACCGGACCGCCGAGATCCGCTTCAGCGTGACCCGCGAGCCGGGGACGGCCGTGCGCTGCCAGGTGCACGCCCTCGACGACGGGTCCTCCGAGGTGGGGCTGCTGCAGGTCGACGTCCCCGCCTCGAGCGAGCGCGACGTCCAGGAGTCGGTGCAGGTCAGGACGACGTCGCGGGCCGTGACGGTGGGCGTGGAGTCCTGCAGCACGGTGGAGTAGCGGTGGAGCGGTCCAGCTTCGAGGACTAGGCTTGACCGTTCGAGTCGCTCGCTCCCGCGGTCGCGGGGCCGGCGGCTCGATTGTTTGCGGGGGGGCACCAGGCCCGTCCGGGGCACGTGACAGGGAGCAGACCGTGAGCGAGACGACCACCGGCAGCGTGACGTGGCTGACCCAGGACGCCTTCGACCGGCTGAAGGCGGAGTACGACCACCTCGCCGGGGAAGGCCGCACCGAGCTCGCCAAGCGCATCGAGCAGGCGCGCGAGGAGGGCGACCTCAAGGAGAACGCGGGCTACCACGCCGCCAAGGAGGAGCAGGGCAAGCAGGAGCTGCGCATCCGTCAGCTGCGCCACCTGCTCGAGACCGCGCAGGTCGGCGAGGCCCCGCCGTCGGTGGCCGGCGAGGTCACCCTCGGCTCGGTCGTGACGGTCGAGCTGGCCGGCGAGGAGATGGTCTTCCTGCTCGGCAGCCGCGAGATGGGCGACGGCGCCGGTCTCGACGTGTACAGCGAGAAGTCGCCGCTGGGCGCGGCGATCATCGGCAAGCAGCCCGGGACCGAGGTCGCCTACACCGCGCCGAGCGGCAAGAAGGTGCCCGTGAAGATCCTCAGCAGCGAGCCGTTCCACGCCTGAGGCTTGCGGCTCCCGGTGGGATCGTTGCCTCCCCGAGGTCGTCTGGTGACCTCGGGGAGGCAACGATCCCGCGGCAGGGACCGACCGCACTCAGCGCTTGACGTCCGTCGCGCCCTCGTCGTCGAGGTGCTCGGAGGCGTCGTTGGGTGCGGGGGCGTCCGGGGCCAGCGGCGCGTCCGAGGCGTCGATCTCCGCGACCTCCTCGGTGGGTCTCCCGGCGCGGGCCAGCGCTGAGACGCCGGTGTTCAGCACCGCGACGAGCGGCACCGCGAAGAGGGCACCGACGATCCCGAAGACGGTCGCCCCACCGGCGACGGCGAGGATCACGGCCAGCGGGTGCACGGCCACCGCACGGCCCATGAGGAAGGGCTGCAGCAGGTGGCTCTCGACCTGCTGGACCAGGATGATCACGCCGAGCATGATCAGCGCGACGACGGGTCCCTGGGCCACGAGGGCGACGAGCACGGCGACGATGCCGGACAGCAGGGCCCCGACGATCGGGATGAACGCACCCAGGAACACCACGAGCCCGAGCGGCACCGCGAGCGGCACCTGCAGGATGGCCGCCCCGATCGCCACTCCCGCGCCGTCGACGAAGGCGACGATGACGGTGGCGCGCATGTAGTGCACGAGGGTCAGCCACGACGAGCGGGCGGCGTCGTCGAGGGGGTCACGGGCCGGCTGCGGCAGGAGGTGCAGCAACCAGGACCAGATCCGACGGCCTTCGAGCAGGTAGAAGAACGTCGCGAACAGGGTGATGAAGAAGCCGGCCACGAGGTGCCCGGCCGTGGTGGCGACCGAGGTCGCCCCCGAGACGATGGCGTCGCGGTTGTCGGAGATCGCCGTCTCCACCTGGTCGACGTAGCCCGAGATCGACGACGACGACAGGTGCAGCGGGCCGCTGGAGAGCCAGCGCTCGACCTCGCCGACGCCCTCGGTGGCGGAGTCGGACAGGTCGCCGAACCCGCTGGCGGCCTGGGTGGAGATGAGCGTGACGAGTCCGGCGACGATGGCGAGCGCCAGCAGCAGGATCACGAGCGCGGCGACGGGACGCGGCACCCCCACACGGTGCGCGCGGCCGACGAGCGGCCCGAGCAGGGCGGTGATGAGCAGCGCCACCAGGACGGGGATGAGGATCTCGCTGACGAAGCTCAGACCCTTCGCCAGGACGTAGACCGCGGCGACGACGGCGAGGAACCGCCAGGACCACTCGGCCGCGAGGCGCAGCGCCGGCGACACGTAGGGGCGGGACGGGTGGTGGACCGGGTCGTTGCCCGGGCGGTCGACAGCGCGTTGCACGGGATCATCCTGCCCCCCGGCGGGCCGCTCAGCCCGTGCTGGGCGCGAACACCGGTGCGCATCGTCGCGACCGGACGTAGGTTTCACCTCGTGAGCACCAGTGAGATTCCCACGCTCCCCCTCGAACCCCCTGCGGAACTTCCCCGCACCCTCGGCGCGCTCCGGGCCTCCGGGCACCGCCACGTCGGCGTCAAGCAGGAACTGCGCACCAACCTCGTCGCCCGCATGCGGGCGGGTGAGGACCGCTTCCCCGGTGTCGTCGGCTACGAGGACACCGTCGCGCCCGAACTGGAACGGGCCTTGCTCGCCGGCCACGACGTCGTCCTGCTCGGCGAACGCGGCCAGGGCAAGACCCGGTTGCTGCGTTCCCTCGTCGGTCTGCTCGACGAGTGGACCCCCGTCATCGAGGGCAGCGAGCTCAACGAGCACCCCTACGCACCCCTCACGCCGGCCTCGCGGCGCCGGGCGGCGGCCGAGGGCGACGACCTGCCGGTCGCCTGGTTGCACCGCTCGCTGCGCTACGGCGAGAAGCTCGCCACCCCGGACACCTCCGTCGGTGACCTCATCGGCGACGTCGACCCGGTGAAGGTGGCCGAGGGTCGGGCCCTGGGCGACCCGGAGACGATCCACTTCGGTCTGGTGCCCCGCACCAACCGCGGGATCTTCGCCGTCAACGAACTCCCCGACCTCGCCGAACGCATCCAGGTGTCGCTGCTGAACGTGCTGGAGGAGCGCGACATCCAGGTCCGCGGCTACCAGCTGCGGTTGCCGCTGGACCTGCTGCTGGTGGCGAGCGCGAACCCCGAGGACTACACCAACCGCGGCCGCATCATCTCGCCGTTGAAGGACCGCTTCGGGGCCGAGGTGCGCACGCACTACCCGCTGGAGGTGTCCACCGAGATCGACCTCGTCCGTCAGGAGGCCGACGTCGTCGCGGAGGTCCCGGAGCACCTCCTCGAGGTGATCGCCCGCTTCACCCGCGCGGTGCGCGAGTCGCCCGCCGTCGACCCGGCCTCCGGCGTCTCGGCCCGGTTCTCGATCGCGGCGGCCGAGACGGTCTCCGCGGCCGCCCTGCGTCGGCACGCGTTGTCCGGTGAGACCGGGGACCCGGTCGCGCGCGTCGGGGACCTGCACACCGTCGTCAGCGTCCTCGGCGGCAAGGTGGAGTTCGAGCAGGGCGAGGAGGGCCGGGAGGTCGAGGTCCTCGAGCACCTGCTGCGCACCGCGATCGCCGAGACCTACCGCTCGCTGCTGGGCGGGGCCGAACTGTCCGGGTTCTCCGAACTCGTGACCGAGGGCCGCACCGTCGAGACCGGTGACCTGGTGCCGGCGGAGAAGCTGCTGGAACAGGTCGGGACGATCGCGGGGCTCGCGCAGGTCCTGGACCGGTTGGGGTTGGCGGACGCGACCGCGGGTCGCGCGGCGTCGGGGGTCGAGTTCGTCCTCGAGTCCCTGCACCTGACGCGGCGTCTCGACAAGCTCGTCCTCGACGACGGCCGGACGGTCTACGGCAGCTGAGCCTGCCTGGCCCGGTGGGCCACGAGCGCGAACGTCAGGCCGATCCCGAGGGCGATGAGGTGGCCCACCGCGGTGAAGTCCGGTGCGAGGGCCAGGATCGCGACGAGTGCGGCGGCGGGCAGCAGGACGTAGGGCAGCCGCACCCGTCGCGGCACCCTGGCCGCGAGCAGACCGATGACGCACGCCAGCCCGTAGCTGACCCCGACGTCGGGGGCGTGCGCGACGCCGGGGTCCAGGCGACCGTGGGTCAGCTGGGCGACGAGCACCACGGCGACCGTCAGGGTCGCGCCGACGTGGCCGAACCCGAACGCGAGCAGGGTGGGGACCCGACCCAGCCACCGGGTGCAGGCGGTCAGGGCGAGCACGAGCGGGACGAGGATGAGCAGGCCCTCGCCGTCGGGGACGACGATCGAGGACAGCAGCAGCACCCGGAACGGGAAGCGGCGGAGGTTCGCGAGGTTGGTGCTGGAGTCCTGGACGAACCCGACCTGGTCGCGGTCCGGCTGGAACTGCAGGGCCGCGAACACCACGAGGACGACGACGGCGTAGACCAGGGCGATCTCGGCACCCCGCAGGTGACGACGGAGGGGGCGCACCCACCCAGTGTGGACGCGCCCCCTGTGAGACTCAGTCGTTCTGCGGGAACCCGAGGTTCAGGCCGCCGTGGCTGGGGTCGAGCCAGCGTTCGGTGACGACCTTGCCGCGGGTGAAGAAGTGCACGCCCTCGACGCCGTGGGCGTGGGTGTCGCCGAAGAGCGACTGCTTCCAGCCGCCGAAGGAGAAGTACGCGACCGGGACGGGGACCGGCACGTTGATGCCGATCATCCCGACCTGGACCTCGTTGCGGAACTTCCGCGCGGCCCCGCCGTCGTTGGTGAAGATGGCGACGCCGTTGCCGTACTTGTTGGCGTTGATGAGGTCCAGACCCTCGGCGTAGCTCTCGACGCGCACGACGGAGAGGACCGGCCCGAAGATCTCGTCGGTGTAGATCGACATGTCGGTGCCGACCTTGTCGAAGAGGGTCGGCCCGAGCCAGAAGCCGTCCGCGTCCCCGTCCGGGACGACCTCGCGGCCGTCGATGACGAGTTCCGCGCCCTCGGTGACGCCGGCGTCGACGTAGCCGGTGACCTTGTCGCGGTGGGCGCCGGTGACCAGGGGGCCCATGTCGCACCCGCGCCGGCCGTCACCGGTGCGCAGGGTCGCGACGCGTTCCTTGATCTTGGCGATGAGCTCGTCGGCGATCGAGTCCACCGCGACGAGGGCGGAGACGGCCATGCAGCGTTCCCCGGCGGAGCCGAACCCGGCGTTGACGGCCGCGTCGGCGGCCAGGTCGAGGTCGGCGTCGGGCAGGACCAGCATGTGGTTCTTGGCGCCGCCGAGGGCCTGGACGCGCTTGCCGTGCGCGGTGCCCGTCTCGTAGACGTACTTCGCGATCGGGGTGGAACCCACGAAGGACACGGAGGCGACGTCGGGGTGGGTCAGCAACCCGTCGACGGCGACCTTGTCGCCGTGCAGGACGTTGAAGACGCCGTCGGGCAGCCCGGCGTCCTTCCAGAGCCGGGCGATGAAGTTCGCCGCGGAGGGGTCCTTCTCGCTCGGCTTGAGGACGACGGTGTTGCCGGCCGCGATGGCGACGGGGAAGAACCACATCGGGACCATCGCCGGGAAGTTGAACGGCGAGATGATCGACACGACGCCGAGCGGCTGGCGGATGGAGTAGACGTCGATCTTGGTGGAGGCGTTCTCGGTGAACGCGCCCTTCACCAGGTGGTTGATGCCGCAGGCGAGTTCCACGACCTCCTGGCCGCGCGAGACCTCGCCGAGGGCGTCGGAGACGACCTTGCCGTGCTCGGAGGTGATGATCTCGGCGAGCTCGCCCTTGCGCTCGTCGAGGAGCTGACGGAACTTGAACAGGATCGTGGTGCGCCGCGCGAGGGAGGTGTCGCGCCAGGCCGGGAACGCGGCCTTGGCAGCGGCGACGGCGGCGTCCACGTCCTGCGGGGAGGCGAGGGCGACGGTCTTGGTGCGCTTGCCGGTGGCCGGGTCGTAGACGTCCGCCGCTCGGTCGCCGGACCCTGTCGCGAGGTCACCGGAGATCCAGTGCTGCACGATCGGCAGCGACGACGGGTTGGCCAGCGCACCAGCGTCGGCGGTGGTGCTGGCGGTGGTGGTGGTCACGAAGCCCTCCTCGGACGTCATCGGCGGGACGACTCCCGCCAAGGTGTCGAACGCGGCCCATCATGCCACCCGGACGACCCTGTTTGTCCAGACAAACTGTCATGGAAATCAGGGGTCGGGCGACGCTCCGTCGAGAAGCCCGTGGCGGATGTCCGAGGTCGGACGTAGCTTCTGAGGCGTGGCAGGACGTGATGCGGGCGGTCGGGACAGCTGGAGCAGGCGACGCGGCGGACGGTACCGCTACGGCGAGTGGGCGGGCGGCCCCGACCCGCTGGCCCCGCCCTACGACGTCCGGGCGGCGCTGGACGAGGTCGGTCAGCAGGTCCTGCGCGGTGGATCGCTGCGCGACGCCCTGCGCGACCTGCTGCGCAACGGCCCCGACGGCCGCTCCGGCATGGACGACCTGCGCGCCCGGGCCGCCCGGATGCGTCGTGACGCGGCCCGCCGCGGGGACCTCGACGGCGCCCTGACCAAGGCCCGTGCCCAGCTCGACCAGGCCCTCGCCGCCGAACGCGACGAGCTCTCCGGCCGCGACGGCGACGACGCCCGCTTCAGCGAGGCCCGCCTCGACGCGCTCCCCCGCTCCACCGCCCAGGCCGTCCGCGACCTCGAGGACTACCAGTGGGCCAGCGAATCGGCCCGCCAGCAGTACCAGCAGATCCTCGAGAGCCTGCGCAACGACGTGCTCGACCAGCAGTTCCGCGGCATGAAGCAGGCGCTGGAGAGCGGTGACCCGTCCAGCGTGCAAGCGCTCAAGGACATGATGAGCGACCTCAACGACCTGCTCGCCAAGAAGGCCCGGGGGGAGGACACCCAGGCCGACTTCGACGAGTTCATGGCCAAGCACGGCGACACCCTCGGCGAGGAGGGCATCGAGAACCTCGACGACCTGGTCGACTCCCTCGCCCGCCGCGCCGCGGCGGCGTCGCGGTTGATGCGCTCGCTCTCGCCGCAGCAGCGCGACGAGCTGTCCTCGCTGATGCAGCAGGCCATGGGCGACGACGTCGACCTCCAGGCGCAGATGTCCCAGCTCAACGACAACCTGCGCGCCCTGCGCCCCGACCTGGACTTCTCCCGCGGGGAACGGGTCCGCGGTCAGCGCGGCAGCGAACCCCTCGGCTACGGCGAGGCGGCCGACGCGCTGCAGGACATCTCCGAGCTCGACGACCTGCTCGACCAGCTCGGCCAGGAGCACCCCGGCGCGACGCTGGACGACGTCGACGTCGACACCCTGGAACGCCAGCTCGGTCGCGGTGCCGCCGACGACCTGCGCCGGCTGCGCGACCTCGAGCGCGAGCTCCAGCGGCAGGGGTGGCTGTCCCGCTCCTCCGAGGGACTCACGCTGTCCCCCAAGGCGTTGCGCCGGCTCGGTCAGACGGCGTTGCGCGACGTGCTCGGTCGCCTCGACGCGGGTGGTCGCGGCGACCACGACAACCGCGACGCCGGTGCGGGCGGTGAACCGACCGGGTCCACGCGGGGCTGGGAGTTCGGCGACGAACAACCCCTCGACGTCGTCCGGACCGTCTCGAACGCGCTGAAACGTGGTGCGGCGCAGGGACGCACGGGGGCGGTGAAGCTGTCCTGGGAGGACTTCGAGGTCGTCGAGACCGAACGTCGCGCGGGGGCCGCCGTCGCGCTGTGCGTCGACCTGTCGTACTCGATGGCCGCCGAGGGTCGCTGGGGTCCGATGAAGGAGACGGCGCTGGCGCTCTCGCACCTGATCTCGACGAAGTTCCCCAACGACGCGTTGCAGATCATCGGGTTCGGGCTGCACGCGCAGCCCATGACGGTCGGCGAACTCGCCGAGGTCGAACCCGACTTCGTGCAGGGCACCAACCTGCAGCACGCGCTGAGCCTGGCCCGTCGCCACGTCCGGCGGCACCCCGACGCCGAACCCGTCGTCCTCGTCATCACCGACGGGGAACCCACCGCCCACCTCGACGACACCTACGGCACCCCCGAGGCGGTGTTCCAGTGGCCGCCGACGCAGGCCACCATCCGGGCCACCGTGCAGGAGGTCGACCAGCTCACCCGGTTCGGCGCGACGATCAACCTGTTCATGCTCGGGGAGGACCCGGGGCTGCGCCGCTTCGTCGAGGCCGTGGCCCGGCGCAACGGCGGGCGCGTCCTCTCCCCCAGCCCCGAACGGCTGGGGCAGTACGTCGTCGACGACTACCTGCGCTCGCGGGCCGGGCGACGGGGGAACCGCCGGGCCTCCTAGAACCCGCTGGTCCCCACCGGGAGGGGTGTGCCACGGTGCTCGGGTGAGCAGCGCCGCCCGCGTGGTCGAGGCCGTCCTCCCCCGCCGGCTCGGGACGGGTTTCCGCTGGCTCATCGCCTCCAGCTGGGCCGGCAACCTGGGCGACGGGCTGGCGCTCGCGGCGGGGCCGTTGCTGGTCGCCTCCCTCACCGACGACGCGTTCCCGGTCGCGCTGGCCGCGCTCGCGGCCTGGCTGCCGCCCCTGCTCTTCGGTCTGGGGGCCGGGGTGCTCTCCGACCGGGTCGACCGGCGCCTGATCGTGCTCACCGTCGACGTCGTGCGGGCGCTGGTCCTGGTCGCGCTGGCCGTCGTCGTCGCGACCGGGAACGCGGGCATCCCGCTCGTCCTCGGCGCGCTGTTCCTGCTCGCCACCGCAGAGGTCTTCGCGGACAACACGGCGAGCACGCTGCTGCCGGTCCTCGTCGCCCGCGACGACCTGGCGGTCGCGAACGCCCGCATCCAGACGGGTTTCGTGACGGTGAACCAGCTCGCCGGCCCACCGCTGGGCGCCCTGCTCTTCACCCTCGCCCACGCGACCCCGTTCGCGGCCCAGGCCGGGCTCTGCGCCCTCGCCGCGGTATTCGTCGCCCGGATGCGCCTCCCCGCGCGGGACGCGGAACGCGCGAGCACCACGCCCTGGCACGACGTCGCGGAG
The DNA here is from genome assembly GCF_979255925.1 of Kineococcus sp. AC630. Taxonomy (NCBI): domain Bacteria; kingdom Bacillati; phylum Actinomycetota; class Actinomycetes; order Kineosporiales; family Kineosporiaceae; genus Kineococcus; species Kineococcus sp. AC630. Next base: position 131,141 of record NZ_CEEDMJ010000011.1, read on the forward strand.
GGGATCCGCTGGACCGCCCACCACCCGGCCGTGCGGGTCCTCGTGGCGACGATCTTCATCTTCAACGTCACCTTCGGTGCCGCCTGGTCGGTCCTCGTCCTCTACGCGCGGGAGCGGATCGGGCTCGGCGAGATCGGTTTCGGCCTCGTGACCACCGTCGGAGCGGCCGGCGGCATCGTCGGCGTCCTGGCCTACGGCTGGATCACCCGCCACGTCTCCCTGGGCAACCTCATGCGGATCGGGTTGGTGGTCGAGACGTTCACCCACCTCGGCCTCGCGCTGGCCCGGACCCCGTGGGTGGCGCTCCCCGTGTTCTTCGTCTTCGGCGCCCACGCGTTCGTCTGGGGCTCGACGTCGATCACCGTGCGCCAGCGCGCCGTCCCGCACGGGTTGCAGGGCCGGGTCGGCGCCGTCAACACCGTCGGGACGTTCGGTGGACTGGCGATCGGGAGCGGGTTCGGAGCCGTTCTCTCGCAGCACTTCGGCGTGACCGCGCCGTTCTGGTTCGCCTTCGCCGGGTCGGCGGTCTTCGTCGTCCTGATCTGGCGGCCGCTGCGCCACGTGGCCCACGACGACTGACCGACGGCCGCTGGGCGGGCGGCTGGGTGGGTGGGATCGTTGCCTCCCCGGGGTCGCTCAACGTCCTCGGGGAGGCAACGATCCCACCGTGCGACTCAGCCCAGCGCCTGCGCGAGGTCGGCGACGAGGTCGTCGGCGTCCTCGATCCCGACGGACAGCCGGACGAGGTCGTCGGGGACCTCGAGGAGGGAACCCGCCACCGAGGCGTGGGTCATCCGGCCGGGGTGCTCGACGAGGGACTCGACCCCGCCGAGGGACTCCCCCAGGGTGAACAGTTGCGTGGCCCCGCAGACCTTCAGGGCGTCCTCGACCGAGGCCAGGCGGAAGCTGATCATCCCGCCGAAGCGCTTCATCTGCCGGGCGGCGACGTCGTGGTTGCGGTGCTCGGGCAGGCCCGGGTACAGGATCCTCGTGACCCGCGGGTGGGACTGCAGGAACTCGACGACGCGTTCGGCGTTGTCGCAGTGGCGCTCCATCCGGACGGCGAGGGTCTTCAGCCCGCGCTGGACGAGCCAGGAGTCGAAGGGACCGGGCACCGCGCCCAGGGAGTTCTGGTGGAAGCCGATGCGCTCGGCGAGGGAGTTCCCCCGCCCGTCCTCGCCGTCGCGCACGACGACGGCCCCGCCGACGACGTCGGAGTGCCCGCCGGCGTACTTGGTGGTCGAGCTGATGACGAGGTCGGCGCCGAGGGTCAGCGGCGTCTGCAGGTAGGGCGTCGCGAAGGTGTTGTCGACGACGAGCAGGGCCCCCGCGGCGTGGGTGATCTCGGCGATGGCCGCGATGTCGCCCACGGTGAGCAGCGGGTTGGTCGGCGTCTCCAGCCACACCAGGCGGGTCCGGCCGGGCTGGACGGCGGCGCGCACGGCGTCCAGGTCGGCCAGGTCGACCGGGGTGTGCTCCACGCCCCACGGTTCGACGACCCGCTTCACCAGCCGGTAGGTGCCGCCGTAGGCGTCGTTGGGGATGACGACGTGGTCGCCGGGCTTGAGCAGGGCCCGGAGGATCCCGTCCTCGGCGGCGAGACCGGAGGCGAAGGCGAACCCGGCGGCACCCTGCTCGAGGGCGGCGAGCTGGGTCTCCAGCGAGGCGCGGGTCGGGTTGCCGGAGCGCGAGTACTCGTAGCCCGCGCCGAGCCCGGTCCGCAGCGCGCCGACACCGTCCTGCTTGTAGGTGGAGACCTGGTAGATCGGCGTCACCACGGCCCCGGTCGAGGGATCGGCCTCCTGGCCGGCGTGGATGGCTCGGGTGGAGAAGCCTGGCAGCTGCGCATCAGTCACGAGGTCCAGAGTAGGGAACGTCCGGGCCGCGACCGTGGTTGAGGAAGACACGACGGCGGAGAAGGAGCTGGTGACGTGCTGTTCGGCAACCCGTTCAAGACGACGATGGTGACCGCGGACGAGGCCCTCAAGGGCTCGGAGACGCGACGCTTCGAGGTCCCGACGACCCACACGGTCCTCGGTACCCCGCTCGAAGGCCCGTGGCCCGAGGGCACCGAGGTGATCTCGTTCGCCATGGGCTGCTACTGGGGCGCGGAGCGCATCTTCTGGCAGGTCCCGGGCGTCGTGACGACGGCGGTGGGCTTCCAGGGTGGCTTCACGAAGAACCCGACCTACGACGAGTCGACGACCGGGCGCACCGGCCACGCCGAGACGGTCCTGGTCGCCTACGACCCCACCCGGGTCAGCCCCGAGGTCCTGCTGAAGACGTTCTGGGAGAACCACGACCCGACCCAGGGCTTCCGCCAGGGCAACGACCGCGGCACGGAGTACCGGTCCGCGATCTACACGACCACCGACGAGCAGTGGGACGCCGCGCAGAAGACGCGCGAGACGTTCCAGCGCGAGCTCAGCGAGCACAAGCACGGCCAGATCACGACGGAGATCCGCAAGGCCTCCGACGCGGGCCCGTTCTGGTACGCCGAGGACTACCACCAGCAGTACCTGGACAAGGTCCCCAACGGCTACTGCAACCACGGCCCGAACGGCCTGACCTGCCAGATCGGTCTGGTCTCGACGGGCGACTGACCCGTTGACGCCACGAGGGGACGGTGCCCGTGGGCACCGTCCCCTCGTGTGCGTACGCCCCCCAGCGCATGCTCGGCCACCCGTCCCCCCGGCGGGGTGCCTGCGACGATCCTCGCAGAGGGGGGTACCTGGTCGGCACCATCCGGACACCCCCCTTTCGGGGTGCACCGTCGTCCCCGCCCGGCAGCAGGCGGTCCAAGATCCCGGTAGCCTCGGCGCGGAAGGAGGACCGACGTGACCATCTTGCGCATCGCGGCGGTCGACGACCACCCCGCGCTCCTCACCGGTCTCCAGCTCGAGCTGGCCCGGCTGGACGCGGGCCTGCAGTTCGTCGCCACCGCACCGACCGTCCCCGACCTGCTGTTCCAGCTGCAGGGAGCCCCCGGGCCGGACGTCGTCCTGCTCGACCTCAGGTTGGGCGACGCCTCGCGCCCGGCGGACAACGTCCGCTCCCTCCTCGAAGCCGGCAGCCGCGTCCTCGTCTACACCGAGGGACGCGCGCACGCCGAGGCGCTGGAGGCGTTGCAGGCCGGCGCCCAGGGGGTCCTGCTCAAGGACCGCCCGGTCGCGACGGTCGCCGAGGCGCTGCGGTCCATCGCCGACGGCGACACCCTGCAGTCCGCCGAGACCGCGGCCGCGCTGCAGGTCGACGAGACGCTCACGTCGCACCTGTCCCCCCAGGAGCGACGCGTCCTGGAGCTGTACGCGGGGGGCATGCCCGCCCGGTCGGTGGCCCTGCGCCTCGGCGTCACGCTCGAGACGGCCAAGAGCTACCTGAAGCGGATCCGCGCGAAGTACGCGGCGCTGGACCGGCCCGCCTACACCCGCATGGAGCTCTACCGCCGTGCCGTCGAGGACGGCGTCCTCGCCCCGCTGGCCTCCCCCGCCCCGGGTCCCCGTGACCTGCGGGACTGACCTGAGGTGACGCGCCGCGGCGTCCACCGCCTCCTGGCGCTCGTCCTGGCCCTGGGTCTGGTCTCGGTCGCACCGACCGTCGTGACGAACCTGCTCGCCGGGCGTTCGCAGTTCCCCGTCGCCTGGTCCGCCTCGATCTGCGCCGGCTACCTGGTGATGCTGGCGGTGCTGCTGACCCAGGCCGTTCGCCGGGGCTCCTGCCAGGTCCCCGCGTGGGGTCTGGTCGTCCTCGGTGACCTGGCCCTGGCCGGCTACCCGCTGCTGGCGACCCGCGCCGACGACGACGTCCCGTGGGTGCTGGCGCTCTCCGCGCTGACCGTGGGCGCCGGTGCGGTGGCCGCGCCGTCGTTGGGGGGAACGCTGGGGCTGACGGTCCTGCACCTCGCCCTGCGGGGGCTGCTGCAGGTCAGCGGCGTCTGGTTCGTCGCCCCCGACGTCGGCGTCCTCGAGGCCGTCGGCCTGCTCGTCGTCGCGATCGCCGTGTCCGTCGCCGTCCAGGCCGTGCACGACGCCGCCCACCAGGTCGAGTCGGCCCGAACCACCGCTGATCGCGCGGCGGTCGCCGCGGCCGCGGCCCGCGCGGTGGAGCTGGAGAACTCCCACTGGGACGGCATCGTGCACGACGACGTGCTCGCCTCGCTGTCGCTGACCGCGCACGCCCGTGACGACGTCGCCGACCGGGTGCGCGCCGCGGCCGCCGCGGAGCGGGCGCTCGTGAGCATCGACGCGGGGTCCCCCGGTCTGCGCGACCCGGCACCGGTCGGGCTGGACGAGACGGTGTCCCGCCTGCAGGACACCGTCCTCGCGCTGCACCCGCAGGCGGTGCTGAGCACGCCACGGGTCCCCGTCGGCCGCCTCGCCCCGGAGGCCCTCGAGGCCCTCGTCGCGGCGACGGCGGAGGCCGTGCGCAACGCGGTGCGGCACGGGTCGTCGGCGGGGGCTGCGCCGACGGTCCGGGTCCGGATCCGCGCGGACGTGCCGCGGGGCCGCCTCAGCGTCGAGGTGCGCGACGACGGGGTCGGGTTCGACACCCGTCGCGCCACCCCGCGCCTCGGGCTCGCGGTCTCGGTGCGTCGGCGGGCCGACGTCGTCGGCGGCCGGGCACTGGTGCGCTCGGTCCCGGGGATCGGCACCGTCGTCCTGCTCGGCGTCCCGTTGTTGGACGTCACCGCCGAGGTCGTGGGGTGACCGGGGTCCAGCGGGCCTGTCTCATCGGCACGGTCATCTGGCTGTTCTCGCACGGGCCGCTGGTGGCGTTGCTGTCCCTGCACCAGCACCGGGCGCCCGCGCTGTCGCTGCTGGCCCTGACCGTCGTCCTGATCGTGAGCGCCGTCGCGGTCCGCCCCCTGCTCGGGCGGCCGCTGGACCTCTCCACCCGCGCCGCCCTGGGGATGGCGCTCGTCGTACCGCTGAGCGGGCTGGCCGTCACCCCGTTCCTCGACGAGTCGCTGTGGCGCACCTACGGCGACTACTGGCCGGGACTGACCCAGATCATCGTCGCCGCACTGGTGATGCGCCGGCAGTGGCTGCCGGGACTGATCGCCGAACTCGCCTCCGCCGCGGTGCTCGGTGTCCTCGTCGCCGGCTCCGACCTACCGGACCGGGCGGTGGTGTTCGCGGCGCTGAACCAGCCGGCCATCGTCTGGTTCACCGCCTCGGTCGGGGTCCGGTTCGTCTTCGACCGCACCGCCCGCGACGTCGCCCGCTACGACGCCGACACCGGACGGGCGATCGCCGCGCAGGCGAGCACGCAGGCCCGGGACGCGAGCGCCCGGGAACGCCGCGAGGACCTGGAGCACGGTGTCGTACCGCTCCTGCGGCGGGTCGCGATGACCCGGCCCGAGGCCCCGACGTGGTCGCTGCTGTCCCGGGGCGCCCTGGTGCTGGAACGGCAGCTGCGCGACGACCTGCGCGCCCGCGAACTCCTCGACGACACCGTCCGGGCCGGCCTGCGCGAGGCCCGGGCGCGCGGCTGCACCGTGGACGTCGTCGACGACCGCGGCACCGGGGTCGAGGACCCACCCGAGTTCGTCGCCGCCGTGCGGGCCGTCCTGGCTCCCGCGCTGCGGGTCTGCACCGACGCCCGGGTCACCCTGCGCCTCACCCCGGGCGGACGGCACGCGACGTTGTCCGTCGACGGTTCCGCCGCCGACGCCGACGCGGTGGCGACGTCGTTGCGGGCGGCGGAACTGCGCGGGACCCCGCTCACGGTGGAGACGGAGCTGGACCTGCTCGACGGCGCAGGTTCGCTCTGGGCGGACCTGCGCCCGCCCCGCTGAGGCCCCGCGCGGGGGTGGGGCTCAGACGGGGAAGCCGTGGACGGCGAGGTAGTCGCGCAGTCGGCGCGCGGCGAGGTCGGGGTCGCCGAGGACGCCGGCCTCGTCGGCGAGGCGGAACGTCTCGGCCTGGTGCACGGCGCTGCGGGCGGAGTGCAGACCCCCGACCATCGCGTACCCGGGCTGGCGGCCGTCCAGCCAGTTCAGGAAGGCGATCCCCGCCTTGTAGTAGGGCGTGGGCGCCCCGAACACGTGCCGCGCCAACGGGACCGTCGGGTCGAGGGCCGCCCGGAACCCGGTGACGTCACCGGCGTCGAGGCGGACCAGCGCCGCGGCGGCGACGTTCGCGATGCCCGCGAAGATGCCGAGCAGGGCGTCGGAGTGGAACTGCCCGTCGCCCTGGATGAGGTCGGGGTAGTTGAAGTCGTCGCCGGTGTAGAGCCGGACCCCCTCGGGCAGCCGGGCGCGCAACGCCTTCTCGTGGTCGGCGTCGAGCAGCGACACCTTGACCCCGTCGACGTGGGAGGCGTTGGCCCGCACCAGCTCGACGAAGGTGTCGGTCGCCGCGGCGACGTCGCGGGAACCCCAGTACCCGGCCAGCGCGGGGTCGAACACCTCCCCCAGCCAGTGCAGCACGGCGGGCCGGCGGACCTGGGACAGCAGGCCGGAGTACAGCGCGAGGTAGTCCTCCGGGCCCTGGGCGCTCGCGGCGAGGTGCCGGCTCGCCATGAGGATGGGCTGGGCGCCGGCGTCCTCGACGATCGCGAGCTGTTCCTCGTAGGCGGCGCGGACGACGTCGAGGCCGTGCGGGCCGGGGGCGAGCTGGTCGGTGCCCACCCCCGCAGCGATGGCGCCGCCGACGGCCGCGGCCTCGGCGGCGCTGCGGCGCACGAGTTCCGTCGTCGCGGCGAAGTCGAGACCCATCCCGCGTTGCGCGGTGTCCATCGCCTCGGCCACCCCGAGACCGAGCGAGAACAGCCGGCGCCGGAACGCCAGCGTCGCGTCCCAGTCGAGGTCGGCGACCGCGCCGGGGACGTTCTCGGCCCCGGCCCGGGGGACGACGTGGGCCGCGGCGAAGACCGTCCGGGACCGGGCCGGCCCGGACGGGACCTCCCACGCGATGGGTTCGTGCACGGCGTGCTCGACGAGTTCCACGGAACCGTCGCTGCCCCGACGGGGCAGTCGCAGCACCTGCCCCGTCAGCGCACGCCCCTGCGTCAGCGTGGTCACAGCGACAGCTCCGTGATCTCCACGCGCCGTCCCTGCGCCGAGGACTCCAGTCCGGCCTGCGCGAGGCGCACACCCCGTGCGCCGGAGAGGAAGTCGTAGGGGTGGGGGGTGTCGGCGACGACGTGGCGGACGAACTGCTCCCACTGGACCTTGAACCCGTTGTCCACGGGTTCGTTGTCGGGCACGACGGCCCAGTCGTCGCGGTAGCGGTGCTGTTCGGGCAGGTCGGGGTTCCAGACGGCCTTCGGGGTCACCGATCGCGGCTGGACCCGGCAGGAGAACAACCCGGCCACGGCGCTGCCGAGGGTCCCGTCGACCTGGAACTCGACGAGTTCGTCGCGGTCCACGCGGACGGCCCACGAGGAGTTGAGCTGGGCGATGATCCCGCCCTCGAGCTCGAAGATGGCGTACGCGGCGTCGTCGGCCGTGGCCTTGTACGCCTCGCCCTTCTCGTCGTAGCGGATCGGCACGTGGGTGACGGCCTTCGCCGTCACGGCCTCGACGGGGGCGATGGTCTGCTCCAGCACGTAGTTCCAGTGGCAGAACATGTCGGCCACGATCCCGCCGCCGTCCTCCGCACGGTAGTTCCAGCTGGGTCGCTGCGCGGGCTGCCAGTCGCCCTCGAACACCCAGTAGCCGAACTCCCCGCGGACGGAGAGGATCTCGCCGAAGAACCCGGAGTCGACGAGGCGCTTCAGCTTCCGCAGCCCGGGGAGGAAGATCTTGTCGTGGACGACGCCGTTCTTGACCCCCGCGCGGGCGGCGGCGCGGGCGAGTTCGAGGGCTCCCTCGACGCTCTCCGCGGTGGGCTTCTCGGTGTAGACGTGGCGGCCCGCGGCGATCGCCTGCAGGATCGAGCGTTCGCGCGCGGAGGTCACCTGCGCGTCGAAGTAGAGCGGGTAGTCGTCGTCGGCGAGCGCCGCGTCGAGGTCGGTCGTCCAGTGCTTCAGGTCGTGGCGTTCGGCGATCTCGCGGAGCTTGTCCTCGGAACGCCCCACCAGGAGGGGTTCCAGCTGGACCCGGGAACCGTCGGGGAGCTCCACCCCGCCCTGTTCGCGGATGGCCAGGACGGACCGCAGCAGGTGCTGGCGGTACCCCATCCGGCCCGTGACGCCGTTCATGACCACACCGAGGCGGTGCACCATCGCTGCCTCCAAGAGAGTTCGGGAATGCGCTTTCCAGAGGCTAGGCCAGGGCGGTCGCCCCGTGCAAGGATCCGGACGTGCTGGTTCCCGGGTTGTGCTCGATCACGTACCGACAGCTCGACGTCGACGGCGTCCTGGAGCTCGCCGCGGCGGCCGGCCTGTCCTGCGTGGAGTGGGGCGGTGACGTCCACGTGCCCGTCGGCGACGTCGCCACCGCGGCCGACGTGGCGCGGCGCACGGCCGACGCCGGCCTGACCGTCGCCTCCTACGGCTCCTACCACCGGGCGGGCGTCCACGACGACGCCGACGCCGTCATCGCGACGGCGACCGCCCTCGGCGCGCCCCGGATCCGGGTCTGGGCCGGCGACCAGGGGTCGGCCGAGGCCAGCCCGGTGGACCGGCTGCGGGTCGTCGCCTCGCTGGCCGAGACCGTCCGGCGCGCCCACGACGCGGGCGTCGAGATCGGCACGGAGTCCCACGGCGGCACCCTCACCGACACGACGGAGTCGACCCGGCGCCTGTTCACCGAGGTCGACGAACTCGTCGGCGCCCGCACCCTCACGACGTACTGGCAGCCGAGCGTCGACGCGGGTGAGGACGCGGCCATCGCCGAGCTCGCGGCGCTGGTGGACCGGGTCAGCACCGTGCACGCGTTCTCCTGGTGGCCCGGCACGACCCGGCTCCCCCTGCGGTCCCGGCACTCGCTGTGGCACCGGGCGTTCGAGCTGGTGCGGGCGGCGGGCGGTGACCACGACGTGCTCCTGGAGTTCGTCCCGGGCGACGACCCCGACCTGCTCGCGGGCGAGGCGGCGACGCTGCGGGGGTGGTTGAACCCGTGACCGTCGACGCGGTTCGTGGAGGTTTCTCGTACGTCCCACGAAGATCACACAGACGCTGCTAGGTTCCGGCCCAGCCGTTCGGGGGACCGGCAGCCTGCAGCGTGCACCAGCGACCCACCCCCGAGAACACCCGGAGGTGCCGTTGTGGGCGTTGTCCGCACTGTCGTGTTCCCCGCCCTCAGACTGGTCGTCTGGGCCGTCATCGCGATCGCCCTGCTCTACATCGCCTTCGTCCGCCCGTCCGGCAACGACGCCGACGCGGCCGCCAGCCCCTCCGCCGTCGTCGACCCGCCCGCCGCGGCCGTCACCCGGGGGGACGTGACCAACACCGTGTCCCTGCAGGGCAGCATCCAGGCCGACCCCGCGACCACCGTGAAGAACACCACGACCGGGGTCGTCGGCAAGGTCCGCGCCGACGTCGGCGACACCGTCGACAAGGGCACCCCGCTGTTCACCGTCGTCGTCACGACCGACCCGCCGGTCTCCACCGTCGCCGGGAAGCTCGCCACCCTCGACGTGCTCGCCGACCAGGCGGTCACCGTCGGGGACGCCGTCGCGACCGTCAGCCCGGGAACCCTCTCGATCTCGGCTCCCATGACGCAGGCCCAGCAGTTCCGCCTGCTCGCCCCGCCGACGACCGCGCAGGTCACCGTGCCCGGTGGCCCCGGCACGTTCGAGTGCACCGGCCTGCGCACCGGGACCCCCACCACCACCCCCGCGCCCTCGGACCCGGGCAACGGCGGCTACGTCGACCCCTACTCCGACCCGTCCGCGTCGATGACCGGCGCCACCGTCTCCTGCGCCGTACCGCAGGGGGTACAGGTCTTCGCCGGGCTGAGCGCGACCGTCGACGTCACGGCCGGCAACGCGACCGGCGTCCTGCTGGCCCCCGTCACCGCGGTCCAGGGCAGCGTCGGGAAGGGCAAGGTCTGGGTCGTCGCCGACGACGGCTCCCAGGTCGAGACCGAGGTCAGCCTCGGCCTGACCGACGGCCAGAACGTCGAGATCACCCAGGGGCTCACCGAGAACCAGCAGATCCTGCAGTTCGTCCCGAACACCGACACCCCGAGCGACGGTTCGGGCATGTTCGGGATGGGCTACTGATGGAGACCTCTACCACCGGGTCGACCACCGGATCGGACGACGTGGTGAGCCTCACCGACGTCAGTCGCACGGTCCGCCTGCCCGACGGCAAGGACCTGCACATCCTCACCGGGGTGAACCTGCACATCGCGCGCGGCGAGCACATCGCCGTCGTGGGGCGCTCCGGGTCGGGGAAGTCCACGCTGCTCAACATCGTCGGCCTGCTCGACGCGCCCACCGGCGGTCAGTACCTGCTCGACGGGAAACCCGTCTCGGGGTTGTCCGGCCGGCGCACGGCGAAGCTGCGCGGCGCGACGTTCGGGTTCGTCTTCCAGCAGTTCAACCTGCTGCCCGGCCGCACCGCGACCGAGAACGTCGCCAACCCGCTGATGTACGGCACCGGTCGGGACTTCTTGCGGCGCAAGAAGACCGCACGCGCCATGCTGGAACGCGTCGGCCTCGGCCACCGCCTCGACACCATGCCGGAGAAGCTGTCCGGCGGTGAGCAGCAGCGGGTCGCGCTGGCCCGCAGCCTGGTCCGCCGTCCCCGCGTGCTGCTGGCCGACGAACCCACCGGCGCGCTCGACGTCGACACGGGCTCGGCGGTGATGGACGTGCTCGAGGAACTCGTGCGCGACGACGGCACGACGCTGGTCACCATCACCCACGACCTGTCCGTCGCCTCGCGCGCCGACCGGCAGTTCCGTCTCGACCACGGCGTCCTCACCGAGATCACGACGGACACCCTGGCGAGCGCGACGGCCCACCGGGAGACGATGTGATGGGGTTCTTCGCGGCGATCTCCGAGGCCTGGAGCGAGATCCGCGTCAACCGGACCCGCGTCGTGCTGTCCCTGGTCGGGGTGTTCCTCGCGGTGTTCGCGATGACCACGATCACGGCCGTCGGCAACATGGCCCGCCAGATGGTCGGCGAGACCACCGAACGCTCCAGCGGTCGCCCGGCCACCCTCCGGGTCGACGCCTACAGCAACGGCACGAACTCCGCCGACGGCGTGCAGACGGTGGAGACCGCCCTGCGCGAGGCCGCCACGCGGCACGAGGTGTCCTGGTGGGGCCTGGCGTCCTACCAGTACGGCGGCGGCGGGCAGCTCACCGTCCGCTTCCCCGCCGGGACGCAGCTCGTCACGGCCACGACGGTCGACCCGAGCTACGGCACGATGCACCGGGTCATCACCTCCGAGGGCCGCTGGTTCTCCGCGGGCGACGACGACGCGTTCTCGCCCCGCCTCATCGTGAACCAGGCCTTCGCCGACCAGCTCGGAGGTTTCGACCCCGCGAACCCGTTGACGGTCGTCCTCGGGGGCGACACCCCCGTCACCGCCACCGTCGTCGGGATCTCGTCCTCCGCGAGCTACGACGCGACGACCCCGGGCGCCTACGTCCTCAACGCCGACGCGCAGCGCTGGAACCTGCTGGGCGACCCGGCGAACTCCTCCCCGCCGGGTCTGGAGCTGTGGGTGCCGAACGCCGACGCGGACGCCCTCGTCTCCGCCCTGCAGACCGAGGTCCAGGCCAGCCTGCCGGGGTACTCCGTCTCGGTGCAGCGCCAGGACGCCGGTGACGAGCTGAACGTCCTCGACACGATCCTCGCCTACGGGGTCCGCGGCGTCGGGATCTTCGCGCTGCTGCTCGGCGGGATCGGGGTGCTGAACGTCGGCCTCGTGACCGTGCGTCAGCGCATCCGGGAGATCGGGGTGCGGCGCAGCTTCGGGGCGACGGGGAGCCGGGTGTTCTTCGCCGTGCTCTTCGAGTCCGTCGCGGCCACGTTCGTGGCGGGTTTCCTCGCGGTGATGCTCTCGATCATCCTGATCTCGAACTTCCCGCTGCAGTCCGTCCTGCCGGCGGGGGTGACCCTGGAGGACGTTCCGCCGTTCCCGCTGGAGGCCGCCGTCGAGGGCCTGGTCGCCGCGACCGCCGTCGGCGCCCTCGCCGGCCTCGTCCCCGCCACGATGGCCGTGCGCGCCAAGGTCATCGACGCGATCCGCTACTGACCCTCGACCCACTCCTGGGGAACTTCCCACCCTTCCGCGAGCCGGGAAGGGTGGGAAGTTCCCCAGGAGTCGTTCAGTGCGAGATGGCGAGGTAGGCCAGGAGGTCGTGGCGCGTGATGACGCCCACGGGCTTCCCGTCCTCCACCACGACGGCCGCGTCCGCGCTGGAGAACACCGCGCGGGCGTCCTCGACCGACTGCCCCGCACCGACCAGCGGCAGGGCCGGGCCCATGTGCGCGCTGACGGCGTCGGACATCTTCGCCTTGCCGGTGAACAGCGCGTCGAGCAGCTCCCGCTCGTTCACCGCGCCGGCGATCTCGCCGGCCATGACCGGCGGTTCCGCCCCGACGACGGGCAACTGCGAGACGCCGTACTCGCGCATGATCTCGATGACGTCGTGGACGGTCTCCGTCGGGTGCGTGTGCACCAGCGCGGGCAGCCCGGCCGACTTGGCACGCAGCACCCCACCGACGGTCCCGCTGGAGCCGGAGTCGAGGAACCCGTAGGACGACATCCAGTCGTCGTTGAAGATCTTCCCCAGGTAGCCGCGGCCGCTGTCGGGCAGCAGCACCACGACGACGTCGTCGGGGCCGAGGTCCTTCGCCGCGCGCAGCGCCGCGACGACGGCCATCCCGCAGGAGCCCCCGACGAGGAGCCCCTCCTCGCGGGCCAGGCGACGGGTCATCGCGAAGGAGTCCCCGTCGGAGACGGCGATGATCTGGTCGGGGATCGAGGGGTCGTAGGCCGTGGGCCAGAAGTCCTCACCCACGCCTTCGACGAGGTAGGGGCGGCCGGTGCCGCCGGAGTAGACCGAACCCTCCGGGTCGGCGCCGATGACCTTCACGTCGCCCTGTTCCTTGAGGTAGCGCCCGGTGCCGGTGATGGTCCCCCCGGTGCCGACCCCGGCGACGAAGTGCGTGATCCTGCCGTCGGTGTCGGCCCAGACCTCGGGACCGGTCGTCTCGTAGTGGCTGCGCGGGCCCTGGACGTTGCTGTACTGGTCCGGCTTCCAGGCGCCCTCGATCTCACGGACCAGGCGGTCGGAGACGGAGTAGTAGGACTGCGGGTCCTCCGGCGGGACGGCCGTCGGGCAGACGACGACCTCGGCCCCGTAGGCCTTGAGGACATTGCGCTTGTCGACGCTGACCTTGTCCGGGCAGACGAAGACGCACTTGTAGCCGCGCTGCTGCGCGACGAGCGCCAGCCCGACCCCCGTGTTGCCGCTCGTGGGTTCGACGATCGTCCCGCCCGGCTTCAGCAGCCCCTCGGCCTCGGCGGCATCGATCATGCGGGTCGCGATGCGGTCCTTCACGGAGCCACCGGGGTTGAGGTACTCGACCTTCGCGAGCACCGTGCAGGCCAGGCCCTCGGTGACGCGGTTGAGCTTGACCAGCGGGGTACCGCCCACGAGGTCGACGACGGTCTCGGCATAACGCATGGCCCCATCATCCCGCACGGAACCCGGCCCGGGAGCGCCGCGTCCCTGCGGGGGCCAGCCTGACGTCCAGCGGCCAGCTGGACGTCGACTGGAGCGTTGCGCGTCTCCGAGGAGCTCACACAGCCGCGGAACGCTCCAGTCGACGCGGCGGTCGCGACCTACAGCGCCCGGCGCACCGCCACGACCACGTCGTGGGCGGCGGCGAGCGCCGCGGCGTCACCGAAGTGCACGACGTCGTGGCCGACGACGGCGAGCTGGTCGCCGATCCCGTGGGTGGCCAGCCTCGGCAACGGGCGGCGGGGTTCACCCTCGGCGTCGGCGGCGAGGTCGGCGAGCGCCTGGGCCGCGGACCGGACGGCGTCCGCGGGGCTGGGCCCGTCCGGGGATCTCGGCCGGTCGAGCCGCGCGAGGGGAAGACCCCGGACGCGGTCGGCCTGCAGGTCCAGGAAACGCGAGAGCTCGGTGCGCTGGACCCGCAGGTCCTGCGCACCGAGCTCGTCGTGGTCGGACATGGTCAGTTGTTGCCGCGCAGGATGGAGATCAGTCGGAGGATCTCCAGGTACAGCCAGACCAGCGTCACCATCAGGCCGAAGCCCGCGCGCCAGGACTCCTTCACCGGCAGGCCGTTCTTGACGCCCTGCTCGATGTAGTCGAAGTCGAGGACCAGGAACAGCGAGGCCAGGACGACGCCGAAGGCGCTGACGAGGATCCCCAGGCCGCCGACGGAGTAGACGCTGGTGCCGCCGAGCAGCGAGAACGCGAGGTTCGCGAGCCCGAAGACGAGGTAGCCGATCCCCGCGATCATCAGGATCTTGGTGAAGCGCGGGCTGTTGCGGACGATGCCCGTCTTGTAGGCGATGAGCATCCCGGCGAAGGCCCCGAGGGTGCCGATGACGGCCTGCCCGACGATGCCGTCGTAGAACGACGCGTACGCGTGCGAGATCGCCCCGACGAAGAGACCCTCGAAGGCCGCGTAGGCGAACATCACGCCCGGGCGGACCTTCTTGGACATCTGCGCCCACAGGCCCAGGACCATCGCGACGAGGGCCGCGCCGATCGCCGGGAGCAGGGTCAGGTCGCCGAACCACGCGAGCGCCGCGCCGACGAGCAGCACCGCGAACAGCGAGGCCGTGCGGACGACGACGTCGTCCAGGGTCATCCGGCGCGACTGCGCCGGTGTGGCGGACGGCTTCTGGTACCAGTCCTCCAGCGTGCGGGCGGAAGCGTCGGCCGGCGGTGCCTGACGCTGCGCGCTGCTGGGCGCGTCGAACGTGGCGTAGCCGTTGTTCTTCCATTCCTTGCTGCGTGCGAAGACCGGGTTCTTGCTCTCCATGGCTCCCCTCCGGAGCAGACCTTCAGTGATGGTGGCAACGGCCGAGGAGCTGCCGTGGTTCCCTGCACCGATCACGGATCAGTCACGAAAGTACCCGGGACGGGGATCGAACCCGCACGCCGCGAACGGCCCGGGGGTTTAAGCCCCGTGCGCCTACCAGTTACGCCACCCGGGCCTGGACAGGCCACGGTGTCGCAGCCTGCGCGGGGTCATCCTCTCAGGATCTCGCCGCCCGCTCGAACTCGGCGAACGGGTCGGACAACGCCGCCATCGCCACGGCCTCGCGGTGGAAGAGCGCCGCCTGCACCCAGCCGAGCAGCACACCGGCCTTGCGCGAGCGGGTCGGCATCTTGGACAGGTGGTAGACGCGGTGCGCCAGCCACGCGGGGTAGCCCCGCACGCGCACCCCGTAGATCTGCGCGACGCCCTTGTGCAGGCCGAGGGAGGCGACGGAGCCGGCGTAGGTGTGCCGGTAGTCGGTGGTGGGCCTCCCCCGCAACTGCGCGAGGAGGTTGTCGGCGAGGCGGCGGGCCTGTCGGACGGCGTGCTGGGCGTTGGGGGCGCAGAACCCACCCGGCCGGGTGAGGTCGGGGACGGCGCAACTGTCCCCCGCGCCCCAGGCCCCCTCCACGCCCCGCACCCGCAGGTCGGCGTCCACGACGAGGCGCCGCCGCTCGTCGAGGGGGAGGTCGGTGGCCTCCAGCAGCGGGTGCGCCTTCACCCCCGCGGTCCAGACGATCGTGGCGGCGTCGAGCTCGCGGCCGTCGGAGAGGACGACCCGGCCGTCGACGCAGCTCGTCATCGTGGTGCCCAGCGCGACGTCGATGCCGCGCGAGCGCAGCACGTCGACGGCGTAGCGGCCCAGGCGCGACCCGACCTCGGGCAGGATCCGGTCGGTGGCCTCGACGAGGACGAACCGCAGGTCGGCGGGGCGGATCGTGCGGTGCAGGCGGGTCGCGTAGCGGGCCATGTCCTCGAGCTCGGCGATGGCCTCGATCCCCGCGTAGCCACCCCCGACGAACACGAACGTCAACGCGCGACGTCGCCCGTCCGGCTCGGTGCTCGCCTCCGCGAGGTCGAGCTGCGCGAGCACCCGGTTGCGCAGGTGGACGGCCTCCTCGACGGTCTTGAACCCGATCGCCTGCTCGGCGAGGCCCGGGATCGGCAGGGTGCGCGAGACCGATCCCGGGGCCATGACCAGCACGTCGTAGTCGAGGTCGCGTTCGGCGCCGTCGGCGCAGCGGATGCGGGCGGTGCGGTCGCCGTGGGCGATCTTCACGACGTCGGCGGCGACCACCTCGGCCCCACCTCCGACGTGCGACAGCGTGCGGCGCAACGAGACCACGACGTTGCGGGCGTCGATGGAGCCGGCCGCGGCCTCGGGCAGGAACGGGTGGTAGGTCATGTAGCCGCGCGGGTCGACGAGGGTGATCTCCGCCTCGCCCGGGCGCAGCCGGTGCAGCAGCCGCAGCGTCGCGTTGAGCCCGACGTAGCCACCCCCCACGACGAGGACGCGGGTCGGGGACGTCGGCACGGAGCGCACCCTAACCTCCCAGCTGCGCCGCGCGTCCGACGACGTCGTCGAGCATCGCGACGGTGAGACGCCCCGTCGAGGTGTTCTGCTGGCTCACGTGGTAGCTGGCGAGGAGGTGCACCGGACCGTGCGGGCCCTGCAGGACGGCCTCGGCGCCGTGCCCGAACCTCGGCTGCGGCCGGGGCACCACCCACCCGTTGCGGCGGGCCGACCCGAGCGCGGACGCCCACGCGAACGCGCCCAGCGCGAGCAGCACCCGCACGCTCGGGGCCACGAGGTCCAGCTCCGCGTCCAGCCAGCCCGCGCAGGTGTCGCGCTCCGCCGTCGAGGGCTTGTTGTCCGGCGGGGCGCACCGCACGGGCGCGACGATCCGGGTGCGCCGCAGGGCGAGTCCGTCCGCGGCGTCCACGGACGTGGGCTGGTTCGCGAGACCCGCGCGGTGCAGCGCGGCGATGATCCAGTCCCCCGAACGGTCCCCGGTGAACATCCGGCCGGTCCGGTTCCCGCCGTGCGCCGCTGGGGCCAGGCCGACGACGAGCACCCGGGGGTCGTCCACGCCGAGGCTGGGGACGGGTCGACCCCAGTACGGCTGGTCGCGGTAGGCGCGGCGCTTCTCCCGGGCGACGTCCTCGCGCCAGGTCACCAGCCGCGGGCAGGCCCGGCAGACGCAGGCCCGCCCCACGAGGTCGGTGACGGCGAGGTCGGTGACGGCCAGCGCCCGCACCTGCGCCGCGTCGTGCGCGACCGGGGTCTCGGGGGCCGAGGGATCCCCCGGCCAGCCGCTCCCCGGCGGGACGGGCGAGGGGAAGAGGCGACCCGTCGCGGGGTGCTCAGCGAGCGACGGCGTCGGCGAGGTTGTCGAGGAGTTCACCGTAGATCCGATCCAGTCCGCGCGGTGCGAAGGTGCGCTCGAAGAATCCACCGATGCCGCTCGCCCCGCTCCACTCGCTGGTCACGACGACTTCGGAGGCGTCGGGACCGTCGGTCTCCACGCGCCACGTCGTGACCATCGAGGAGTTCTCGTCGCTCTCCACGAGGGCGTGGCGGTCGGTGGAGGAGACGACGGCCAGGACGTCGCGGACGCGCTTCTTGGTCGCGTGCAGCTTCCAGCGGACCTGGGTGCCCGGTCCCTCCCCGCCCTCGACGACCTCGTAGTCGGTGAACTGCTCGGGCAGCAACCGGGGACGCGTACCGCGGTAGTCGGCCAGCGCGGCGAGGACGCGTTCGGCGGGCGCGTCGATCCGTCGGGTGGTCGTTGCGCTCACGGTGCTCATGCTTCCCACCCTGCCAGATCTGCGATTGGCTGTTGCACGTGGTGACGAGCGACACCCTGCGCGACTGGGCGTTGGAGCTGCCCGAGGCCGTCGAGGAGGAGACGTGGGGCGCGGCGACGTTCCGGGTGCGGACGAAGATCTTCGTCATCCTCCGCACCGAGGACGGCGTCGCCTCCGTCAAGGCCTCGAAACCCGACCAGGCCGAGCTCATCGCCGGTGACGCGGAGACCTACCGGGTCGCCTCGCACGTCGGCCGCTTCGGCTGGGTGGAGGTGACGCTGGCGAGCGCGGACCCGACCGAACTGCACTCCGTCGTGCTCGAGGCCTGGCGCCGCACGGCGCCGCGGCGCCTGCAGAGCGCGCTCCCCGACGAGCTGAGGGCGTTACTGCCGACCCCTCCCGGCTGAGCACGGCTAGGGGCCGGCGAGGGCGACGGCGATCCCGTCCAGGATGTCGTGCTCGGAGGTGACGACCTCGGTGATCCCGGCCTCGGCCTCGACGCGGTCGAGGACCGTGCGCCAGACCAGCGCGCCGGCGCCGATGACGTCGACGCGACCGGGGTGGACGAAGGGCATCGCGGCGCGTTCGGCGCGGGTCGCGTGCAGCAGCCGGTCGCAGGCCGCACGGACCTGGTCGAGCGGGAGCCGGACCCCGTGCAGGACACCGGGCACGTACTCGGCGAGCTCGATCGCGGCGGCGGTGATCGTGGTGATCGAACCGGCCACGCCGACGAGGGTGCGGGCCCGGGCCAGCGGGACGTCGCAGGCGGCGAGGGCCGCGTCGACGTCCGCGCGGGCCGCAGCGATCTGCCCGGGTGAGGCGGGGTCGTCGTGCAGGTGCCGCTCGGTCATCCGGACCGAGCCGATGTCCAGCGAACGGGCCGCCTCGACGTCGCGGGCCCCGAGGACGAGTTCCGTCGACCCCCCGCCGAGGTCGACGACGAGGAAGGGAGCGCCTGCGTCGCCGAGTTCACGGGTGGCCCCGGCGAAGCTCAGCGCGGCCTCCTCGTCCCCGGTGACGACGTCGGGCTCGACCCCCAGGCGGGCGTGGATCCCGGCGAAGAACTCGTCGCGGTTGGAGACGTCCCTCGACGCGGACGTCGCGACGAAGCGGATCGCCCCCGGCTGGTGCCGCGCGATCAGCGCCGCGGCGCGGTCGACGGCGGCGAACGTGCGCTGCAACGCTTCCGGGGCGAACGTGCCGGTCCGGTCGACGCCCTGGCCGAGGCGGACGACCTCCATCGTCCGCTCGATCTCCACGCTGGACCCCTCGTCGGCGATGTCCGCGATGAGCAGGCGCAGCGAGTTCGTCCCGCAGTCGATCGCGGCGACGCGGCGGCTCACGCGATCGGCCCGTGCGGGCAGACGGCGGGCCAGCCACCGTCGGCGGTTAGGCGTTGCAGGGTCTGGTCCCCGAACGGGTTCACCCCCGGGCCGGCGGCGAGCGCGTGGCCGACGAGGGCGTGCAGGCACTTCACCCGCGAGGGCATGCCCCCGGCGGAGATGCCCTCGATCTCCGGGACGTCGGCGTCGCCGAGCGCGGCACGGCGGCGCAGGTAGTCCTCGTGGGCGGCGGCGTAGGCGGTGGCGAGGTCGGGGTCGGCGGCGAGCTGCTCGCTCATCTCGCGCATGACGCCCTCGGCCTCCAGGGTGCTGATGGCGCCCGCGGCGGTCGGGTCGACGAGGTAGTACGTCGTGGGGAACGGGGTGCCGTCGGGGAGTCGCGGGGCGGTCTCGACGACGTCGGGGCGGCCGCACCGGCAGCGGTGGGCGATGGCGACCACTCCCCGCGGGACCCGGCCCAGGCGTTCGGCGATGCTGTCGAGGTCGGCCTGGGTGGCGGGGGTGGAACCGGTCACGACGATCTCACTTCGGGCTCACTTCGAGGTGGTGGAGCTGGAACTGCCGGAGAGTCCCGGCGTCTTGGCCGGGGCGGCGTTGTCGGGGTTGCCCGCGAGGCGCAACGACTCCCAGATGTTCTCGTACCAGGCGGCGGAGGGTTTCGGCACGGTCGTCGCGGCCTGCTGCGGTGGTACCTCGTCGGCGTCGGTCGAACCGTCGACGGCGTAGGGGACCTCGCCGGGCATCACGAACCGCAGCCGCTCGCGCGCCTGGGTGATGACGTAGGCGTCGTCCTTCCAGCGCTGCTCCTGGGCCTGCGCGGCGCTGAGGTCGGTCTGCTGCTGGGAGATCTGCGCGTTCAGCCGGCCGATCTCGGACCGCTGCTCCAGCCACTTCTGCAGGCTGGGCACGAGGAAGATCGCGAGCAGCAGCGCGACGACGGAGAGCACGAGGACGCGCGGACCGCGGGTGCGCCGCCGCTCGGCCGCCGACATGGTGGCCCCGCTGCGACCGCGCGCGGCGGCGGCGGGACGGGTGGCCGGTGCGGCGCCGGCCACGCGGCGGGTGCTGCCCGGACCCCGACCGGGGCGGGAGGCAGCACTGCGCCCCGCGGTCCCGCCCGAGCGGGGGCCGCGAGGCGCAGTCGGTCGTCGCGAACCCATGGGTCCAGCTTCTCCCGTGTCCTGCCGGTATCCGGTCAGGCGCGCCCGGTGAAGGCGGCCGAGCGCGGGAAGGCCTTGGCGCCGGCGTAGACCGCGGCGTCGTCGAGCTCCTCCTCGATGCGCAGGAGCTGGTTGTACTTGGCGACGCGCTCGGAACGGGCCGGGGCGCCGGTCTTGATCTGACCCGAGCCCACGGCGACGGCGAGGTCGGCGATGGTGGTGTCCTCGGTCTCGCCCGAGCGGTGGCTCATCATGGTGCTGAAACCGTTGCGGTGGGCCAGGTCCACGGCGTCGAGGGTCTCGGTGAGCGAACCGATCTGGTTCACCTTGACCAGCATGGAGTTGGCCGCGGACAGGTCGATGCCCTTCTGCAGGCGCTCGGGGTTGGTGACGAACAGGTCGTCGCCCACGATCTGGACCTTGCCACCGAGGTCGTTGGTGACGTGCTGCCAGCCCTCCCAGTCGTCCTCGGACAGCGGGTCCTCGATGGAGACCAGCGGGTACTCCGAGACGAGACCCTCGTAGTAACCGGTCATCCACTGCGAGGAGCGCTTGGACCCCTCGAAGTCGTAGCCGTCCGCGCCGTGGAACTCGGTCGCGGCGACGTCGAGGGCGAGGGCGATGTCGGAACCGGGCGTGAAACCGGCCTTGCCGATGGCCTCGACGATGAGGTCGAGGGCGTCCTTGTTGCTGGGCAGGTCGGGGGCGAAGCCGCCCTCGTCGCCCAGCCCGGTGGCCAGCCCGCGCTGCTTGAGCACCGACTTCAGCGCGTGGTACGTCTCGGCGCCCATGCGCAGCGCCTCACGGAAGGAGGGGGCGCCGATCGGGGCGATCATGAACTCCTGGATCGCCACCCCGGTGTCGGCGTGCGAACCGCCGTTGATGATGTTCATCATCGGCACGGGCAGGACGTGCGCGTTCGGGCCACCGAGGTAGCGGAACAGCGGCAGGTCCGCGGCCGAGGCGGCGGCCTTCGCGACGGCGAGGGAGACGCCGAGGATGGCGTTCGCGCCGAGGCGGCTCTTGGTGGGGGTGCCGTCCAGGTCGAGCATGACCCGGTCGATGATCCGCTGCTCGTGGGCGTCGTGACCGACGAGCGCCGGCCCGATCTCGTCGATGACGGCTTCGACGGCCTGCTCGACGCCCTTGCCCAGGTAGCGACCCTTGTCGCCGTCCCGACGTTCGTTGGCTTCGTAGGCACCGGTGGAGGCGCCCGACGGCACCGCCGCCCGGGCGAACGTGCCGTCGTCGAGGAGGACCTCGACCTCGACGGTGGGGTTTCCGCGCGAATCCAGGATCTCGCGGGCTCCGACGGCCTCGATGGTGGCCACACGCACTCCTCGTAATGCTCGACAACGTGTTCAGGGCTTTGCGGTCCGAGCCTAGTGGCTCGGGCGGTGATCACCGCGAGAGCGTCTGCCACCCCAGCCGGCCCGCCCCGACGAGACCGGACATCCGGGGCAACGCGGACGTGCTGATCCGCACGTCGGCGAGGTGCGGGTAGACGGCGAGCTCGGCGTAGGCGCGGCGCAGCGGCTCCATCAGGACGTCGCCGGCCGAGGCCACTCCCCCGCCGACGACGACGTCCTCGAGGTCGAAGAGCGCCGCGGTGGACAGGAACGCCGACGCCAGGGCGCGGGTCCCGCGGGCGATGACGTCGACGGCGATCGGGTCGCCGGCCCGGGCGTCGGTGGTGAGGACCTTCGCGTCGACCTGCTCGCCCGCGCGCCAGCCCCGGGCCAGGCCGGCGCGGACCATCGCGGGTCCGCTGGCGTAGGACTCCACGACCCCGTGGGCGCCCGAGCCGGGCAGCAGCTCCCCGTCCAGGACGACCCCGACGTGGCTGATGAACCCGGCGTTGCCGGTCTTGCCGGACAGGATGCGGCCGTCCAGGACGATCCCGCCGCCGATGCCGGTGGACACGACGACACCCATCATCGAGCGCGACCCCTCGGCGGCCCCGATCCACTGCTCGGCCGCGGCGAAGCACTGACCGTCCTGCGCGAGCGCGGCGGAGACGCTGCGGCCCAGCGCGTCCGACGCGGTCCGGGCGACGTGCTCGACGAGCGGGAAACCCCGCAACGAGACGATGTTCACGGGGTGCACGGTGCCGCTCACGGTGTCGACGGGACCGGCGGACCCGACGCCGACGACGTCGGCCACCTCGAGGCCCTGCTCCCGGGCCGAGCGCAGGACGTCGGTGACCAGGTCCTCCAGCGCCGACGCGACGGCGCTCGCGCTCGTCTGGTCGGTGGGCACCTCGCGATCCAGCCGCACGGTCCCGTCGTCCCCGACGAGGCCTGCGGCGATCTTCGTCCCGCCGATGTCGATGGCCAGCACGTTCGTCACGTCGGGGACCCTACCGAGAGGCCGCCGCGCGCTCGGCCGCCCGTGCGGCCGTCTCCAGCCGCCGGGTGGCCGTGCGCAGCGCCGCCTCCGGGTCCACCCCGGACGCGTGGGCGCGGCGGACCAGGTCCAGCAGTTCCCGGCCGAACGACTCCTCGTCCCCACCGTCGTCCGGGACCGCGTCGTCCAGCCCGTTGCGCTGGAGCCGCCCCAGGACCTTGTCGGCGCGGGCCAGCGCCGGCAGCGACAACGGGATGCCGTCCAGCACGCTCTCGCGAGCCTTCTCGGTCGCCTTGATCGCGTCCCACCCCGCCTGCAGGTCCTCGGCCACGGCCTCGCCGGCGAAGACGTGCGGGTGGCGGCGTTCGAGCTTGCTGACGATGGCCGCCGCGACGTCGTCGATGTCGAACGGCTCGTCGGTGGACTCCTGCGCGACGCGGGCGTGGAAGACGACCTGCAGCAGCAGGTCCCCGAGTTCGTCGCGCAGGTCCTCCCGCGTCCCGTTCTCGACGGCATCGACGACCTCGTAGCTCTCCTCCACCAGGTACTTCAGCAGGCTGACGTGGGTCTGCTGCGCGTCCCACGGGCAGCCGCCGGGCGAGCGGAGGCGGTCCATCACGGCGACGAGGTCGAGGAGTCGGGAGCCGGCCGGGGTCTCGCTCATGAGCGCACCGTACAAGCGAGACACCCGGTGTCCCACCGACCTACACTCGAGCGGACGACCTGGAGGAGGCGAACGCGATGTCGGTGACCACACCGCTCCCGTCTGGCGAGCCCATGTCTTGGGAACAGTACGAGGCGATGCCGGAGGATCCCCGCCGTGAGTACATCGACGGTCTCGCTGTCGTGACCCCCAGCCCCGACCTGGACCACCAGAAGATCTCGGTCGCTCTGACGATCGCGTTGACCGCGGTCCTCCCGGCGACGCACGACGCAACCGTCACCTGGGCGTGGAAGCCCGCAAAGGACGAGTTCATCCCCGACGTCATGGTGTGGGCCGTGGCGGACGAGACCGGGAAGAAGCGCTTCACCGGAACGCCCGCTCTGGTGGTAGAGGTGCTGTCCACCAACCGCAGGGACGACCTGCTGCTGAAGATGGCCAAGTACGCCGCGGCCGGGCTGCCGAACTACTGGATCGTCGACCCGCGGGAGCGCACGCTCAGCGTTCACGTCCTCGACGACAGCGGGGTCTTCCGGGCCGACCGCGTCCTGCGGGACGGCGATGCCGCCGTCCCGCTGTCCTTCGGACCCGCCTCGCTGACGATCGACGTGACCGCCCTCCTGCCCTAGACCGGTCAGCGCGCGTTGGCCGCAGCCACCGCCGCCGTCTGCTCCAGCAGCACGGAGTTCACGAACTCCGTCGCCCAGGTCAGCATCGCCGCGTCGCGCAACGGCTTGCCCCCGATCCGCGCGGTCATCGGCGCCGGCACCAGCGCCACCGACAACGCGGGCTTGAGCAGCGTCCCCGGGTAGAGCCGCTTCAGGCGCAGTTCGCGCGACTCGGGCAGGTCGATCGGGGCGAACCGGACCTGCTTGCCCTGCAAGGACACCTCGCGCAGCCCGGCCTTGCGGGCGACGATGCGGAACTTCGCCACCTCGAACAGGTTGAGCACCGGCTGCGGCGGGTTGCCGTAGCGGTCGACGAGTTCCGCGTGCAGTTCGACGAGGTCGGTGTCGGAGTTCGCCGCGGCCATCCGCCGGTAGGCGTCGAGGCGCAACCGCTCGGAGGGCACGTAGTCGTGCGGCACGTGCGCGTCCACGGGCAGCTCGATCTTGACCTCGGTGGGTTCCGGCTCCTCGTCGCTCCCGGCCCCGGACACCTGGTTGCGCGCGTCGGCGACGGCGTCGGCCACCATCCGCATGTAGAGGTCGAAACCGACCCCTGCGATGTGCCCGGACTGCTCACCGCCGAGCATGTTCCCGGCTCCGCGGATCTCGAGGTCCTTCATCGCGACGGCCATCCCCGACCCGAGGTCGGTGTGCTGGGCGATCGTCGCGAGCCGGTCGTGCGCGGTCTCGGTGAGGGGCTTCTCCGGCGGGAACAGGAAGTAGGCGTAGGCCCGTTCCCGGCCGCGCCCGACCCGGCCGCGCAGCTGGTGCAGCTGCGAGAGACCCATGGCGTCCGCGCGTTCCACGATGAGCGTGTTCGCGTTGGAGATGTCAAGACCGGTCTCGACGATCGTCGTGCAGACCAGGACGTCGAAGCGCTTCTCCCAGAAGTCGACGACGACCTGTTCGAGGCGGTGCTCGCCCATCTGACCGTGTGCGGTCGCGATCCGCGCCTCGGGGACGAGTTCCTTCAACCGGGCCGCGGTGCGCTCGATGGACTGCACCCGGTTGTGGACGTAGAACACCTGGCCCTCACGCAGGAGTTCCCGCTTGATGGCCGCGGTGATCTGCTTCTCCTCCTGGCCCCCGACGTAGGTCAGGACCGGGTGGCGTTCCTCCGGCGGGGTCGCCAGCGTCGACATCTCACGGATGCCCGTCACGGCCATCTCGAGCGTGCGCGGGATCGGTGTCGCGCTCATCGCCAGCACGTCGACGTTGGTGCGCAACGTCTTCAGCGCCTCCTTGTGCTCGACGCCGAAGCGCTGTTCCTCGTCGACGACGACGAGGCCGAGGTCCTTGAACTGGATCTCGCCGCTGAGCAGGCGGTGGGTGCCGATGACGATGTCGACGGAACCGTCGGCCAGGCCGGCGATCGTCTCCTTCGCTTCCTTGCCCGGGGTGAAGCGGGACAACGGTTTCGCGACGACGGGGAACTGGGCAAAGCGCTCGGCGAAGGTCTTGAAGTGCTGCTGCACCAGCAGCGTCGTCGGCACCAGGACGGCGACCTGCTTGCCGTCCTGCACGGCCTTGAACGCGGCGCGCAGCGCGATCTCCGTCTTGCCGTACCCGACGTCACCGCAGATGAGGCGGTCCATCGGGACCGGTTTCATCATGTCGGCCTTGACCTCGTCGATGCTGGCCAGCTGGTCCGGCGTCTCGACGTAGGGGAAGGCGTCCTCGAGCTCGCGCTGCCACGGGGTGTCGGGGCCGAACTGGTACCCCTTGGTCGCCATCCGGGCCGAGTACAGCTTGATGAGGTCGCCGGCGATCTGCTTGACCGCCCGGCGGGCGTTGTTCTTCGTCTTCGACCAGTCCGAACCGCCCATCTTGGACAGCGTCGGCGCCTCACCACCGGTGTACTTGGTGACCTGGTCGAGGGTGTCGGAGGGGACGAACAGGCGGTCACCGGGCTGGCCGCGCTTGCTCGGCGCGTACTCGAGGACGAGGTACTCCCGCGTCGCGCCCTGGATCGTCCGCTGCACCATCTCGATGAACCGGCCGACGCCGTGCTGTTCGTGCACGACGAAGTCGCCGGGACGCAAGGCCAGCGGGTCGACGGCGTTGCGGCGACGACGCGGGGCCATCCGCCGCATGTCCTTGGTGGACTGCCCGCCCACGCCGGTGATGTCGGCTTCGGTGACCAGCGCGGTCTTCAACGTCTCCGCGACGAACCCGTGCTCGACGGTGGCGGTCGTGACCGTCACGATCGACGGCGCGGGTTCCTCGAGGAGGTCGTCGACGAGGCGGGCCGGGACGTCCTCGCCGGAGAGCATCTCGACGAGACGCTTCGCGGGGCCGTGTCCCTCGGTCGTCACGACGATGCGCCAGCCCGCGGAGGCGAGGTCACGCAGTTCCCCCAGCGCCTTCTCCGCCTCGCCGCGGTAGCCGGTGACGTCGCGGGCGGCGACGCGTAGGATCCGGACGTCCTCGAGGTCGCGCAGGTCCCCGTCGGAGTCCAGCGAGGTGATCGACCACCAGGGACGGCCGGTGAGCTCGGCGTGGCCGCGGACCTCGGCCAGCGTCGCGAAGGAGGAGGAGCCCAGGTCGACCGGGGTCGCCCCACCGGCGGCGGCGTTCATCCAGGCGGCGTCGAGGAACTCCGCCCCGGTCGCCACGAGGTCGTGGGCCCGGGAGCGGACCTTCTCCGGGTCGGCCAGCACGACGTGGGTGCCCGCGGGCAGCACGTCGAGCAGCGGTTCCATCCCGTCGACCAGGGCCGGGGCCAGCGACTCCATGCCCTCGACCGCGATCCCCTCGGCGATCTTGGCCAGGACGTCGGCCGCGCCGGGCAAGGTCTCCATCAGGGCCCGGGCGCGTTCGCGGACCAGGGGCGTCAGGAGCAGTTCGCGACACGGCGGGGCCCACACCCCGTCGGGTTCGACCTCGAGGGTGCGCTGGTCGGCCACGGAGAAGGACCGGACCTCCTCGACCTCGTCGCCGAAGAACTCCACGCGCAGCGGGTGCGGCCGCGTCGGGGGGAAGACGTCGAGGATGCCGCCGCGGACGGCGAACTCGCCGCGCCGCTCCACCATGTCCACGCGCGCGTAGGCGGCGGCCGCGAGCGCCGCGACGGAGGCGTCCAGCCCGGCGTCGTCACCGGCCCGCAGCCGGACGGGTTCGAGGTCGGCGAGGCCCTTGACCAGCGGCTGCAGCACGGCGCGCACGGGGGCGACGACGACGCGGACCTCCCCCGTCGTCGGGTCGTCCGGGGAGGGGTGGGCGAGGCGGCGGAGCACGGCGAGGCGCTGGGCCACGGTGTCGCTGCGCGGGGAGAGCCGTTCGTGCGGCAGCGTCTCCCAGGCCGGGAACTCCGCGACCTGGTCGGCCGGCAGGTAGCACCGCAACCAGGTGACCATGTCCTCGCACTCGCGGCCCGTCGCGGTGACGACGAGGAGCGGGCGTTCGGCGGCGAAGGCCGCGATCAGCGCGGGACGGACCCCGAGGGGGGCGACGACGTCGAGCGCGGAACTCCCGCCCTCGTGCGCGGTCTCGACGGCGGCGCGGACAGCGGATTCGGTGCGCAGGACGTCGAGCAGGCCGTTGAGGCTCACGAACACTCCGTGTCTTCAGGTGCGGGGGTCGTACGGGGAGGTCTTCGCGGGGAAGTTCGGGGTGGGAGGGGTGCGGCCAGCCTACGTCCGCCCTCCGACACGAGCCCTCCGTGAGCGTCGCCGGACCGGCCGCGCCGCCGCACTCGCTACTGTCGCGGCGTGTCCGGCTACTCCGAGCAGTCCCCCGACGAGCCGTCGCCGACCCGCCGCGCACTGCCCCGGGAGGGCCGCGGCCGGCGGCACCGCCCGCTGCGGATCGTGCTCGGCGTCCTGGTCCTGCTCCTCCTGGCCTGGGCCGTCGCGGTCGCCGTCGCCGGCGTGCAGGCCGGCCGGTCCCTGCAGAAGGTCGCCGACGCCGCCCCCGCCCTGGAGCGGCAGGTGCGCGACAAGGACTTCGCCGGCGCGCAGGAGCGCGCGGAGGGGGTCAAGGACGACGCGGCCGCCGCGGACCGGGCCACCGGCCAGCTCCCCTACCGCCTCGCCGAGCACCTCCCCTGGCTCGGCGCCCAGCTGGCGGCCGTCCGCGGCGGCGCGCACGCCGCGGCCTTGCTCACCGAGCCGCTGCCGGACGCCCTCGGGAGCGCCGAGGCCGTCGTGGGCGACGGTCTCGTCTCGGCGGACCAGACGGTGAACGTCGCCGCGATCGCGCAGCTGACACCGATCGTCACCGACTACCAGGCGCGGGTCGCCGCCGCGCGGACAGCGCTGGCGGAAGGCGAGCGCGCCGCGGTGCTGGGCGTCATCGCGGACCGCCTCGAACCGGTCTCCCGGCAGCTCGACGACGTCGCCGGCCCGTTGGACACCGCGGCCGAGGTGCTGCCTCAGCTGCCCTCCCTGCTGGGGGCGGACGGCGCGCGGACCTTCCTCGTCGCCTTCACCAACCCCGCGGAGATCCGGCCGGTGCAGGGCATCGTGGGCGCCTACGCCTACCTGAGCGTCGACCAGGGCAAGATCTCCCTCACCCGGACCGGCACCGACGCCGAGCTCTACGACGCCCGCGCGGACGTCGCCGCGGTCGGTGCGGAGTTCGCAGCCCTCTACGGGCAGGACGCGGCGATCATCCAGAACGTCACCGCGGGGGGCAGTGCCGACGAGGCGGGTGTCCTCACCTCCTCGCTGTTCACCGACGGTGGGCTCCCCACCCCCGACGTCGTCGTCTTCGTGGACCCGGTCGGGCTCGGCCAGCTGCTGGGCCCCGACCACGCCGCGCTGGGTCTCGGCCCGTTCGGGGACGTCGCCACCGCGGACATCGCCAAGACCCTGATGTACGACGCCTACGTCACCTACGGCGCCGACAACGACGCGCGCAAGGCGTTCCTGGCGGCGACCTCGGCCGCCGCGTTCGAGGCCGTGCTCTCCGACGGGCTGTCGACGACGGCCCTGGACGGTGCCCGCACCGCGATCGACTCCGGACACCTCGCGGTGTGGTCCTCCCGGGCGCAGGAGCAGGACGCGCTCGTCGCGGCGGGGGTCGCCGGGGTGCTGGGCGACCCGGCGAGCGCCGGACCGGTGGCCCGGATCGGGCTGACGAACACCGAACCGTCCAAGCTGGACTTCTGGTTGCAGCCGGCGGTCGAGGTCTCCGCGCCGTGCGCGAAGGTCGGCTCGGCGACCTCGTCGGTGCAGCTGACCCTGACGAACACGGTGCCCGAGACGATCCCGGCCTACGTCGCCAACGCGACGGCCCGCTCGGCGATCGGCAAGCGCACCGCGCAGGACACGGTGTCGTTCTGGGTCGCGCCGTGGGTCGGCCTGGACCGGGTCACGGTGGACGGCCAGGTGGTCGGGACCGCGGTGGACGGCGAGGAGGGCTGGCGGCTGGTGCGCCTGACCGTCGACGTCCCCCCGGGTGCGCCGGTGGTCGTGAGGTGGGAGCTGAGCGGTGCGGCCGACGCCCTCCCCCGGACGGTCACGGGACCCAGCACCGCAACCGCACCGGCCCTCACTACCGGTAGCTGTACTCCGTGAGGGTTCACCCGAACGTGTAGAAGTGGTCACTCTCGTCACAACACGGGCCGAGAATGGACCGATTGACTGGACTACAGGGGTGACGTTCCGTCATCCTGGGGTCCGCTCCGCGATCACTGGGTTCTGCGGGGCATTCGAAAGTGGGGGGACCACGTGCGCAAGACCACCGCCCGGCTGGCTGCTGCCGGCGTTCTGACCGTCGCCGCTCTCGGCGCCACCTCCGGGGCGGCCTTCGCCGACAACTACGCCCCGTCGACCCCGACGCCGACCGTGTCGGACGTCGTGACGCCCTCGGCGAGCCCGACCACCGGGGGTTCCACCACCCCGTCGCGCTCCACCACCCCGGCCGCCGTGGGCAACTCCAACGACGAGCTGGCCTACACCGGCGCCGACGTCCTGCCCTGGGCCGCCGCCGGCACCGTCCTCGTGCTGGGGGGCGCCGCGATGGTCGTCGCGAGCCGTCGCAAGCCGGGTCGCTCGCACTGAGCTGACCTGCAGCAACGTCGAAAGGGCCGCCGGGGACACCCGGCGGCCCTTTCGGCGTTCTCGAGCGCTCAGCCGACCAGCAGGTCCAGCAGCGCGGCCAGCACCCCGCGGGAACAGCGCGTCGACCTGGTTGCGGTAGCGGGCGACGACTCCCGCGCAGGCTATGACGAAGAGCAACCCGACGGGGTCCGGACCGGTGACGCACGAGTGCCGCGGGCGTGGCGCTGTCCTGCCACTCAAGCCGCTACGTCGAGCCGGAGAAGAGTCTGGCCTTCCAATGCCTCGTGACCTGCCACGCGGGGACCGTCGCGTACTCGACGTGGCCGGACGGTACGAAGCTCAGCACCGCCGACGTCACCGACGTCGTAGGCGCTCTGCGCCTCTGCCAGTAGCCCGCCGACGACCTCGGCCTCGTCAGGGTGCGCTGGTTCACGACGTCACGATGACCGCGATTCCTGCCGGCCCGCACGTTCTCCTGGGCAGCCACCCCGCTGCGGGAGGATTGTTGCTGATCTTGAGGACCGCCACCTAGCATGACCACGTTGGGTCATCAGATCTTGCCTCAAGTGACTTGAAGGACTCGAACATGCAGCGAGCCGCAGTTGTCATGCCGGTCTTCCACAAGCAGGACGTCACCAGACAAGCTGTCGCCGATTGCCGCCGTGAATCCGAACTCGTCGAGGTGGTGATCGTCGACAACGGAGGTGACCTGGATCCCGCGGAGTTCCCCGACTGCGTCGTGCTGACGCCGGGCGAGAACCTCGGCTGGTTGCGCGGGACGAACCTCGGCATGGAGCACGCCCTCGAGCGGGGGAGCACGAGCCTGGTCGCGCTCAACAACGACATCCGACTGAGCGAGAACTTCTTCTCCGGGCTCCTCACCGCCCTGGAAACCCGTCCCGGCGACTTGGTCGCCCCGTCGTACGACGACGTCTACAGCCCGCAGAACAGCTACTTCAAGGGCGCCCCGCAGGACTTCACGCCTACGTCCGAAGAGGTGGAGGCCGGCATCATCGACGGCACCTGCTTCGCGGTGACGGCGTCCCGGTGGCGCGAACTCGGCCCGCTGGACGAACGCAACTTCGCGCGTCGCGGCTGGGGTGGGATGACCGACTACGTCATCCGGAACACCCGTGCGGGGGGCAAGAACGTCGTCACCCGGCGGGCGTACCTCACCCACGCGCGGGGCACGACGGCCAAGGCGACGATGTCGAACTACAGGTGGTACGCCGCCTCCGAGATGCGCACCGGACTGCGCCGCAAGTACGGGGCGAACTGGCGGACCGAGGTCTACGAGAACCCCGAACCTCCGGAAGGTTTGAAGGTCCGCTTGCACGACCACTACCGGATGGTCAGGGACCGTTTCGACCGTCCACGGCCGAGCCACGGCTGACCCCGCCCGCTCAGGCGGGGGCGTGGAACTTCTGCTGCGCCGCCTCGAGCCCTTCGGCGACGAGCTTCTCGACCGCGTCGGCGGCGTCCATCACCAGGAAGGGCAAGTCCTTCTTCTCCGTGGTGGCGAACTCCTTCAGCACGAAGTCGGCCGGGTCCTGGCGACCGGGCGGGCGGCCGATGCCGACGCGCACCCGGGCGTAGTCCTTGTCCCCCAGCGACTTCGAGATCGAGCGCAACCCGTTGTGGCCGCCCTCTCCCCCGCCGCGCTTGAGGCGGACGGAGCCGAAGGGGACGTCGAGCTCGTCGTGCACGACGACGAGGTGCTCGACGTCGACGTCGAAGTACTTCGCCAGTCCGGCGACGGGGCCACCGGAGACGTTCATGTAGGAGGTCGGGGCCGCGAGGACGACCCGCGGCCCCGGCGCACCGCCGGGCAGGACGCCGAGGCGGACCTCGGCGACCCTGGCCCCGGAACGGTGCTTCTTGAAGGACACCCGCGTGCGTGACGCCAGCTCGTCGAGCACCATCTGGCCGACGTTGTGCCGGGTGCGCTCGTACTCGGCTCCGGGGTTGCCCAGGCCGACGACGAGCCAGACGTCACTCACGGGAGCGATCCTTCAGCAGTCGGGTCTCAGGCCTCTTCGCCCTCGACCGGGGTGTGCTCCTCCTTGACGATGCCGGCCTCGGCCTCGAGGGCCTCCAGCTCGGCCTCGGCCTGCGCGGCGGTCGCGACGGCGGTGATGACCACCACGAGCTGCTCGGGGTCACCCGCGAGGGTGGTGCCCTCGGGCAGGGTGACCTGGGAGGCGGCGACGTGCGAGCCGGCGGTGAGGCCCTCGACGTTGGCGACCACGGCGGTCGGGATGTTCGCGGCGTCCGCCTCGACCGAGAGGGTCGTGAGCTCCTGCTGGACGACGGTCTCCGGCGCGGCTTCGCCCTCGACGTGCAGGGGGACGTCGACGGTGACCTTCTCGCCACGACGCACGACGAGGAGGTCGACGTGCTCGATGAAGCCCTTGATCGGGTCGCGCTGGACGTCCTTGGGCAGAGTCAGGTGCGAGGTGCCGTCGAGGTCGATGTCGAGCAGCACGTTGGCGCTGCGCAGCGCGATCATGGTGTCGTGGCCCGGCAGGGACACGTGGATCGGCGCTTCGCCGTGGCCGTAGACGACCGCGGGGATGCGGTTGGCGCGGCGGATGGTGCGGGCGGCGCCCTTGCCGAAGCTGGTGCGGGTCTCGGCGGTGAGCTTGGTCTCGGCCATGGTGGGGCTCCTCGATCTCAGGGTCTGGTGCGTGCACAGGCCCCGGGAGAGAACAACGACTCATCCACCGCGTCGATCACGGTGACGCTCACGCGTCACCCTCGCCGAGGCAACCGGGAACCAGTGTACGCCGACCTGTGTGTGTCGAGGCCGCGGCGGGGGCGGCCCGCGCTTTCGTCGCGCTGATGATCGAGCACCGACGAAAACCGTGGAAACACTCTAGATAACCAGGTGAATACCCAGAGCGACAATTCACTCCGCGTTCAGGCACCATTTCGCAAGTGTGACGAACGTCACATCGAGTGGTGAGGTTGAACGTCCACCTTCTTCACACGACCCTCATGCGATGTCCTAATGTCCTCGGCAGCGACTGGGGGAGTCGCAATCCACCACGAGTCTCAGGGGGCCTGGATGTCCCTGCCCGGCAACACGATCGGTACGGCTCCAGAAGTCCTCGCAATGCCCGTCGTCACTTTGAGTGAACGGCCGGAGAACTTGTCTCCCACGACCATCGCCCTGGACCGGTTGGAAGTCCTCACCATTCCCGTCGTGCTCGCCCACGACTACCTGACCCAACGCGGCGGCGGTGAGCGCGTGGCACTCGAATTGACACGACACTTCCCAGGAGCGCCCCTCATCACCAGCGTCTACGAGGCAGACACCACGTTCCCGGGGTTCGTGGGGCACGACGTGCGCGTCACCGCGCTGAACCGCTTCTCCACGTTCCGGCGCGACCCGCGGCGGGCCTTCGCAGCGCTCGCTCCCGTCTTCAGCTACACGAAGGTGCCGCCAGGCGTCCTCCTCGTGAGCTCGTCCGGCTGGGCTCACGGGCTCGGCGCGCGCGGGCCGAAGGTGGTCTACTGCCACAACCCGGCCCGCTGGCTGTACCAGCCCGACGACTACTTCACCCGAGTCCCCCGCCCGCTGCGGATGCTCATCGCGCTCGTCCTGGCGCCGTTGCGCCGCTGGGACCGTCGTGCAGCTGGGTCGGTCGACGTGTACCTGGCCAACTCCAGCTCGGTTGCGCAGCGCATCAAAACGGTCTACGGAGTCGAGGCAGAGGTCGTGCACCCCCCGGCCGGCCTGGACCGCGAAGGACCACTGGAGGCGGTGGCCGGCATCGAGCCGGGATTCTTCCTCACCGTCGGCCGTCGGCGCGCCTACAAGAACACCGAGCTGGTGTGCGCAGCGGTCGAGCAGGTCAAAGGAGCTCGTCTGGTCGCCGTCGGGGGCCTTCCTACGCACTGGGCCGAAGGCCGGGGCGCCACGGGACTCGTCGACGTCTCGGACGCACAGCTGCGCTGGCTGTACGCCAACTGCTGCGCGGTCGTGGCCGTCGGCCACGAGGACTTCGGCCTCGCTCCCGTCGAGGGGTACAGGTTCGGCAAGGCGGCCATCGTCCTGCGCGCGGGGGGTTACGTCGACAGCGGGCTCGAGGGGACGGCGACGACGTTCGTCGAGGACGAACACGTCGACTCGCTCGCCCGCGCGCTCGAGGACTTCGACCCCACGGCCGTCGACGCCGAAGCGGTGCGCGCCCACGGCGAGAAGTTCTCTTCGGAAACCTTCGGCCGCAGGTTGCACGAGATCGTTCGCGAGGTGAGCCGCGGTACCTCCTTCGCGAGGCCCTCGCGCAGGTACGACCTCGCCGCGCGCCGGATCGCTCCGTCCACCGGCCGGTCCACGTGACCTCCAGCGCGACACGGCTGTGGCGGCTCTCGAGGCACCTGCACGCGAAGGGACGCCTCCGCACCGCGAAGGCGGTCAAGGCGGTCAACTTCCACCTGAACCACGGTCTGCTGCCTTCGCAAGCCGTCGTAGGTCGAGACCTCAGGTTGGAGCACCACGGCCTCGGCGTCGTCATCCACCCCAACGTCACGATCGGCGATCGCGTCCAGATCTGGCACAACGTGACGATCGCGGCCGAGACTCGACCCGGCTCCCCCCACCGAGTGCTGATCGGGGACGACGTGGTGATCGGTGCGGGTGCGCTGATCGTGGCCCGCACCGACCAGGGCTTGGTCATCGGTTCCGGATCCAGGATCGGCGCTGGGTGCGTCGTCACCCGTGACGTCCCCGCGGGTGCGGTCGTGATCGGGCCCACGGCCCGGGTCCGCGACGAAACCCCGCCCTCGAGCACCACGACCCGTCCGGCGGGGCAGTGACACGGGTGCGCCGATCCGGAACCCAGGAGGCTGGGCCGGCTCGATCCACGGTCCTCGACACGATGAGAGACGCATGAACCGCCGCTGCACCCCGAACTCCCCCGACGACACCACCCCGACACGACCTGAGCTCGCTCTGGTGCTCCTCGGACTCGGCTGGGACAGACCGGGAGGAGTCAACCGGTACGTGCAGGACCTGCACCACGCCCTGGTGGAGCGCCGGCAACCCGTGCGAACGGTGGTCGTGGGTCCGGCCGACTCCGCCCTCTCGGGCGTGGAGGTCGCCGCCCCAGACTCCGACTCCCTGCTACGCCGGCTGAGGCGCTACAGCGACGCCGTGCGCAGAGCCGGTGCCAGCGCCGATGTCGCCGACGCCCACTTCGCGTTGTACGCCGCGTGGCCCACGCTGCTCGGCAGCCTGCGGCGTACCCCCCTCGTCGTCCACTTCCACGGCCCGTGGGCGGACGAGAGCGTTGCGGCAGGTGAATCCACCACGACCGTGGTCCGCGCCAAGCGTCTCCTCGAACTCCTCGTCTACCGACGCGCACACCGCCTGGTCGTGCTCTCAGAAGCGTTCGCAACCCTGCTGAGCGAACGCTACGGAGTGTCGCCCGACCGCATCCGCGTCATCGCACCGGGCGTGGACCTCGCCCGGTTCACCCCCGACCGCGCCGGAGCGCGCGAACGCCTCGGGCTGGACGCTCGGCGGCGCGTCGTGTTCACCGCCCGTCGCCTCGTGCCACGGATGGGCCTGAGCCTGCTGCTCGACGCCTGGAACGACATGCCCCACCAGCAGGACGACCTGCTGCTGATCTCCGGGGAGGGACCCGAGCGCACGGCGCTGCAGGACCGGATCGACGAACTCGGTCTCGCCGGTTCCGTGCGCCTGCTGGGCCGGATCGACGAAGGATCGCTGGTCGACCACTACCGGGCCGCGGACCTCGCGGTTCTGCCGTCCCTGGCCCTGGAGGGCTTCGGCCTGGCGGTGGTGGAGGCACTGGCCACCGGCACCCCCGTCATCGTCACGGACGTCGGGGGACTACCCGAGGTGGTCCGCGGCCTCTCCCCCTCCCTGGTCGTCCCCGCCGGGCGCGTCGACCTCTTCGCCGACCGGCTGACCTCCGCCCTGAGCGGGGACGTGCCGGACCCCGGAGCATGTCGTGCTCACGCCGAGCGGTTCACCTGGTCCGAGGCCGTTGACCGCCACCTCGAGGTGTACCGGGAGGCTCGCGACGCCGCGGCGGGCGACGACGCTCGGCCCGTACCCGCTCGGGTCCGCGTGGCGTTCATCGACCACTGCGCGAAGCTCTCGGGCGGGGAGATCGCCCTGGGCCGGCTCGTCGAAGGGATGGACGACGTGGAGGGCCACGTGATCCTCGCCGAGGACGGTCCCTTCGCCCAGCGACTGCGGGAGGCCGGCACGAGCGTGGAGGTCATGGCGCTGCCGGAGGGCACTCGATCCCTGGGACGTTCGGCCGTCACGACCCGCACGCTGCCCCTGGCATCAGCGGCCCACACCGCGCTGTACGCAGCTCGGCTGGCGCAGCGGCTGCACGAGTTGAAGCCCGACGTGGTGCACACCAACTCGTTGAAGTCGGCGATCTACGGTTCCCTCGCTGGGCGGTTGGTCGGTCTGCCGGTCGTGTGGCACGCGCGCGACCGGGTGGCCGAAGATTACATGCCGCGACCGGCCGTGGTGCTCGTACGGACCCTGGCGCGTCTGCTGCCCTCCGTCGTGGTCGCCAACTCCGAGGCTACGTTGGGCACGCTGCACCTGTCCCGGCGGCGCCCGGGACGTGTTGTGCCAGACCCCTACGCACCGCCCACCACGGTGAGCGCTCCGCGCCGCGAGGGACCGCTGCGCTTCGGGATCGTGGGTCGCCTGGCCCCCTGGAAGGGGCAGCACGTCTTCCTGCGGGCCTTCGCCCAGGCGTTCCCAACCGGAGAGGTGGAGGCCCGGATCATCGGGTCGGCGCTGTTCGGCGAGGACGACCTCCTGACTGAGCTGCAGTCCCTCGCGGACCGGCTCGGCGTCGCCGACCGCGTTCGGTTCACCGGTTTCGTCGACGACGTGAGCGAACAACTGGCGGAGCTCGACGTGCTCGTGCACGCCTCCACCACGCCCGAGCCCTTCGGGCAGGTGATCGTCGAGGCCCTCGCGGCGGGCGTCCCGGTGATCGCCGCCGGCGCGGGCGGTCCGCTGGAGATCCTCACCGACGGTGTCGACGGCGTCCTGCACGCCCCCGGTGACGTGGAGGAGCTCGCACGAGCGCTGACACGCCTGGCGGGAGACCCCGACCTGCGCGTCTCCCTGGCCGCCGCGGGCTTGCGCCGGGCCCGCGACTACCGGCCCGAGGAGATCGCCCCGATGATGCGTGCGGTCTACCAGGAGCTGCGCCGGTGAGCGGGCTGGCGGCGGGCGAGCCCAGCTGCTCGGTGGTGGTCCCGACCTACCTGCGGCCCGACCAGCTCCAGCGCTGTCTAGAAGGGCTGCGGGCCCAGCACCGGCGAGCGGAACACGTCGTGGTCGTGCGGCGCGACACCGATCGGGGGACGGCGGAACTGCTGAGCCGGTGGCGTTCGGAGGTGGACGAGGTCGTGGTCTCGGAGCCGGGCGTCCTGGCCGCGATGCGGGCCGGGGTCTCCGCCGCCGAGGACGACGTGATCGCTTTCACCGACGACGACGCCGTGCCCAGGCCAGAGTGGCTGGAGACCCTGCTCCCCCACTTCTCCGACCCGGGGGTCAGCGGGGTGGGAGGGAGGGACGTCGCCCACCCGCCGACACGGGACGCAGACCGACCTTCCAGCGAGGTGGGTCGGTTCACGGCATGGGGGCGTCACCTCGGCAACCACCACGTGGGGGTGGGTCCCGTCGTCGAGGTGGAGGTGCTCAAAGGGGTGAACATGGCGTTCCGGCGGGAGTCCCTGGCCTTGCCGGTCGACATGCGCGGCAGCGGAGCCCAGGTCCACTTCGAGATCCTCGTCTCGCAGTGGGCCCGGAGCCGGGGCGGACGGTTGCTGTACGTGCCCGACGCGCTCGTGGACCACTTCCACGGGGAGCGCTTCGACGCCGACCACCGCCTGCGCCCGAGCGCTGCCGCCGTGCGCGATGAGGCTTACAACCTCGTCGTCGCCCTGCTGGCTGGGCGGCGGGACCTGCTGCCCCGTCGCGCCGTCTACGGTCTGCTGGTGGGTGACCGGTCCTCCCCGGGTCTGGTTCGCGCGGGGCTCGCCGTGGTGCGCCGCGAGGACGGCGTAGCCCGTCGCCTGCTGCCGTCCCTGCGCGGGCAGGTCGCCGGCCTGGTCGACGTCCGGGCCGGGCGCTTCCCCACGATGCGGAGCGCCCCCGCCGGGAAGTCGGCGGGGGCGCACGGGTGAGGTCGGACCGGGTCTCAGGTGGCGGGGATCAGCTCGATGCCGCTCACCGTCGCCTGGTTGACCTTGTTCACGAAACCCAGGTTGAACGTGCCGTCGCTGACGGAGACCGGGACGGTCAAGACGGTGGTGCGGTTCTTGGCGCCCGCTCGCGCGTAGATGTCCACGCCCGAGGCGATCGTCCGTCCCTCTGCGGTGACGTCGAACAAGCGGCGCTGTGGGGCGGTGAAGTACATCTCGGTGAGGTGCAACCGGAGGCTGTACTTGCCGTTGGCGACGGGGACGGCGTAGCCGGTGGCCCCGACGCGCGCATCGCGGTCGGTCACCGCGGTGGCCGAGGTGATGCCCCCGTCAGGTCCTTCCGGGTGGCCGCCACCGAAACCCTTGTCGGCGGCCCAGGCGAACCCGCCGTCGGAGACCGCCGGGCCACCTGCGTTGATGCGAACGGCTGGACGGCTGCTACGCGGAGTCGGGGTGACCGTCGCCGTCGTGGCCGGCGTCGTCGTGCTGCCGGTACCGCTCACCCGGACGAGGGTCACGTCCGCACCCGAGGAGAACTGCAGTTGCGAAGCGTCAGCGGCCGCGCTCAAAGCGTTCGTCCCGCTGGAAGGACGGAACGTGGAGATCGACGATGCGCGGGAACCGAGGGTCAACCTCACGGGAACCGCAGCAGGGGTGATCCTCGTCCTGGTGGTGGTGTTCCAGACGGAGTCCTCCTGCCACACGGCGAGCCAGAACGAGCCGTCGCGCTTCTGCAGGAGGATCTGACGCGTACGGTCGGTGGCTCCGTCGAGCTGGTACGAGAGCGCACCCGGCGTGAAGGCGGTCCCCTGGTCGCTGAGCAGCCCGATCATGTTCTTCACCGAGGTGTAGGCCGCCTTGGGCGTCCCATCCGCCCGCACGATTCCCCAGGTCTGCTCCGCGTCGGAGGGGTTGTTCGACTCGTCCATCAGCTCGTAGATGTAGCTGCGGTCGACGCCCTTGCGCCAGCTCTCCGTGAACTGGCGCAAGGTGTAGACGGACTGCGCCTCCTCACTGATGCCGGGCTGGTTGCCCGCGGAGGACACCGCGGTGTTGGAGTTGCTCTCCGTCGACCACGTCGGCTTCCCTCCGGAGACGATCCCTGCGAGCGCGAGCTCACCGTCGAGGTGGGCACCGGACTCCATCTGTCCTCCGGTGTAGTTGTGCATGTTCCCGCGGTCGGCCGGCACCGCGCCCAACTCGCTACGGCTCTCAGCGAAGACGAGCGAGGGTGCGACGACGGGGAGCGAAGCGGTAGCCGGGTCGCTCTTCAGCGCGGAGTAGAGACGCTGCTGGTAGGTCTTGAGGTTCGCGGCCCAGTTCGGATCCCCTGCGTTGTCGTACTCGTTGGGTCCCTCGACACTGGCGATCGAGCCTGCGAGCTGGTTCTTGACCAGCGGTAGCAACTGGTCCAGGGTCCCGGCGGGGTTGTTCGTCGTGGAGAACGCGTCTCCACTCACGTTGGACCACTTGCCGTTGAAGGGTCGCCCCAGTTGGAGGTTGGTCTTGACACCAGACTTCGCGAGCTCGTTGATGCGGTCGTACAACCAGTCCTGGTTCACCCCGACACCGTCACGGATGTTGCGGATTCCCGAATTCACGAGTCGCGACTTCACCAAGGGGAAGTCGCCGTAGGACTTGTCGCCGTACCCGAAGTGGGTGTTCACCCCGATGGAGTCGACGAACGCGTCCGCCGCCCGCGCGGTGACCGGCCCCGGGGTAGCTGCCTCGCTGGCGGGAGCCTGGGCCAGGAGGGCGGAACCGGTCACTGCCACCAGGGCGAGTGAACTGGCGGTGCGGGTGAAGCGGGCGTGGAACAATCTCATCAGGAACCTCAGGGGGGTGGGCGCCCCGGACGGCCGCCGATGCCCTTGACGTCGGCGGAAGCCACGTGCGAGCTGTAGCGCCTTGACCGATCGAGCGATGAGGAGTGCCGTGATTCACCCGGATGGAGGTACCCGAGACGTCGGGCCGTCACAGAACGTGACTCTCGGCGGCGTTTCGGCGTGCGTTACGACGCAGACCGGTGATCTTGGACTGGATGCGGGCCCGACGGTCACGGCCCTGCTGATCGTGCAGGACGAGGCCGCCCGGGTCGGCGCCGCTGTGACCTCCTGCCGGGCGTTCGCCAGCGAGGTGCTCGTCGTGGACGGGGGTAGCACCGACGGGACGCAGGAGATCTGCCGCGCTGCGGGCTGCGAGGTCCTGGAGAACCCGTGGCCCGGGTACGCAGCGCAGCGGGCGTTCGCCCTCGAGCACGCGCGAGGCGATTGGGTGTTCTTCCTCGACGCCGACGAGGTGGTCAGTCCCCAGCTGGCTGCGTCCATCGCGAAGGTCGTCGCCTCCTCCGACCCGGCGGACGGGTACGAGTTGTCTCGCACCGGCGACTTCCTCGGTCGCTGGGTGGGACCGGACGTGCAGCTGCGACTGGCCCGCCGCGCCGCGGCCTCGGTGACCGAGACCGACGTGCACGAGCGTCTGGTGGTGGGCCAGCGGGTCGGGCGGCTCGACGGACCGCTCTGGCACTTCGGCTTCCGCAGTGTGAGCGACCACCTCCGCCGGTTCGACCGCTACACGGACCTCGAGGCCACCAGCCGCTTTCGTGACGGCCAGCGCTTCTCCACCCGGCGCCTGGCTTGGCGTCCGCTCGGACACGCCGCTCTCGAACTGGTGGGACGTGGTCTGCTCCGCAAGGGCACGCCCGGAGTCGCCGTGGCCGGGTTCTGGGCGCTCTACGAGTTCCTCGTGGAGGTGAAGCTCTACGAGCTCCAATGGCAGGCGGGCGGTACTCCCCCACCGCACGAACCTCCTCGGTGAGCAGTGGGTCCACAGCTCCAGGCCGGGGCGCGCGGACAGCAGGCCCGAGGGGCCGCCCCTCCCGGCGCGCCGTGGTCCTGGGCGCCGGATCGCTCGTCGTTGGAGGAGCTGTGATCGCGTCTGTGACGAACCGGCCGGATGAGGGAGGACCGGCCGTGGAACCCGCACCGGTGCGCACGGCTCCGGACTTCCTCGACTCCATCGGGGTCAACATCCACCTGAACTACCTCGACACCCCGTACGCGAACGTCCTCGCCGTGCTCGCCGCCTTGCGCAGAGCCGGCATCACCAACGTGCGTGACGCGTGGCAGGCGGACCGCACTGACGTCCACCCGCGGATGCGCAGCCTGGTGGCTACCGGCATCCGCTTCAACCTCCTCATCGGGACCCCCGACCCCGGACCAGGTTCGGCGGGTGGTCTCCGCCGCGAGCTGGGGGCACTCCGTTCGATCCTGCCGGAAGGAGTGCGGACCCTCGAGGGCCCCAACGAGTACGACTTGTCGGGAGACCCTGACTGGATCGTCAACCTGCGCGCCTACCAGAAGGACCTGGCGTCACTGGTGTCCCGCGGCAGGGCAGGATCGATCGTTCCCGTCCTGGCTCCGTCCCTCACCCAGCACGGGAGCCGCGCCCACCTCGGCCGAGTAGCGGCTGATCTCGGCAACCTCCACTCCTACACGGGCGGTGCGGCGCCGACGGCCGAACACCTCGGTTCGGAGCTCGCGCTGGCAGCGGAGCTGGTGGGGAGGTCACCTGTCATGTGCACCGAGACCGGGTACACGACGGCCGTCGGGAACACCGACGGCCAACCCGGGGTCCCCGAGGACGTGCAGGCGATCTACCTCCCACGACAGTACCTGGAGAACTTTCGACAGGGTGTTCTGCGTACGTTCACCTACGAACTCCTGGACGAACACCCGGATGCCGGCGCCGCGAGGAGCGAAACGAACTTCGGCTTGCTTCGCAACGACCTGACGGAGAAGCCCGCCTTCACCGCTCTGCGGCGCCTGACGTCTCTGCTCGCCGACACCACCCGGCGCCCTGTCGGGCTCCGTCCCACGCCGCAGGTCGACGGCGGTGGAGACGACCTGCGAAGCATCACGCTCCAGAAGTCCGACGGCACGGCCTTCACCGCCCTCTGGCTCGAGCGGTCCGTCTGGGACGAACGGGCACGCAGAACCCGCGAACACCTCGAGACGGTGGTCTGCGTGTCGGCGGGTGAGGGTCGGGTGCTGCGATCGGTGCACGCGTTGACGGACGACGGCCCCGGCGTCGACCTCAGCGGCCAGGTGTCCGCCGAGGTCACCGTGTCCCCGGAAGTGCGCCTGGTTCGAATCACGGACGGTTGATCCTCGGCCCTACGGACCCGGTGGCCGAGCGCGAGCACCCACGCCGAGCACGGCCCACAGGAACAGCCCCGAGACCGAGACGAACGGGTTGCCGAACACCAGTTGGGACACCAGTCCGACGGCTACGGCGGCGCACGCCTGCGTGAACCGGTCCCCGGCGGCGCTGCGCGACCAGGCCGCGACGACCGCGACGAGGAGGACGAGGAGCAAGACGGTGCCCGTGACCGCACCGAAGGT
Organism: Kineococcus sp. AC630; assembly: GCF_979255925.1. Taxonomy (NCBI): domain Bacteria; kingdom Bacillati; phylum Actinomycetota; class Actinomycetes; order Kineosporiales; family Kineosporiaceae; genus Kineococcus; species Kineococcus sp. AC630. Next base: position 173,625 of record NZ_CEEDMJ010000011.1, read on the forward strand.
GAACCACACCTGCAACGCCCCACCGTCGAAGTCTCCGTTCTGCCCGAGGGCGCCGGCGTTGGCGGCCTTGGTCGCCACACCCGACGCGCCCAGTCCTTGGCCGAGCGGCGCCCGGAGCACCTGAGGGAGCATCTGCCGGTGGAATTCCCACCGCTCAGCGAAGCTCTCGTCCTGGCTGCCGGACTGGACGCTGCTGTCGAAGCGGTCGAGCACCGCGTCACGCACCGGGCCCCCGATCGCGACCATCACGCCCAGGAGCACCAGCGTCGCGATGAGAACCCGGCCGACAAGGGCTCGTGACCGCGTTCCCAGCACCAGCACGGTCACGACGAAACCGATCCAGGCCGCCCGCACCAGCGACAAGGCCATCCCGGCGACTCCGAGGGCGAACGCCGGCCAGCGCAGCCGGGACCGAGAGGCGATGGCGAGGGTCGTCGAGACGATCAACACGGTGGCCAGCGGGCCGGGCGAGTTCAAGGTGCTCCAGATGCGCACCTCGAAGGGTTCCGGCGAGCCGATCGAGGCCAGGGGTGCGTTCTCCATCCAGGAGACGTCCCACGGGGGTACGACGAGGAACTGGACCAGGCCGTAGGCCCCCAGGACGATCGTCCCCACGACCGCGGTGCGAGAGAGGACGGATCGCACGACGCGGTCGGATGGACCTGCGTTCGCGAGCCACAGCCCCAGGGCGAACGGCGGCAACCACTGCAGGAGGTCAGCGGCGGGGGCGGCCGGACCACGGCGCACGACGCCGACGATCGTCGCGTACGCGAGGGCGACGAGGGTGACGCCCAGGAGAACAGCGCTGGAGGGGTGGACGGGACGCCGCTGACGCAGGGCGGGGAGCAGGCAGCACAAGGTGGCGACGGGGGCTGCCAGCATGACCGGGCTCAGGGAGTGCCATCCGGAGCGGAAGTCGAGCACCCGTCGAACCTCGGGGGAGAGCAGCCACAACCACAGGACGAACTCGAGGAAGGCCCCGTCGTCGTGACGGTGCAAGAACCACACGGCAACCACCACGGCTACCACGGGGTAGAAGTACTGAAGCGCACTCGCAGCGCCCCCGGTGTAACCGATGAGGCCCACCACGCACGAGAGGCCCACCGCCCAGCCCGCCCCGGTGAGGGAGGGATCCCGCCGTGAGGACTCCTGCTCCGCGGGCGGTGTCTTCACCCCTTCCGCCGTGCCTCGAGCCGACGGAGGCGGGACTGGTGACCGTGACGCAGGGGAGCCGACCCGGCGTGCTCGGGCGCCTTCGCGACGAGGGATCGGAGTGACCAGCGCCGCCGACCGGCTGGCCTGACGCGGCTCAGGACCGTTCCGAGGACCTGGGCCCGGTACTGACCGAGCACGGTGACTGCACGCGTGAGGTCGCGGCGTCGGGTGTTGGTGGAGGCCACCACCAGCACGGGCCCGCCGGTGGAAGAGGCGAGCAACGCGGTGTCCGGCCCCTCCAGCAACGGGGGGGCGAGGATCAGGACGACGTCGAACCGTTCTCGCAGCAAGCCCATGACCTCGACCGCCGCGGATGAGGTGAGCAGGTTCGAACGGTCGCGCCGGACCTCCCCCGCGGGCAGCACCGAGAACCCCAGGTGCGGGACGTCGACGACGGTGGTGTCCAGGAAGCTCAACAGTTCGGCGCGCTGCGGGAGGGCACCTCCGGCCTCGGCGGCCGCAGACCGGCCCGCTAGCAGGGAGAAGAGTCCGTCAGGTCTGACGTCGACCCCGAGGGCGGACTCCACACCTCCGCCCGTGGCGTCAGCAGCGACGAGGACGACACGAGAACCGGTGCGGGCGTGGGCGGCGGCCAGGTTCGCAGTCACGATCACGGTCGCCTCATCGGGCGTCGGGCTCGCCACCAACAGCGTCGAGGCGGCTTCTCCCCCGGTCACGACGAGCACTGCGCGCAACCCCCGCACCGCGTCGGCCAACGCTCCCCGGGTGGGCAGGGGGAGCTGGCGTGCGCCACCCGGTTCGGAGCGCCCGGTCTCGACCGGCACCTCCGCCAGGACCTCGAGCCCGCTGGCCCGCTCCACGTCCGCGTCGTCGGCGAGGCGGTCCTGGAACGCGTCACGGACGAAGGCCACCCCGAGGCCCACGACGCCGCCGAGCAGCAACCCGAGCCACAGCACGGAGACCAGGCTCAAGCCCTGGGGAGCTGCAGCCGGTTCAGCCGGGGCGACGACCTGCGCTTCCCCACGAGCCAGGCTGGCGTTGATGAGGAGGTCCTGCTGCTGGGCGTAGAGCGTGGAGAACTGCTCCGTCGAGGCGTCCCTCACGTCGCTGGACGCTGCGTCCTGACCGTCCAGCTCCTCGATGCGCTGGGAGAGCTGGTCGAGCTGGGTCTGGATACCCGCTGCAGCCGCCTGGAGGGAAGCGACGGTCGTGGTGCGGTTGTAGTCGATGTACGCCTGGCTCAGGGCGTTGGCGATCTCCGCCGCTCGATCGGGGTTGCCTGCGGACGCGGTGACCGTGACGACATCGCTCGCCGAGGACGAGGCAACGGTGACGGCGGAACGGACGTCCTCCGGCTGGGTTCCGCCCCCCATGGCCGTCGCGGCGAGGGTGATCACGTCTGGGCTGGTCATCACCCCGACCTGCGCGGTGTTGTAGCGGTCAGGATCGAAGAACCCACCCGGAGCGTCGGTGACCCGTTCGGCAGGGTCGTTGGGTTTCAGGAGAACGCTCGAGGAGGAGCTGTAGACCTCCGCGGTCGTGAGGTGTGCCACCAGCGCCAACAGCCCGCCGAGGAGGGCAGCAGCCACCACGAGCCAGCGGTACCGCACGGCGGTGCGGGCCAAGCTGCGCACGTCCATGTCCTGTGTCCTCCCTGAGCCGGCGCACGAGGTGTGCACCGCAGCGACGACCCCGCCACCGCGTGCACACCGGGCGCGAAGGTTGCACGAAGCACCGGTACGGCCGCCGTCCGGGAGGACCGGGCGGCGGGGACGAGGTCATGATGTCACGCTGGTGGAGTTTCTCCCGGGTTCCTCAGGAAGTGCAGCCGTTCCTGCACACGACCACCTCATCGCCTCGAGCCGACCTCGGCACAGAAGGCCTCCTGCTACATTCGCGGCAGACAGCTGGGTCCGAATCCCTGGAGGCCGCTGCACTCGGCGGAGGTGGGATGGCAGACGGTGAGCGGCACTCGCTGACGCGTCACATCGCGACCACGGGTGTACTCAGCGTCGGCGTGGTGCTCATCAACCTCGTGACCGGTGTGCTGGTGACTCGGGCTCTGGGAGCCGAAGGACGAGGGCAGTTCAGCTTCCTGGTGACCTTCGTGCAGACGATCGGCTGGCTCGGCGGGCTCGGCATCAACGAGGGAGTCACCTACCTCGCGGCGCGGGACACGAAACGGGAGCGGTCCCAGCGGATTGCTTCGACCGCGCTGCTGATGGCGCTCCTCCTGGGCACGATCAGCGCGGTCGCGGCGGAACTGTTGCTTCCCGTGCTCGCTCAGTCGGCGTCAGACACGACGATCACCCTCGGCCGCTACTTCGTGCTCAGCGTCTACCTCAACGTGGCCAGTTCACTGCTGCTCGCGGTCTTGGCCGGGTGTCAGGACTACACCGGGCGCAACGTGGCCCAGTTCCTGCAGCCCGTCACCTACATGGCGATGGTGGTCGCTTTGGCCCTGGTCGACGCCCTGGGAGTCGTCGAGGTCCTCGCCGCGACCGCAGGCTCCACCGCGATCGCCACCGGCTACGCGCTGGTGAGGATCCACCGCACGGTCGGGTTCGGTCGGCCGCAGAAGTCCTCGGCGCGGACGTCGGCGAGCTTCGGCCTGAAGGTCCAGGGTTCGTTGGTGGGTGGGCTGATCAGCACTCGGCTCGCGACCATCATCATGCCGACGGTCCTGCCCTACAGCGCGATCGGGCTGTACTCGGTGGCGACCAACGTGGCCAACATCCTGCTCTCGGTGGTCGGTGTCATGGGCAACGTCGTGCTGCCCGCAGCCGTGCACCGCGGGTCGCGTGAAGGGTCCTTCTTCGTCGTACGGATGACGAGGATGATGACGTTCCTCTCCGTGTGCGTCGCAGTACCGCTCTTCGCGGGAGCGCCGTGGTTGTTGGGCCTGGTGTACGGAGAAGAGTTTCGCGCCGCCGGCACGGTGTTGCGAATCCTGCTTGTCGCCGTGGTCCTGGGCATCACGGCCGGGGTCCTGCAGTCCGGCCTCCAGGCGGCGAACCGGCCCCTGGCGGCGAGTATCAGCCAGCTGTTCGGGCTCGTGGTGACCATCGTTGGTCTCTTGTCCACCCTGACCACCCATGGCGCCGTCGGCGCCGCCGCCACGACCCTCGCCGCCTCCGCAGCGACCCTGGTGGCCTCGCTCGCTTTCCTCCGGCAGGAGGAGCACTTCAGCGCCGGGTCCGCGTTCAGTCCGTCGGAGGTGCTGACCGATCTCCGTCTCGGGCGTGAACGACTGGTCGCGATGCTCTCCCGGAAGCGGTGAGCGGTTCCCTGCAGAACCGATCCAGGACGAGGCCGGCGGCCTCGAGACCAGCCCTCGTGCGCTCGCCTGCCGCCGCTGTGGAGATGTGGGCCAGTCGAAAACCCACCATGCGTTGGAACTGACGCAGCCCGTCCGGCAGGCCGATGGGGTTCGTCGCGTCGAAGAGGTACCGCACACCCTGCGCTGCGAGGTGCTCGACGAGCACCTCGCACATGAGGTACCGGCTGTCGCTGTGGGCCGTTCCGGTGCCCAAGGTCCGGAAGTACCGCAACCAACCCCACTCGCCGTCGATCGGTGTGACTGACAGCAGGAGAGGTTCTCCTGCCGCGGAGTATGCAACCAACCACAATGCGTAGTTCAACATGTCCGCGTTGTCGGGTTCGGCAATGCGGTACTGCTCGTCGGGGTGGTTTCGTTCAGCCTCATCGGCACGGACCAGCAAAGCTCGGCGTTCGTCGACGTCGACCACCGGACGCCACGTCACACCTGCTCGTCGGGCGGACCGGATCTTGCGCCGGAGCGTCTGCTTCCGCGCACCCACGAGGTAGTCCGCCGCGTCCTTCGGGACGTGGAGGACCGCCTGACCGGCCGAGAACCGCCGCACGCCGAAGAGTCCGGAGACCTGCTGCAGGGCCCCTTGGATGGCCGCAGCTTCCACGCCTCCACCGAGGACGGCGGTCAGGACGGGCAGACGCGCCAAGGCCACGAGGGCGGCGAGGCTGTCGCTCAGATGCCGTGCAATGTAGTTGTCCTCGTCGATGCGGTGCGTGGTGTAGGCCGAGTAGTAGGCCGAGAGCGCCGGCTCGCTGGTCCGGCGGACGAGGTCGTCACGCCCGCAGCGGACCCTGACGATCACCCCGCGGAGGCTGGAACATTGGATCATAAATGCGAAAGCCCCCCGGCTCTTCTGACTGCGCAGGCGTTCGATCCTCGGGTGGATGGCCTGGACCTCTTCGGTGAGCCACGTGCAGCACGCACAGGACCTGCCGGTCAGCCGCACGCCCATCGCTGAGCGCGCTCCAGGAGAGTAGCGGATGTCGCAGCGCAGGAGAAAGTTTCCTGAACAGTGACACGGAACTACTCGGGCGGGGCTCGACGATCGTCGCTCCGTCCACTCGACCCCACCCCCGCTCACTGCACGCGAATGGCCTGCTGCAGCCTCCGGGCTGCGTTCAAGGATCGCGAGGGGATCGAGTGCGCGACGAGGTAGGCCTCCTCCTCGGCTCCCAGGCTGCGTTTGAACCGGGCGATCTCGGGGGTGACCGAACCGACGAGATCGAGACGGCGGTACCCCCGATCCAGGGCCCACCGCACCACTCCCGCAACGAGGAGGACGTTGGGGTGCGCGTCCCGATAGGCACGGAAACCCCCGCCGGCCCAGCCGAAGACCGTCTCTCCGTGGCCGAAGCCGGTGATGATCCCCGCCGGTTCGCCATCGACGGTCGCAGCCAGGAACACCGCGTCGTCACGAGCCCCGTAGGCGTTCCACACAGCACGTCCGGCACCGGGCGCGTACGGAGACGGGAGACCGTGCGCACCGTAGGCCTCGTCGAGCTGCTGCGGCAACCAGGTGGCCACCTCGTGCCCCTCGGCCGGTCGGACCACGACTCCCGCGTTCTTCGCCCTGGCCGCGCTCTGACGGGTTTGGCGGCGAACGCGTCGCCAGAACTCGGACTCCGAGCCGTGCGAGAGGTCGAGCACCATCGTCGTGGCGTTCGCGCAGGAGAACCCCCGCGCAGACAGCACGTCGTCCTCAGGAGAAGTACCCGGAGCGAACTCCGCCCGGAGGACTGCGACCAGGCGGGAACGTGCCCAGGACGTGGTGGCCTCGAGGGCGGCCGTCAGCACACCGGCGGGCACGAGCGGCCCCACGTAGGGGAAGGGTGCCTCGGCCCGGACGAGCAGAGGACCCCGCCGGACGAGGAGCTGAGGCGCGACCCCCAGGGGCGCCCGGTCCACACAGACGACCAGCGGCACGAACCGCCATCCGTTGACCGCCGCCTGGACGGTCAGCCACTGCCAGCGGTGGAATGCCGTGGACCCGGGCGAGCGGTCCACGATGTAGTCCCACTCACCCGGGTCCTCCGCTGGACGCAGTCGGACCCGGGGTCCGACAGGGTTTCCCTCTCCCGGTACGTGAGCGCGCATGGGCGAAGTGAAGCACCGTTCCCCGTTCCCGGTCAGGCCGCGTTCTCCTCGCGGTCACCGCTCGGGTTCAACCTCCCGGGGACGGAGACCCTTCGCCACCAGCTCTGTGAAGTGCAGCTCGGGTACCAGAACTGCTCCGTGCCTCGTGAAGTGCCCCTTCTGGGGATATCCGCAGTCGATGACCTGCCAGCGCGTCCCGCTGTTGAGCACCTCGATCGCGGCGGCCAGTGCGAGCGTCCCTGCGTCGTCCTCGAGGTGGAACATGCTCATGATGGCAAGGGTCGTACCCACTTCGATGCCCCAGAAACCACCGACGAGCTTCCCTTGGTGGTACGCCTCCACGGTGGCGGTGAAGCCCTGTGCGTGCACCTCCCGGTAGACGTCGATCACCGCGGGTGTGAGCCAGCCGCTGCGGCCGCGGGCACAGTGCTGGACCACGGCGTCGAAGTCCTGGTCGAAGCGGATCTCCACGGCACCGCGCCGTTGCAACCTGCGCGATTCGCGCGGCACCCTCGCGGACTCGGCCGTGATGACGCTGCGCTCCGGGAAGCGCTCCCAGCGGAAGTAAGGATCTCTTCCGAAGAGCACTTGTCCACGGACGTAGTTGCCTACGACCTCGGAGACGCTCGGGCGCACCAGGCCGCTCGCCGAACGGGACACTCGATCAGCGATGTGCCCTGTGACGGTGGGACCGAGAGTGGTCACCGCTCGCGTCACGAGGAGGGTCCGAACCCTCCGCACACTCCCGAGCAGCAACCCGGTGACCCGGTCCGTCGTCGACCGGACCGGGTCCTCAGTGTTGGTCATCGACGTCCGACCTCCGGGAACGGCGCTCCCGCGGGAGGAGCGAGGCACCACGGTCGCTGCTCCCGCGTCTCAGCTGTGGCCGTCGAAGAGCGACGTGACCGAGCCGTCGTCGAAGACCTCGCGGATCGCGCGGGCCAGCAGCGGGGCGATGCTCAGCACGGTCAGCTGCGGGAACTGCTGGGACTCCGAGATCGGCAGCGTGTTGGTCACGACCAGCTCGGAGATCGGCGAGTTCTTCAGGCGGTCGATCGCCGGGCCGGAGAGCACGGCGTGCGTCGCGGTCGCGATGACGTCGGCGGCGCCGTTGGCCATGAGGGCCTCGGCGGCCTGGACGATGGTGCCGGCGGTGTCGATGAGGTCGTCGACGAGCACGCAGGTGCGGCCCTCGACGTCACCGACGACCTCGTGCACCTTCACCTGGTTCGGCACGTTGGGGTCGCGACGCTTGTGGATGATCGCCAGCGGGGCGCCCAGGCGGTCCGACCACAGGTCGGCGACGCGCACCCGGCCCGCGTCCGGGGAGACGATGGTGATGTTGGAGCGGTCGACGCGCTTGCCGACGTGGTCGGCGAGCAGCGGCAGCGCCCACAGGTGGTCGACGGGACCGTCGAAGAAGCCCTGGATCTGCGCGGTGTGCAGGTCGACGGACATGAGGCGGTCCGCCCCGGCGGTCTTGAACATGTCGGCGATGAGGCGGGCCGAGATCGGCTCGCGGCCGCGGCCCTTCTTGTCCTGGCGGGCGTAGCCGTAGAACGGCGCGACGACGGTGATCCGCTTGGCGGAGGCCCGCTTCAGCGCGTCGACCATGATCAGGTGTTCCATGATCCACTGGTTGACGTTCGAGGTGTGGCTCTGGATGACGAACGCGTCGGAGCCGCGGACGCTCTCCTCGAAGCGGACGTAGATCTCGGAGTTGGCGAAGTCGTAGGCGCTGGTCGGGACGAGTTCGGCACCGAGTGCGGCCGACACCTCCTCCGCGAGTTCCGGGTGCGCTCGCCCGGAGATGAGCACCATCCGCTTCTCGCCCGTGGTGGTGATACCGGTCATGACTGGCTCTCCCTGTCCGTGCTGCTCTGCTCGTTCGCCCGCTGCGCCGCTTCGGCCGCGGGAGTTCCTGGGCGCCTGGAGAGGGTCCAGCCCTCCATGTTGCGCTGGGGAGCCACGTTGATCGCGAGCGCCCCGGCGGGGACGTCCTTGCGGATCACGGTGCCGGCCCCGGAGTAGGCGCCGTCGCCGACGGTGACGGGAGCGACGTACATGTTGTCCGAGCCCATCCGCACGTGGTCGCCGACGGTGGTGTGGGCCTTGCGGACCCCGTCGTAGTTCACGAAGACGGACGCGGCCCCGATGTTGGAGTGCTCGCCGATCGTCGCGTCGCCGACGTAGGACAGGTGCGGCACCTTCGAGCCCCGGCCGATGGTGGCGTTCTTCGTCTCGACGAAGGTGCCGATCTTGCCGTCCGCGCCCAGGCGCGTGCCCGGGCGGAGGTAGGCGAAGGGACCGACCTGGGCGCCCGCACCGATGACGGCCGAGGAGCCGTGGGTGCGCTCGAGCACCGCGCCGGCGCCGACCTCGACGTCGGTGAGGGTGCAGTCGGGGCCGACGACGGCGCCCGTGGCGACGCGGGTGCTCCCGTGCAGCTGCACGCCGGGGCGGATCGTCACGTCGGGTTCGAGGGTGACGTCGGCGTCGATCCAGGTGGTCGACGGGTCCACGATCGTGACGCCGGCGAGCATCCAGCGCCGCAGCGTCCGGCGGTTGGCCTCGGCGGCGAGGTCGGCGAGCTGGACGCGGTCGTTGACCCCGCGGATCTCCCACTCGTCCTCGAGGGCGAGGGCCTCGACGCGGCCGCCGGCGGAGCGGATGAGCGCGAGGACGTCGGTCAGGTAGACCTCGCCCGCGGCGTTGTCGCGACCGACCCCGGCGAGCGCGGCCCGCAGGGCGGTGACCTCGAAGGCGTAGACGCCGGAGTTCACCTCGCGCACGGCCCGCTGGTCCTCGGTGGCGTCCTTCTGCTCGACGATGGCGCTGACGCCGTTCTCGTCGCGCAGCACCCGGCCGTAGCCGGTGGGGTCGCCCAGCAGGGCGGTGAGGACGGTCATGGCGTTGGCGCCCTCGGTGTGGACCCGGGTGAGCCGCTCCAGGGTCTCCCCCGAGAGCAGCGGCACGTCGCCGTAGGTGACCAGGACGGTGCCGGTGAGGTCGTCGGGGAGGGCGTCGAGGCCGCACTGGACGGCGCGGCCGGTGCCGGGGACCTCGTCCTGCAGCGCGATCCGCGCCTCGGGGAAGTCTTCGGCGAGCGCCGCGCGGACCCGCTCGGCCTGGTGGCGCAGCACGAGCACGAGGTGCCCGGGGCCGGTGGACCGCGCGGCGCGCAGGGCGTGCCCGACGAGGGGACGTCCACCGAGCGGGTGCAGGACCTTCGGGGTGGCCGACTTCATCCGGGTGCCCTCACCCGCGGCGAGGACGATGACGGCGGCGGGCTGGGTGGTCACGCGGGGCGCGCTCCTCGCGGCTGGGGTGACGTCGGCGGACGGTGCCGAGGATATCGGCCCCTGCAGGTTGCGACGGACACCCGCACGAGCTCCCGGGAGAGGATTCGAACCCCTACTGGACGAGACCAAAACCCGCCGTGCTGCCGTTACACCACCCGGGACAGCTGTCGCGGACCATGATGCCAGTCCTCCACGGGCTCGCGGTCCGCACCCGTGCGACCACCCCTTCGGCCCAGCAGGGCAGGATGGGCCCGTGACGCCAGCCCCCAGCGGACGATCCCGGTCCCGCATGACCGGTGGCGAGCGTCGCGAGCAGCTCATCGGGGTCGGGCGGGCGCTCTTCGCCGCCAAGGGCGTCGAGGGGACCTCGGTCGAGGAGATCGCGGCCGCGGCGGGCGTGTCGAAACCGGTGGTCTACGAGCACTTCGGGGGCAAGGAAGGTCTCTACGCGGTCGTCGTGGACCGCGAGATCGCCGCTCTGCTCGGCGCGATCACCCGGTCCCTGTCCGGTCGCGGCAGTCCACGCACGTTGCTGGAACGGGCGACGATCGCGCTGCTCGACTACATCGAGGGCTCCACCGACGGTTTCCGCATCCTGGTCCGCGACTCCCCCGTCACCCAGGCCACGGGGAGCTTCGCCAGTCTCATCTCCGACATCGCCCGCCAGGTCGAGCACCTGCTGGTCGACGCCTTCGCGGCGCGCGGGTACTCCCCGGAGCGTTCCGGGATGTACGCCCAGATGCTGGTGGGGATGGTCGCGATGACCGGCCAGTGGTGGCTGGACACCCGGGAGCCGGACAAGGAGGAGGTCGCCGCGCACCTGGTGAACCTCGCCTGGAACGGGCTGACCGGTCTGGAGGCCGAACCGCGGCTCTCGTCCCGCTCGCGACCGGCCGAGCCGGAGGAGGCGCCCCGTGACCTCGCCTGACCCGGGTGCGGACGCGACGCAGGACCTGACGCGGAGCTCGGACGAGGTCGACCTGATCGTCGCCGCCTGGCGGCGCGAGGCCCCGCAGCTGGACGTCGAGCCCCTGGAGGTCCTCTCCCGGGTCGCCCGCCTGGCCCGCCACCTGGACAGGTTGCGCCGCAACGCCTTCAGCGCCCACGAGCTCGAGACGTGGGAGTTCGACGTCCTCGCGGCCCTGCGCCGGGCCGGCCACCCGCACGAGCTGTCCCCGGGTCAGCTGCTGGTGGAGACCCTGGTGACGAGCGGCACGATGACCAACCGCGTCGACCGGCTGACCTCGCGGGGTCTGGTCGAGCGCCGACCGGACCCCGACGACCGGCGCAGCGTCCGGGTCCGGCTCACCCCGGCCGGTTCGGCCGTCGTCGACGCCGCGCTGGCCGACCTCGTCGACGCCGAGCACCACATGCTGGACGTGCTGCCACGCGAAGAGCGCCGGGCACTCGCCACGTTGCTGCGGCGGGTGTCGGCGCCCTTCGAGTGAGCTTCCGGTGAGCGTGGTGGGAGCGCTCAGTAGGCCCCACGGCGCGACATCAGTACGCTCCGCGTCCCCGGAGCACGGCCCCGGCGGTCTTCCACAGGATCATGAAGTCGAACGTGAAGGACCAGTTCTCGACGTAGCGGACGTCGAGGCGCACCGACTCGTCCCAGTCCAGGTCGGAGCGGCCGTTGATCTGCCACAGACCGGTCAGACCCGGCTTGACGAGCAGGCGGCGACGCATGTCGTAGCCGTACTCGTCGACCTCCTTCTGCAGCGGCGGGCGCGGGCCCACCAGGGACATCTCGCCGCGGACGACGTTGATGAGCTGCGGGAGCTCGTCGATGGAGTAGCGGCGCAGGACGCGGCCGATGCGGGTGATTCGCGGGTCGACCTTCATCTTGAAGAGCACGCCGTTGCCGTCGGTGGACTCGCGCAGGTCGATGAGCAGCTTCTCCGCGTCGGTGACCATCGAGCGGAACTTCATCATCGGGAAGGTCTTGCCGTCCTTGCCGACGCGCTGCTGCTTGAAGAACACCGGGCCACGGCTGTCGAGCTTGATGGCCAGGGCGAGGACCAGGATCAGCGGGCTGAGCACGACGAGCGCGGTGGCGGCCGAGACGCGGTCCACGGTGGTCTTCGCCAGTCGGCGCACACCCTCGAGCTCGGGACGCTCCACGTGCAGCAGCGGCAGGCCGCAGACGGGCCGGATGGCGACGCGCGGGCCGATGACCTCGGTCAGGGCGGGAGCCACGACGAGGTCGGCGCGGGTGGCCTCCAGCTCCCAGCCGAGGCGGCGCAGGCCCGGGCCGTCGAGCTCGGGCGAAGCGGTGACGAGGACGACGTCGGCGTCCACGCTGGTGACGGCGTGCCGGACGTCGTCGAGGCTGCCGATGACCGGGATGCCCAGCTCGGTGAGCTCGGCGTCGTCGGCGGCGCTGCCCTGGCCGCCGGGGACGCAGGCCCCGACGATCCGCATGCCGTGGTAGCTGGCGCGGTGCAGCTGGCGGGCCATCGCCGCGACACCGGCGCGGTGGCCGACGGCGACGACGGTCTGGCCGGCCTCACCGCGGGTGCGCGCGGCGTGCAACTGCTGGCGCAGCGCGTAGCGGCCGATGAGCGTGAGGAGCGTCGCGATGGGGAAGGCGACGACGACGTAGCCGCGGGCGATCTCGAGGCCGAAGGCCCACGAGCTCGTCCCGACGAGGGCGACGAAGGCCAGCGCAGCCGTCAGGACGCGGTGGAACTCCTCGGAGCCGACCCCCAGGAAGCGGGGTTCGTAGGTCCGCAGGGCGCCCATGGCCACGACCCAGAGGACGGGCAGCAGGACCGCGCAGGCCACGACGGCCCGACCGGAGGTCGTGGCGAGGTTGGCGGGGCTGTCGTTGAACCGGGCGAAGAAGCCGACGAAGGCGGCGAACGCGGCGGCCAGCGCGTCGACGGCGATGATCTTCTGGACGTAGGTGCGCTGCCAGGCGGGCGTGCGTTCGGCGAAGCCGAAGGTGTTCCGCTGACGAGGGACGAGCAGACGTTCACGCCGGACGGGATCGGACAGGTCGTCCGCCGGCGAGGTCCCGAGGAGCTGGTCGTCCAACTCCCCCGGTGACGTTCTGGTGCCGGGTACGTCGCTGATGCTCAAAGTCCCCCCTGGACTGGTACGTCGCACCTGATCGCCAGGCGCGTCACCGGCGGTCGACGCCCCCACGTGTGGACTACCGGTGCGTGGCTCAGAGTAGGGGAGAGCCACCCGAACGACGCAAGGCGTGGCAGGTCGCGTCACCGTCCTGGTGCAGGAATCGTCCGGATGGCGTCACCCGTTCGACGCAATGGTCATCAGACACAACTGTCAGTGATCGAAACGCTCGCCGGCCCCGCAGCGCGTCACTCCGCCAGCTCGGAGGCCTCCAGCCAGCTCTCCTCGAGGTGCTCCCGCTCCGCGCTCAGGGAGCGCAGCTCGGCGTCCAGCGTGGTCACCGCGGCCACGTCGGTGGCCTTCTCGACCATCTGCGCGTGCAGCTCCACCTCGCGCTGGTCGAGCTTCTGCAGCCGCCGTTCGATGCGGCCCATCTCCTTGCGCGCGGCCCGCACGGCGGCCCCGTCGACGGCGGTCACCGCCGCACCCTGGGCCGCAGGTGCAGGTCGAGCCTGGCCCGCGGCCTTCAGCACGGCACGGCGCTGCAGGTACTCCTCCACCCCGTTCGGCAGGTCACGCACGGCCCCGTCGCCCAGCAGCGCCACCTGGCGGTCGGTGATCCGCTCGAGCAGGTACCGGTCGTGGCTGACGACGACGAGCGTGCCCGGCCACCCGTCGAGGAGGTCCTCGACGGCGGCCAGGGTGTCGGTGTCGAGGTCGTTCGTCGGCTCGTCCAGGAGCAGGACGTTCGGCTCGGCCATCAGCAGCCGCAGCAGCTGCAGCCGACGACGTTCACCGCCGGAGAGGTCGTCGACGCGGGTCCAGGCCCGCTGGGCCGTGAACCCGAGCCGCTCCAGCAGCTGTCCCGCCGGCACGTCGCGGTCCCCGAGGCGGACGTGGCTGGCGACCTTGTCCACGGCCTCCAGGGCCCGCAGCTCGCCGACCTCGTCGAGCTCGAGCACCTCCTGGGTGAGCGTGGCGACGACGACGGTCGACCCGCGCTTCACCCGCCCGGAGTCCGGTTCCAGCGTGTCGTTGACCAGGCGCAGCAGCGAGGACTTCCCGGCGCCGTTGACACCCACGATCCCGATCCGGTCGCCCGGCCCCAACCGCCAGGTCACCTCGTCGAGCAGCGTCTTGCCGCGGAAGGCGAGCGTGACGTCCTCGAGGTCGACGACGTCCTTGCCGAGGCGGGTGGTGGCCATCTTCGCGAGCTCGACGGTGTCGCGCAGCGGTGGGACGTCCTCGATGAGGGCGTTGGCGGCGTCGATGCGGAAGCGCGGTTTGCTCGTGCGGGCCGGCGCCCCGCGGCGCAGCCACGCGAGCTCCTTGCGCAGCAGGTTCTGCCGGCGCTCCTCCGTCACGGCGGCGACGCGGGAGCGTTCGGCCCGGGTCAGGACGTAGGCGGCGTACCCGCCCTCGTAGGGGTCGACGACCCCGTCGTGGACCTCCCAGACGCGCTCGCAGACCGCGTCGAGGAACCACCGGTCGTGGGTGACGACCAGCAGCGCGCCGGACCCGAGCGGCCAGCGGGTGCGCAGGTGCTCGGCCAGCCAGGCCACGCCCTCGACGTCGAGGTGGTTGGTCGGTTCGTCGAGGACGACGAGGTCGTGGTCGTCGGCGAGCAGCGCGGCGAGCGCGACGCGACGGCGCTGCCCCCCGGACAGCGTGGAGACGACGGCCTCCAGGCCCCCGACGTCGGAGGCCTCGAGGTCGCCCAGCAGCCCGGCCACGACGTCGCGGATGCGCGACTGCGAGGCCCAGGCGTGGGCCGGTTGGTCGCCCAGGACGGCCTCGCGGACGGTGGCCCCCGGCGCCAGGGTGTCGGTCTGGGACAGCATCCCCATCCGCAGCCCCCCGGTGTGGGTGACGCGACCACCGTCGGCCTCCTGGGACTTCGCGAGCAGGCGCAGCAGGGTCGACTTGCCGTCGCCGTTGCGGCCGACGACGCCGATGCGGTCCCCGTCGGAGACCCCCAGCGACACCCCGTCCAGCAGGGTGCGCGAGCCGTGGACGACGGTGAGTTGTTCGGCGCTGATGAGGTTGGCCATCAGGACCTCCCTCCGGGAGTGGGTGTGGAGACGGCTTCGAGGACCCGGGCGCCGGGGACCGGTCCGGTGGCGGTGCGCAGACGCTCGGTCCCGAAGACGGGGGCGAGGTCGAGCGCGAGCCGGCGGGCGGCGGGGGCCGAGGGG
>NZ_CEEDMJ010000012.1:0-181047 GCF_979255925.1 Kineococcus sp. AC630
CCCCAGGCCGCCGAGCCCACCGCGGACCCGAGCGCGCCGCCGACGAAGTACGTCGTCATGTAGACGGAGTTCAGCCGGGAGCGGGCCGCCGGGCGCAGGGGGTAGACGACGTTCTGGTTCGAGACGTGGACGGCCTGCAGGAACATGTCGGCCAGCCCGAACCCCAGGACGAAGAGCAGCAGCGACGTCAGCCACGTCGAGGCGGACAACCCCAGCAGCCCCCAGGTGAGCACGAGCCCGACGGCCCCGATCCCCGTGGTGAGCTGACCGCGACCGGCGTCGGCCATCCGGCCGGCGACCGAGGCCATCGACGCCCCCGCCACCCCGGCGAGGCCGACGAGGCCGATCTCGAGCTCCGACATCCCGAACCGCGGACCGGCCAGCAGGAACGTCGTCGTCGCGAACAGCACCGAGATCCCGGCGAAGCCCAGTCCGCCCAGCAGGGCGCGGGTCCGCAACCGCGGGAGCTCCGCGACGAGACGGGCCCCGGACCGCAGCGTGGCGAGGTAGCCGCCCGTGGCCTGCGGGACGCTGCTGGGCAGCTTGCGCCGCAGGACCACCGCGATGACCACCAGACCGACCGCGACCACGGCGTAGGGCGCGTGCCAGCCCGCGACCTGCGCCAGCGCACCCGAGACGCTGCGCGCCAGCAGGGCCCCGATGAGCAGCCCGCTCATGACCGTCCCGACGGCGCGACCCTCCCGGCCGGGTTCGGCCAGTTCCGCCGCGAAGGGGACGAGGACCTGAGCCGCGACGGAGAACACCCCCGCGATCGCGGTCCCGAGCACGAGCACGGCGTAGTTCGGGGCGAGCGCGCAGACGGCGTGCCCGGCCGCCGCGAGCAGCGCCAGGACGGTGAGCAGCCGGCGACGCTCCAGCAGGTCCCCCAGCGGGACGACGAGCAGCAGCCCGAGGCCGTAGGAGACCTGGGCCACGGTCACCAGGGCCGCGGCACGGCCGTCGCTGACGGCGAGGTCGCCCGCGATGGTGTCCAGCAGCGGCTGGTTGACGTAGTTCCCCCCGACGGTGAGTCCGGTGGCGACGGCCATGACGAGCAGGAGCGGTCGGGTCAGCACGACCCCATCGTCGTCTGCCCCGGGTACGACTGTCCAAGCGGTCGAACCGGCTCGATCGATCGCACATCGCGATCGACGGGTGCCGCCGGGGGTACCGTCGGCCGGTGACCCCCCTGCAGCTGCGCTGCGTCCTCGCCGTCGCCGACGGCCTGCACTTCACCCGGGCCGCCACCGACCTCGGCATCGCGCAGTCGGCCGTCAGCCACCAGGTCGCGACCCTCGAGGAGGAGCTCGGGACCCCGCTCTTCGAGCGCACCAGCCGACGGGTCCGGCTCACCGCGGCCGGTGAGGCGGTGCTCCCCCGCGCCCGCGCGGTGCTCGCGGAACTCGACCGGTTGCGCACCGACGTGGTCGCGGCCTCCGGCGCGATCGAGGGCCGGCTGCGGATCGGCACGATCCCCACGCTGCCCGACCTGCGGATCCACGAGGTGCTCGCCGCGCTGCACCGCAGTCACCCCGGGATCCGCGCCACCGTCACCGTGCACAGCAGCGAGGTGTCCCTGGCCCAGGTGGCGGCGGGGACCCTGGACGTCGGCGTCGCCGGGTTCCCGCTGGACTCCCCACCCACGGGCGTGGAGGTCGAGGTGCTCGCCACCGAACCGCACGTCGCCGTCGTCGCCGCCGGGCACCCGCTGCGGACGCGCCGACGGGTCCGCCTGCGCGACCTCGCCGGCCTGCCCTTCGTCGACTTCCCGGCGGGTACGGGCGGACGGCGCCAGAGCGACGAGGCCTTCACCGCGGCCCGCCTCGCCCGCGACGTCGTGGTGGAGACCGACGACCTCCCGCTGCTGCTGGACCTCGTCCGCTGCGGCCTCGGGGTGGCCCTGCTCCCGGCCTCCGCGGTGGGCCCGGCCCAGGGGGTGCACACCCTGGCCGTCACGGACGGGCCCGCCCGGCGCAGTTGCGTCCTGCACGCGGGGCCCGGGTCGTCGGCCGCGACCCGGGCGTTCCTCGCCGAACTCCGTGGGCACCTGAACCGCGAGGGTGGTTGACCACTCGCAACTCACGGTGAGAACGTTCTCAGGCCTCGACACCGACGTCTGGAGTGCTCCGTGCAGAACCTCACCCGGAAGAACCTCACCCGACGCACGATCCTCACCGGCATCGCCGCCACCACGGCCACCGGAACCCTCGCCCCCGCGGCCCGGGCCGCCGACCGGGGTTCCCCCTGGGCCGACCGGGCCGGGAGCGCCTGGCGGGCCCTGCTCGACCGCTTCAGCGTGGACGACGGCTCGGGACTGTTCCGCGAACAGCTCCCCGTGGGTCCCGACGACCCGGCGTACTCCTACGAGTGGCCGTTCTCGCAGGCCCACGTGGCGGCCCTCGACCTGATGGGGATCCCCGGCGGCGCGGGCCGTCGCTACCGCCACGACCTGCGCGATCTAACTGCGGCGCAGCAGCTCTACTGGACGAGCGCCGGAACGACCGGTCTCCCCGGGTTCGCCTCCGCCCCGCTCCCCCCGTACGCCGGCGGCGGCGACCTGTTCTACGACGACAACGAGTGGGTGGGACTGCTCGACGTCCAGGCCCACGGGATGGCACCGAACCCCACCGCCCTGCGCGAGGCGCGCAGGATCTCCGACCTCGTCGAGTCCGGCTGGGACGTCGACCCAACGCACGCCGATCCCGGCGGGGTGTTCTGGACGCAGGCGCCGTGGAGCACCGACCGCAACACCGTGTCGAACATGCCCGGGGCCGAACTCGCGCTGAGGTTGTTCCAGTTCACCGGCGAACGCCGCTACCTGGACCGCGCGCAGAAGTACTACACCTGGACCAACCGGTACCTGCAACGTCCCGACGGCCTGTACTCCGACCACCTCGGCCTCGACGGGACGATCGAACCGACGGTCTGGTCCTACAACCAAGGGGTTCCCGTCGGGGTGAACACCCTGTTCCACCGGGTGACCGGTGAGCGCAGGTACCTGCGCGAGGCGCGCCGCGTCGCCGACGCCTCGATCGCCTACTTCGTCGACGGCGGTCGCGTCGACGACCACCCGCCGTTCTTCAACTCGATCTGGTTCAAGAACCTGATGCTGCTCGAGTCCGTCGTCGGCGGCTGCACCTACCGGAACGCGATGGCGGCCTACGCGGAGCGGGTCTGGCGCCACCGCCGCGACCCCGCCACCGGGTTGTTCCACTTCCCGCACGACGGCGTGCTGGACGGTTCCACCCAGCTGCTCGAGCAGGCCGCGGTGGTGCAGGTGTTCGCGGTGCTGGCCTGGGACCCCGCCGACCACGCGACGCTGTACTGACGCGAGGCCCCTCCGGGGTGACCGGTCCGGGAACGAGAAGACCCCCCACCGCACGGTGGGGGGTCGCTCGGCGCTGCGGGGTCCTCAGGGGACGATGAGGCCCACGGTCTGGGTGCGCGCACGCTCGAAGCGCGAGGCCGCGTCCGCCCAGTTCGCGACGTTCCACCAGGCCTTGACGTAGTCCGGCTTCACGTTCTTGTAGTCCAGGTAGAAGGCGTGCTCCCACATGTCCAGCACCAGCACCGGCACCAGACCCAGGGCGATGTTGGACTGCTGGTCGTAGAGCTGGACGTTGACCAGCTTCTGCCCGATGGAGTCCCAGGCCAGGATCGACCAGCCGGAGCCCTGGATGCCCAGCGCGGTGGCGGTGAAGTGCTTCTGGAAGCCCTCGAAGGAGCCGAAGCTGTCGTCGATGGCCGCGGCGAGCTCACCGACCGGCTTGTCGCCGCCGTCGGGGGAGAGGTTGGGCCAGAAGACGGAGTGGTTGACGTGGCCGCCGAGGTTGAACGCGAGGTTCTTCTCGTGCAGGTTCACGGTGGCGAAGTCGTCGCTGGAGCGGGCTTCGGCCAGCTTCTGCAGGGCGGTGTTGGCCCCGGCCACGTAGGTGGCGTGGTGCTTGTCGTGGTGCAGCTCCATGATCGCCCCGGAGATGTGGGGTTCGAGCGCGGAGTAGTCGTAGGGAAGGTCCGGAAGCGTGTAGTCAGCCATGCGTTTCCTCTTCACTCCTCGTCAACGTGACGTGCGTGGGACGAGAGCCGGCGGCACCGACCCCGCCTCGCACCGTGACCATCGCGCAGCCACGAGGCGTGCGCAACCGGCGGTGGAAAGCGTCTCACCGCGTGATCACCCCCGGCGCGCCGGGGTCGGCCCGGGACGAGCACCTACGCTGGGGCCATGAGCACCGTGCCCGAGGCCGTCGGGGACCCGAGCCGGGACGCCCCCGCGGCCGGCGTCCCGGTCGTCGGCTTCGACCTGGACATGACGCTGGTCGACTCCAGCGACGGGATCACCGCGACCCTGCGGGCCGTGCTCGCCGAGGTCGGCATCACCGTCACCGCCGCGGACACCTGGCCCTACGCCGGGATGCCGCTCGAGCTCATCCTCGCGGGCCTCGCCCCGGGGACGCCCGCGGCGACGATCGAGACCCTCACCGCGCGCTACCGACAGCTCTACCCCTCCCTGGGGATCGCCTCGGTGCGCGCCTACCCCGCTGCCGCCGCGGCCCTCGCCGCACCGGCTGCGCACGGTGGGCGCAGCGTCGTCGTCAGCGCCAAGCACACCCCGAACGTGCACCGCGTCCTCTCGGTCACCGGCCTCGCCGGGGCGGTCGAGGACACCGACGTGACCGGCGACCTCTTCGCCGAGGCCAAGGGGCAGCGGCTCGCCGAGCTCGGAGCGACGGCCTACGTGGGCGACCACCCGGGCGACGTCCGGGCCGCGCAGGTGGCCGGAGCCGTCTCCGTGGCGGTCACGACCGGCTCCCACGACGGGGCCGCGCTGCTCGACGCGGGAGCCGACGTGGTGCTCGCCGGCCTGGAGGACTTCCCCGACTGGCTCGCCACCCACGCCGCCGACCTGCAGAACGGGAAGCGCGCGGTCCCCCTCCCCCGTTAACCTGGGGGGGACCGCCGGTACGGCGCGTCCCGGGCTCCTCGCCCGCGGGTGCACCGCAGCCGGCTCTCACGACACCGAACGCACACCCGCCGGAGCGCGCGGACACCCCGCAGCGCCCGCACCGCAAACTGGAGAAGGTTCCTGTGCCGACTGGCAAGGTCAAGTGGTTCGACGCCGACAAGGGATTCGGCTTCCTCGCCGCCGAGGACGGCGCCGAGGTCTTCGTGCACGCCTCCGCGCTGCCCACGGGCACGGCGACGCTGTCCAAGGGCAGCCGCGTCGAGTTCGGCGTCGTGCAGGGCAAGAACGGGACGCAGGCACTCTCGGTGCGCCTGCTCGACCCGGTGCACTCCGTCGCCCGCGCCACGCGGAAGAAGCCCGAGGACATGGTCCCGATCGTGGAGGACCTCATCAAGCTGCTCGACGGCGTCTCCGGCACGCTGCGCCGGGGTCGCTACCCCGACAAGAACGCCGCGGGGAAGTTCGCGACCGTCCTGCGCGCCGTCGCCGACGACCTCGAGGCCGGCGCGTGAGCGAGGACACCGCGGACACCGCGGACACCGCTCCCGGGGCGAAGAGGGCGAAGCGCGCCCGCAAGCCCTCCCTCGACGCCGCTGCCGGCGGTGCCGTCGAGCTCGCGCGCGCCGCGGCCGAGGACGTCGCCGAGGCGGGCAGCGTGGGTGAGCACCTCGACGCCTCCGCCGAGGGCGACCGCATCGTCAGCCACGCCTTCGCGTGCCTGCTGCCGGGCTACCGCGGCTGGCGCTGGACGGTCACCGTGACCCGCGCCTCCCGCGCGAAGAACGTGACGGTCAACGAGGTCTGCCTGCTGCCCGGCGAGGACGCCCTGCAGGCGCCGACGTGGCTGCCCTGGGACCAGCGCATCGCCCCCGGCGACGTCGGCCCGCAGGACACGCTGCCGCTCCGGGAGGACGACCCCCTCCTCGACCCGGGCTACGAGTGGACCAGCAACGCCGACGCCGACGAGCTCGCCCTCTGGGAACTCGGTCTGGGTCGCGAGCGCGTCCTGAACCTGGCGGGCCGCGACGAGGCCGCGACCCGCTGGTACGAGGGTGACCGCGGCCCGAAGAACGAGATCACCGAGCACGCCAAGGCGCCCTGCTCGACCTGCGGGTACTTCCTCCCGCTCGCCGGCTCGTTGCGTCAGGTCTTCGGCGTCTGCGCGAACGAGTGGTCCCCCGAGGACGCACGGGTCGTGAGCCTGGACCACGGCTGCGGCGCGCACAGCGAGACCGACGTCGAGGTCACCGCGGACGCCCCCGCCGTCCCGCTGATCGACGACCTCGACCCGGAGGGGCTGGAGCTGGTTCCCTCGGGGACGGGCGCCGACGAGCCGCTCGAGGACGGGCTCACCGCCGGAGCCGGCAGCTGACCGACGCCCACGGGGTCGATCCGTTCGGCACTGCCACCCTGCGCGCCCGCGTCCTCGCCGCCTGGAACGACTCCCCCGCGCGGCTGCGCGAGGACGCCAACGCCGAGGAGGACGCCTCCCTCGGCGCCTACCGCGACCGGCTCGTCGTCGAGCTCGCCCAGAACGCGGCGGACGCCGCGTCGGCCGCGGGCGTCGAGGGCCGGCTGCTGCTGCGCCTGCTCGACGACCCGGCCGGGGGTCCGGGCCGGTTGCTGGCCGCGAACACCGGCACCCCGCTGGACGCCGCCGGCGTGCAGGGTCTCGCGACGCTGCGGGCGAGCGCCAAGCGGGACCCGGCCACGACGGTCGTCGGCCGGTTCGGCGTGGGTTTCGCCGCCGTGCTCGCGGTCTGCGACGATCCCGCGATCCGCTCGGTCCAGGGTGCCGTCCGCTTCTCCCGCAGCGCCTCCGCCGACCTGCTGAGGTCACGGGGCTCCGCCGCGCTGGTCGCCGAGGTGGACGGTCGTGACGGTCACGTCCCGGCCCTGCGGCTGCCGTTCCCCGCTCCCGACGCAGCGGCCGTCCCCGCGGGCTACGACACCGTCGTGGAGCTGCCGCTGCGCGACGCCGACGCGCGGGACGCGGTCGAGGCGCTGCTCACGGGGTCCCTCGGGGGTGTCGACGACGTGCTGCTGCTGGCCCTGCCGGCGCTGGCCGAGATCGTCGTGGAGGTCCCGGGTGCGGCCCCTCGTCGCCTCGCCGACGTCCACGAGCGGTGGCGGGTCCTGCGCCGCAGCGGTCGCCACGACCCCGCCGACCTCGCCGACCGCGGGGTCGAGGACCGGCGGCGCCTCGGCTGGCAGCTGACCTGGGCGCTGCCCACCGTGGCGGCGGCCCGCACGCCCGGGGTCGTGTGCGCCCCGACCCCGACCGACGAGGACCTCCCGTGGCCCGCGGTGCTGGTGGCCACGTTCCCGCTGGGTCCCGACCGGCGCCGGATCGCGCCGGGACGGGCCGCGGACGTCCTCCTCGACGCCGCCGCCGACGCCTTCTGCGCGCTGCTCAGCGAACTCGCCGGCGACGGCGGGGACGCCCTCGCCCTGCTGCCCTACGGCGCCGCGGCGGGTCGCGTCGACGCCGAGCTGCGGCTGCGCGTCCTCGACCGCGCCCGGGACGCCCCCGTGCTGAGTGCGGTGGAACGCGTCGACGGCGCACCGATGCTGCTGCGGCCGAGTTCCGCGGTGGCGCTCACCGGTGCAGGAGCGGACGACCCCGCCCTGCTCGGGGCCCTCGCCCCGGCGCTGGCCGGTCTCGTGGCGGCACCGCGCGCGGTGGACCGCCTGCTCACCGAGCTCGGGGTGACGCGCCTCGGTCTGGCCGACGTGCTGGACCTGCTGCCCGGTCTGGACGCCGAGGGCAGCCGCGAGCTGTTCGCCGCGCTGGCCCCGCTCGCCGCGGACCCCTCCGCGCGGGAGGCGATGTCCGGGCTGCCCGTCCCGCTGCTCGACGGGCGACGCGTCCACGGGGCCCGCGGGACGGTCCTGCTCGACGACCCCGACCTCCTCGGGACGCAGGCCGCGCAGGTCTTCGCCGCGCACGGTCTGCGGGTCGTGGACCCGGCCGCCTCGCAGGGGCCGGCGCGGGAGCTGCTGGTGCGGCTCGGGGCCCGTGAGGGCGGGGCGTGGGCCGTGCTCACCGACCCGGCGGTGCGCGCCGCGGTGGCGACCTCCCCCGACGCCGAGGACCCCGACGAGGTCGCCGCGGCGGTCCTCGACCTCGTCGCCGCCGTCATCGGCTCCCACCCGGGCTCCGCGGCCGAGGAGGAGACGGTCCTGCGGACGGCGCGGGAACTGCCCTGGCTGGCCGACCTGGCCCTGCCCGACGTCGAGGACGACCTCGCGCCGGCCGGCGCGCTGCTGCTGCCCGGGACGCTGGCGGAGCGGGCCTTCGACCCCGACGACGTCACCCCGGTGGCTCCGGAGACGCTGCAGGAGTGGGGGTCCGACGTCCTGCGGGCCGTCGGGGTGCTGTCCGGCCCGGCCCTCACCCACGTCGCCGAACTCGACCTGAACGACCTCGAGGGAGCCGACGACGCGGGGCTGGCGGGTTTCGCCGACTACGTCGAGGACGTCTGGGCGGACCTGGTGGAGGAGGGCGAGGCCCTCGTGGCCGACGTCGTCGTCGTCCGCGACCTGGACCTGGTCCTCGACGCCTGGCCCGAGGTGCTGGCCGACCTCGCGGGGTCACCGACGGGGCTGCAGGCCCTGACCGGTCCGTGGACGCTCGGCGCGCACCGGCGTCAGGGTCTGGTGGCGTGGTGGCTGCGCCGTCACGGCCCGCTGCCCGACGTGTCCCGCGCCCCCGACGGTGCGGCCCCGCCGTGGCTGCCGCTCGCCCCGGAGTGGGTCGCGCCGCTGCCCCCGCTCGCCCGGCGTGCCCTCGGCGTGCTCCCCGACCTGGCGAGCGCGAGCGCCGACGACCTCCCCGGGTTGCTGCGGGCCAGCGCCGACTCCCCCCCGGCCGCCGTCGACCTGATGCTGCTCTGGGCCCTGCTGGGTCACTCCGCGCAGGAGGCGGTCTTCGCTGCGCCGCAACGGTTCGCCGCCCTCGACGCGGCCGGTGCGGTGGTCGTGGCCGAGGCGGACGACGTCGTCGTGGTCGACTCCCCCGCGTGGGCCCAGCGCACCGACCTGGGGCCCCGGCTGCTGGTCCCCGCCGCCGCGGCGACCGCGGTCGCGGACCTGCTGGAGATCGACCTCAGCTCCGACCGCGGCGCGGGCCGTCTGGAGCACCCTGCCGGGGAGTCGCGCCCGGTCCCCGCGACGGTCGGCGTCCTCGCCGCGGGCGTCCCGGCGACCTGGTCGCAGGTGACCTCGTTGCGGTGCGACGGACAGCCGGTGCGCTTCTGGGTGACCGCGCAGGACGAGGTGATCGCGGTCGACCCGGCCGCCGCGGCCTGCGGGCTGGCGCAGGTCGCGGGTGCGTGGCCGTTGCGCGGGGCCCTCACCGAACTCCTGACCACCGACTCACCGGCCGCCGTGCTGGGCGTGGAGCTCCCCGGCCTCCCCTGAGCGACGTCAGGCCGACGGGGGCGGGGTCCGCTTGTCGCGGCGGTGCAGGAAGGCCAGGCCGATGACGCCGAGCAGCAGACCCGCCACGCACGAGCCGAGCCAGCGTCCCTCGCCCGTGCCGCGGACCTCGGGCACCGCGAGGGCGACGACGAGCAGGACCGCCCACACCCCGAGTCCGACGAGCACGGCCCGACGGTCGTCGGTGCGCAGCGGCGGAGGCGGCGGTTTCGCCTTGGACGGCGGGAGGAACAACGGCACGGGGCCAGTGTCCTCCCCCCGCGCACGATCTGCTGGGATGACCCGCATGGCGCTTGCACCGCAGACCACGGAACCTCCCACCCAGCGAACCGCCCTCGTGACGGGAGCCAGCAGCGGCATCGGCGCCGCCACCGTGCGCGCGCTGGCGGCCGCCGGGTTCTCGACCATCGCCGCCGCCCGTCGCGTGGACCGCCTCGAGGAACTGGCCGCCGAGGTCGGTGGCCGTGCTGTCGCCCTCGACGTGACCGACGACGCATCGGTGGCCGCGATGGCCGCGCAGGTCGGCGACGTGGACGTCGTCGTGCACTCCGCCGGGGGCGCCTTCGGTTCCGACACGGTCGAGAACGGTGACCCCGAGGGCTGGAAGGCCATGTACGACATCAACGTCGTCGGGGTCCTGCGCGTCCACCAGGCCCTGCTGGACGGGATGCGCCGCGGCGGCAACGGCCACGTCGTCGTCCTGGGTTCCATCGCCGGGTTCGAGGTCTACCCCGGCGGCGGCGGCTACACGGCGGTGAAGCACGGGGTGAACGCCCTGTGCCGCACCATGCGCCAGGAACTGCTGGGCGACCCCGTCCGCGTCACCGAGATCGCCCCGGGCATGGTCGAGACGGAGTTCTCGCTGGTCCGCCTCGGCAGCCAGGAGGCGGCCGACAAGGTATACGACGGGCTCACCCCGCTGAGCGCGGACGACGTCGCCGACGTCATCGCCTTCGCCGTCACCCGCCCGCCGCACGTCGACCTGGACAAGATCGTCATGCGCCCGGTCCAGCAGGCCGACGCCGCCCACGTGCTCCGCCGGTAGGCTCGGTCGCGAACGCTCCTCACCCCGGCCGCGTCACCGTGCGCGCCGCGCCGCGACGCCACGACCCGTCGCGCCACGGCACGAGTCCCGTCACCCGCGCCGAGGAGCTCCCCGTGACCACACGCTCGATCCCGCCCGCCCCGGTCAGTTCCCGACTGGCCGGGGTGCGTTCCTCCCCCGTCCGCGACCTGCTGGCCCTGGTCGGCGACGAGGACGTCATCTCCTTCGCCGGTGGTCTGCCCGCGGCGGAACTCTTCGACGTCGACGGCCTGCGGGAGTCCTTCGTCCGTGCGCTGTCCGGTCCGGCAGGACGGCGGAACCTGCAGTACGCGGCCACCGAGGGTGACCCGGAACTGCGGGAACTCGTCGCCGCCCGGCTGACCCGCCGGGGGGTGCCCACCGGTCCCGACGACCTGCTGATCACGACGGGTTCGCAGCAGGCCCTCACGTTGCTCACGACCGCCCTGCTGGAACCCGGCAGCGTCGTCGCCGTCGAGGAACCGAGCTACCTCGCTGCGCTGCAGACGTTCTCGCTGGCCGGAGCCCGCGTCGTGGGCATCGCCTCCGACGAGGACGGCGCGATCCCGGAGTCGGTCGAGGAGGTCTTCCGGGAGCACCGCCCGAGCGTCCTGTACCTCGTCCCCAACTTCGCGAACCCCACCGGCCGGACCCTGTCCGCGCCGCGCCGGACCCGGATCGCGGAACTCGCCGCGGAGCACGGGACGTGGATCGTCGAGGACGACCCCTACGGCGAACTCCGCTACTCCGGTGAACACGTGACCGCGCTGGCCGCCGACCCCCTGCTGGCGGACCGGTGCGTGCACCTCGGCAGCTTCTCCAAGATCGGGGCGCCGGGGTTGCGGCTGGGCTGGGCCCGGATCCCGGGGGCGCTGCGCCCGGCGGTCGTCGTCGCGAAGCAGGCCGCGGACCTGCAGACCTCCACGATCGACCAGGCCGCCGCCGCGGACTACCTGGCCCACACCGACCTCGACGCCCACGTCGCCCGGGTCGTCACCGCCTACCGCGAGCGCCGCGACACCCTGCTGGCCGCCCTGGCGGCGGAACTCCCGGCCGGGAGTTCCTGGTCGCGCCCGGACGGCGGGATGTTCACCTGGGTCCGTCTGCCGGACCCCGACGCGAGCCTGGACACGGCGACGCTGCTGCCCGCGGCGCTGGCGGCGGGGGTGGCGTTCGTGCCGGGGGCCTCGTTCTTCGCCGGGGCGCCCGACCGGGCGACGTTGCGGGTGTCGTTCACGACCCACGCGCCGGACCGGATCGCCGCGGGGGTCGCCCGGCTGGGGGCGGTGCTACGCGCCGAGGATCCCCACCGGTAGCAGCGAGGCGTCCACGGGCCGCCCGAAGAGGTAGCCCTGCCCGCGGTCGCAGCCCATGTCCTGCAGCATGGTCGCCTGGAGCTCGGTCTCCACGCCTTCGGCCGTGACGACCATGCCGTGGGCGTGGGCGAGGCTGATGAGCGCCCGGACGACGGCCTCGGCGCGGTCGGAGGTTCCCAGCGGTCGGACGAAGCTCATGTCGATCTTGAGGAAGCTGAGCGGGAACCGGTCGAGGTAGGACAACGAGGAGTACCCCGTGCCGAAGTCGTCGAGGCCGACGCGCGCGCCCATGCTGCGCAGTTCCCCGAGGCTGGCCCGGGTCGTGCTGGAGAGGTCGATGAGGGTCCGCTCGGTGACCTCGCAGAGCAGGGACGTGCCGGCGGCACCGGTGGACTCGACGCTGTGAGCGAGGCGGTGCGCGAACGCGGGGTGCTCGAGGGTCTTGCCGGAGACGTTGAAGGAGACCTGGAGGTCGACGTCGGCGCGACGCCACTCCCGCAGCTGCCGCAGCGCCTCGCCGAGGACCCAGGTGTCGACGTCGACGATCAGGCCGGTGTCCTCGGCGGTGTCGACGAAGTGCTTGGGCTCCAGCAGTCCCTCGACCGGGTCCTCGAGGCGGACGAGGGCCTCGGCGGCGACGAGCCTGCGGTTGTCGCGCAGGTCGACGATGGGTTGCCAGACCACGCGCAGCCCGTCGGTGCGCAGGGCCCGGCGGACGCGGTGCTCGGCGTCGCGGCGGGCCTGGGCCTGCTCCCGCATGGCGGAGTCGTAGACGGCGACGCGGTCCCGGCCGCCGTCCTTGGCGCGGTAGAGCGCCATGTCCGCGCTGCGGAACAGGTCGTCGGCGGTGCCCTGGTGCCCGACGGCGATCCCGGCGCTGGAGGTGCACACGAAGGGTTCCGGCAACCCGGGCAGCAGCATGGGCGAGCGGAGTCGGCGGAGCAGGTCGCGGGCCATGATCGAGGCCGCCTCGGGACGGGTGATCCCCGGGACCATCACGACGAACTCGTCGCCCCCGAGGCGGGCCAGGGTCGCCCCGGGCGGGGCGGCGTCCTCGAGGCGCACGGCGACCTGGCGCAGCAGGGCGTCGCCGATCTGGTGGCCGAGGGTGTCGTTGACGAGCTTGAAGCGGTCGAGGTCGAGCAGGACGAGGGCGACGGCGTCGACGGCGGTCGCCTTCTCGAGGGCCTCCGCGAGGCGCATGTCCATGACGGAGCGGTTGGCCAGGCCCGTGAGGGAGTCGCACTGGGCGAGCCGGACGAGTTCCCCGGTCGACTTCTCCCCCGCCGAGACGTCCAGGACGAGACCCTGCACGACGCTGGAACTCGTCGTGGCCAGGGGGACGCTCATCCCGAGGAACGTGCGCTCGGTGCCGTCGGTGGAGCGGACGCGGAAGGGGTAGGGCGCGGAGGTCCCGGCGTGCGCGGCGGGGTCCTCGACCCCGGTGAAGGGGCCGCGGTCGTCGGGGTGGACGCCGGCCCGCCAGGTCTCGAGGTCGGGGTCCGGGTCGGAGGCGTTGCGCCCCAGCATCTCCCGCAACCGGTCGTCGAGGCGGAGGACCCCCGTCACGGGGTCCCACGACCAGGAGCCGAGCCCGGCGAGGCGCAGCGCTCCGGACAGCAGCAGCTGCGCGCTGGTGGACTCGCGGTCGGCGCGCTGGGCGTCGGCGGTGGCGACGAGGGCCCGCCAGGAGGCCCCGCCGGCGGCGGCGAGCACCTCGAGCGTGGGCGTGGTGGTGTCGGCGACCCCCCAGACCGCGAGGCGCGGGGCCAGCGGGTGACCGGGGACGAGTTCGACGACGGCGGACGGGGACATCCGGGTGAGGTCGCTGCCGGTGATCCGGCGGCCCTGGACGAGCAGGATGTCCCCGCGCGCGGCCAGCACCTCGAGTTCGCGGTGGCGGGAGCGGGCGACGGTCTCCAGCAGCAGGACGCGCTGGTGGCCGCAGCGGTGGACCTCGGAGACGAGCTCCTCGGCCAGGGAGGTGAGGTCCCGGGACTCCGCGAAGCGGCGCTGGGCCCGCAGCAGGGCGGCACCGGCGTTGAGGTGGGTCGTGACCGTCGTCCGCACGACCAGGTCGGACTCCTCGTCGAGGTCGACGTGCACGGAGCCGTCGTCGTGCGCCTGCTGCTCGGCGACGGCCGCCGCGGCACGTTCCAGGGCCCGTCGTGCTCTGCGGGTGGCCGAGGCCGCCGGGGATCCACTCACTCGTCCGCTCCACCCTCCGCGCCACGGGACAGGAACGCCCGCCGAACCACTACGCAACGTCACCGACTCTAACGCGCCGTAGGCCCCCACGGAAGCTCGGTGCGATTCTCACAGGTCCACCACCCAACTGGTTGCCGTTGGTAATTAGCCGCCCTAACGACTAAGCTCGACGTCGTGCCTGCCGCCCGTACCGATCCGAACCCCACTGCCCTCGACCAGCTCGCGGTGGACCTCCGCGTCTCGCTGCTGCGGACGGCCCGGCGGTTGCGGGCGCAGAAGAGCGTCGACGAACTCTCCGACGCGCAGTTCTCGGTGCTGGCGCACCTGTTCACGCAGGGTCCGCGCACGCCCGGGGAACTCGCCGAGGCCGAGCACGTGCGCCCCCCGTCGATGACCCGCACGATCGCCGGTCTCGTCGAGCAGGGACTGGTCACCCGCACCGACCACCCCGACGACGGTCGCCAGGTCCTGATCTCGGTCACCGAGCGCGGCCGGGAGGTGGTCGAGGAGACGCGGGCCCGACGCGCGGCCTGGCTGAGCCGGCGGCTCGAGAGCCTGACCGAGGCGGAACGCGCCACCCTCGCCGAGGCCGCCCGCATCCTGCGCACGGTGATCAGCGAGTGAACCAGACCTTCCGATCCCTGCGGCACCGCGACTACCGGCTGTGGGCCGGTGGCGCCGTCATCTCCAACACCGGCACCTGGATGCAGCGCGTCGCCCAGGACTGGCTCGTCATCCAGGTCCTCACCCACGGGTCGGGCACCGCGGGCGGGATCACCACGGGCCTGCAGTTCGGTCCGATCCTGGTGCTCGCGCCCATCGCGGGGACCATCGCCGACCGCTTCCCGCAGCGCCGCACGCTGATGCTGACGCAGGCGGCGATGGGCTTCCTCGGACTCGTCATGGCCGCCCTCGTGCTGTCCGGGCGGGCCGAGCTCTGGCACGTCTACGTCCTGGCCGTGCTCCTCGGCTGCGTCTCCGCGATCGACGGGCCGGTGCGCCAGACCTTCGTCAGCCAGCTCGTCCCGCGCGAGGACCTGCCGAACGCGATCGGCCTGAACTCCGCCTCGTTCAACTCCGCCCGGCTGATCGGCCCCGCCCTCGCGGGCGTCCTGATCGCCTGGATCGGGACGGGACCGGTGTTCCTCCTCAACGCGTTGTCCTTCATCGCCCCGATGTTCATGCTGCACCTGATGCGCCCCGCCCACCCCGTCCCGCGGGAGCGGGCCGCCAAGGGGACGGGAGGCATGAAGGAGGGGCTGGCCTACGTCCGGGCCCGTCCCGACCTGCTGGCGATCTTCGCCCTCGTCGGGGTCATCGGGACGTTCGGGCTGAACTTCCAGCTGACCAGCGCGCTGATGACGAGTGTGAAGTTCCACACCGACTCCGCCGGGTTCGGCCTCGCGGGGACGGTGCTGGCGGTCGGCTCGCTGGCCGGCGCCCTCGTCGCCGCACGCCGCGAACGTCCCCGCTACCGACTGGTGATCGGGGCCGCGTTCCTGTTCGGGGTGCTCGCCTCGGTGGCCGCCCTGATGCCGACCTACGCGCTCTACCTGCTCGTGCTGCCGTTCATGGGCCTGGCCTCGCTCACCCTCATGACCTCCGCCAACGCGACCGTGCAGATGAGCACCGAACCCCGCATGCGGGGTCGCGTGATGGCGATGTACATGTCGCTCATGCAGGGCGGCACCGTGATCGGCGGCCCCGTCGTCGGCTGGATGGGCACGCGCTACGGACCGTCGTGGTCGATCCTCGTCGGCTCGATCCCCTCGATGCTCATCGCGATCGCCGTCGGGATCTACCTGCTGCGCCGCGCCAGGGTCCGGGTCAGCTACTCGCTGAAGAACACCCCGCACCTGCGGGTCGTCCCGATCGACGCCGGCACCCGCGACGCCGCCGCGGCCTGACCGCTCGCCCGGCCCGCACCTGCAGCGCGACCGGGTCAGGGCACCACGTGCCAGCGACGAGGACCGAGGCCCACCCGTTCCAGACCCCGCCGTCGGGCCTCCCGGAGACGGAACACCGTGCGGCGTCGGGCAGCGGACCTCGTGTCCAGCGACGTGAACCGCACGACGACGAGGCCGGCCTGCTCCAGACCCTCCTGGCGCACGTTGTCGACGGTCGTGACGTCGAGCAGCAGGTGCCCACGACCGTCGAACTCGCCCACCGTGCCCGCTTCCTCGTCGAGGAGGTCGGGACGCCCGAGGTGGTGACCGTCCTCGTCCACGACCCGCACGTTGACCCGGGGTTCCGGCAGCCCGGCGTCCAGGCGCCAGATCATCCTCAGCTCGGTCTCCTGGGGCGAGCGCACCCCGGCCACCGACAGGTCGGCGGCAGCCCGCGCCACGGGCGCGCCGCGCAGACGGGGGTGCTCCTCCAGGTGAGCCGTCACCTCCGGACCGGTCGTCGCGCCGGTCGCCCAGAGCGCGTCGATCGCCACCACGCCTCGACGGGGCTCCCTCGACAGGCGCGCGAGGTCCACCGCCGTCCTGGTCCCACTGGTCACCGGCACTCCCCTGACCGAGGTGACCTCGTCCGGGTCCAGGGTCGACCGCAGGGTCCTGATGCCGGGACGAGGTCGCAGCTGCCGGTTCCGCGGGAGGCAGACCAGCACGGGGAGCTCGCGACCTGCGACGACACCGTCGAGGTCACGCGCTCCGTGCAGGTGAGCCGCAGCCCAGCCACCGATGACGGCACCCGGTGGCAGCAACGGGACGACGTCGAGGATCCGCCGCTCGACGCTGAACGGCACCGACGCGTCCGCGTGCACTCCGCGGAAGGGCCTGCGCACCGCCTGGGCACGCAGCCGACTGTCGGACACCCCACGGGCCAGCAGCTCGCTGCGCCGCAGGGCGGTACCGACCAGTGGCTCGGGAACGTCGCTCCGCATGCGGCGCAGCATGTCCCGGGAGGTGCCCACCACGCTCCGTCGTTGTGGACAACTCCACCGTGTGACGTTGCGACCCGCCCGAAGGCCGCGAACGGGTCGCAACGTCACACGGTGAGGGGTCCAGGGCAGGGCCGGCCCGGGGCGAGAATGGGGGCGTGCCCACCGAGCTCACCTCCGCCCTCGCCGACGTCCGCGCCCTGCTGCTCGACACCGAGCAGCTCGCCCGGGCCGTCGCGGCAGGGCGTCGCAAGGGGCTGGAACCGCCGGCGGCGGAGCGGGTCGAGGTCCGGCCGGTGCAGCTGAAGAACGGGCCGCACCTGCAGTTCACGGCTCGCACCGGTCCCGTCGTGAGCACCCGCAACGTCGCGGTGGCCGACGCGGGGGCTGCGGTGGACGAGCTCCTCTCCCAGTCCTACGGCAACCTGCACGTGGAGACGGCGGACGAGGTCGTCCAGGTCCGGATCACCAAGAAGGGCGACGCCCAGGTGCACCGCGCCCCGGCCCGGCAGGCCGCCGGACCGCAGCAGCACGACCGGAGCAAGCAGCGCCTCGTCGACCCCGACGACCCGCTGTTCCGCGTCCTCGGCGCCGGCGGCGACAAGCGCCGGCAGGTCGAGGCCTTCGTCCGCCAGCTCGCGCCGCTCACCCCCGCGGTGGTCGAGCGGTCCGGGCCGGTGCTGCGCGCGGTCGACCTCGGCTGCGGCAACGCCTACCTGACCTTCGCGGCGCACCGCTGGCTCAGCGGGCAGGCGCACGCGAGCGAGCGGGAGCTCGTGACGGTCGGGGTCGACGTCCGTCCGGACGTCGTGGCCACGGGCCGCAAGGCGGCCGCCGACGCGGGCCTGCCGGGGCTGGAGTTCACGGTCGGCTCCATCGAGGGCGCCACCCCGTTCCCGGACGCGACCCCGGACGTCGTGATGGCGCTGCACGCCTGCGACACCGCGACCGACGAGGCCCTGGCCCGCGCCGTGCGCTGGGACGCTCCCCTGGTGCTGGCCGCGCCGTGCTGCCACCGCGACGTGCAGCGTCAGATCGCCGGGCACGCCTCGCCGCTGGTGCGGCACGCGATCCTGCGCGAACGCTTCGCCGACGTGCTCACCGACACCCTGCGCAGCCTCGTGCTGCAACTGCTCGGCTACCGCGTCGAGGTCGTCGAGTTCATCGACTCCGCGCACACCCCCCGCAACGCGATGATCCGCGCCGTGCGCGCCGGCCGTCCGCAGGGTTCACGACTGGCCGAGCTGCTGGACGAGTTCGACGCGCTGACCGGCGCCTGGGGCGTGGAACCCGCCCTGGCCCGGATGCTGGCCCCGGAACTCGCGGGAGTCCGTCAGACGCTCGCGTAGGTGAGGCACTTCGTCGCACCAGAGGCCTCGGTGCCCACCTCGATGGTCGCGGCGGTGCAGCTGAGGTCGGAGTTGTGCGAGCAGTCGCTCAGCTGGCACGCCCCGACGTGGCCCTCGGCCGTCGAACCGTGCTTGGCCGGGATGCCGAGGAAGGTCCCGCAGTGGTTCGCGCCGTGGTCGCCCACGGTGATCGTCGGGGCGTGGCAGGAGACGTCAGCGTTGAACGTGCAGCCGCTGGCGGAGCACTGGTGGATCGGGGTCAGGTCCAGGTTCACGGTCGCCATGCGTCGAACGTAGCCACGCACCCGGCGCCTGACTAGGCAGGACTGCCTGTCCTCAGCACCGGCACGACGTGGTCCACGCACCGCGTCAGGGCGCGCACGTCCTCGGGGTCGAC
This sequence comes from Kineococcus sp. AC630, assembly GCF_979255925.1. Classification (NCBI taxonomy): domain Bacteria; kingdom Bacillati; phylum Actinomycetota; class Actinomycetes; order Kineosporiales; family Kineosporiaceae; genus Kineococcus; species Kineococcus sp. AC630. Next base: position 18,624 of record NZ_CEEDMJ010000012.1, read on the forward strand.
CGCCGGGAACATCCCGATCCGCAGCTGGTTGCGCCCCAGGCTCCGGTAGGGGAAGACGTCGACGATCCCGTTGCTGCGCAGCACCTCCTGCACGGCGTTCGCGTCGATCGAGGCGTCCAGGTCGATCGTCGCGACGACGTTGCTGCGCGCCGCCGGCTCGGTCACGAAGGGCTGCGCCCACTCCCGCGAGCCCGCCCAGTCGTAGACGATCCCCGCCGATTCCGCGGAGCGGCCCGCCGCCCACGCCAGTCCGCCCTGCGCGAGCATCCACTCGACCTGGTCGGCGAGCATCACCAGCGTCGCGACCGCGGGGGTGTTGTAGGTCTGGTCCTTGCGGGAGTTCTCGACCGCGATCTGCAGGTCCAGCGACGCGGGGGTCCAGCGCCCCGACGCACCGGTCTCGCGGACCCGGTCCAGCGCGGCGGGCGAGAGCAGCGCGATCCAGAGCCCACCGTCGGAGGCGAAGGACTTCTGCGGCGCGAAGTAGTACGCGTCGGTCTGCGAGACGTCGACGGCGAGGCCGCCGGCCCCGGAGGTCGCGTCGACGACGACGAGCGGACCACCCTGCGCGGGGGTCGGGCCCTCGGGGCGCAGCACGGGGGCCATCACCCCGGTCGAGGTCTCGTTGTGCGGCCAGGCGAGCACGTCGACGCCGTCGGCGACCTCCCCCAGGCGGGGCAGGGTCCCCGGTTCACCGCGCACGACGACGGGTTCGGCGAGGAAGGGTGCTGCCGCGACGGCCGCGGCGAACTTCGAGGAGAACTCCCCCAGCACCAGGTGCTGGGAACGCTCACGGACCAGGCACAGCGCCGCGACGTCCCAGAACGCGGTGCTGCCGCCGTTGCCGAGCACGACCTCGTAGCCGTCGGGCAGCGCGAACAGCTCCGCCAGACCGCTGCGCACCCGGCGCACCAGCGACTTCACCGGCTCCTGGCGGTGGGAGGTCCCGAGGACCCCCGGGCCGGCGGCGACGAGGGCGGCCACCTGCCCGGCCCGCACCTTGGAGGGCCCGGAGCCGAACCGGCCGTCGCCGGGGAGCAGCTCGGAGGGAATGCGCAGCGCGGGGTCGTCCAGGTTCACGACGCGATCCTCCCGCACGCGCGCGCCCGGCCGCGCAGGGACACCATGGCGGAGTGGACCTCGAACGCTTCGTCGCCGCCTCCGACACCACCCACGACCGGGCCCTCGCCGAACTGCGGGCCGGGCGCAAGACCTCGCACTGGATGTGGTGGGAGTTCCCGCAGCTGCTGCTGGGGAGTTCCCCGACCTCGGTGGAGTTCGCGCTCTCCGGAGCGGAGGAGGCCCGCGCCTACCTCGCCCACCCGGTGCTCGGGGCGAGGCTGCGGGAGAACTGCCAGGTCCTGCTCGACGGTGCGGCCGACGACGCCCGCGCGGTCTTCGGAGCGGTCGACGAGGTGAAGCTCCGCAGTTCCCTGACCCTCTTCGCCGCCTGCTCCGACGAGGACCTGTTCGACCTGGTCCTGGCGAAGTTCTTCGGAGGCGAGACCGACCCGGCGACCGAGCGGCTGCTGGGCTCCGCAGGCTGAGCGGCGCCGGTCAGACGAACTCCTCGAACCGCTTGCGGGCGGTGCGGACGACGTCGTCGGGGTCCTCGGCCCACCAGTGGGAGGAGAGGATCTCCACCTCCACGGGTCCGTCGTAGCCGGCCGCGGCGACCAGTCCCGACAGCCGCGGCAGGTCGATCACGCCGTCCCCCATCATCCCGCGGTCCAGCAGCAGGTCGGTGGTCCGCGGCAGCCAGTCGGAGACGTGGTAGCCCCGGACGCGACCGTGGGCCCGCGCGAGCTGCGCGTCGAGGTCCGGGTCCCACCAGACGTGGTACGCGTCGACCACGACCCCCACCCCGTCACCGAGGTCGTCGCAGAGGTCGAGGGCCTGGCGCAGCGTCACGACGACCGAGCGTTCGGCGATCATCATGGGGTGCAACGGTTCGATGGCCAGGGAGACGCCCCGGTCGCGGGCGTACGGCAGCAGGTCGGCGATGCCGTCGTGCACCCGGCCCCGCGCGGCGGCGAGGTCGCGATCGGTCAGCGGACCGCAGACCAGGACGAGGGCGTCCGCGCCCAGCGCCGCCGCCTCGTCCACGGCGGCGCGGTTGTCGGCCCGGACGTCGGCGGGGTCACCGGTGGTGAACATCCCCCCGCGGCAGACGGAACTGACGTGGATCCCGGAGTCGGCGACGAGTCCCACGGCCCGGTCGAGGCCGACGGCGGCGATCTTGTCGCGCCAGAGCGCCACGGCGCCGACGTCGTGGCGGACGCAGGCGTCGAGGGTCTCGGGCAGGCCGAGGGAGTTCACGGTGATCTGGTTCAGGCTGAGCTGCGCGGGGTCCATCGTCACTCCGTCGTCGTTGCTGGAATGCGCTTTCCCGATCAGCCTGGCACAGGGTCTCGCGCAGGGTCAACGTCACAGCCCTCCCCTGTGACGACACGCGACCCCGGGCCTTCCGGACGCCAGCGACGAGGAGGAGTCTGAGGTGGTGCTCCGTGTCCCGTCCCGTTCCGTCGTGCGCCCCCTGGTGCCCGGCCTGCTCGTCATCGCCGCCGCCACCGCGATCGCCTTCGGGGTCGAAGGGGTCCTGCACGCGCTGACCGCCTCGACGGTGGCCGTGGCGCTGGGGGCCCTGCTGCGCAGCACGGGGACGTTCCGCTCGCAGTGGCGGCCCGCGACGGGGTTCGCCTCCCGGCGCCTGCTGCGCATCGCGGTGGTGCTGCTGGGCCTGCAACTGCCGCTGGCGGGGATCGCGGCGCTGGGCTTCGGCGGGATCGCCCTCATCCTCGGCGTCGTCGTCGTGACGTTCTTCGGGACCCAGCTCATCGGCCGCGCCCTCGGGCTCCCCCCGGCCCGGTCGCTGCTGGTGGCGACGGGCTTCTCCATCTGCGGCGCCTCCGCCATCGCCGCCGTCCGCCCGGCGACGGACGCCGACGACGAGGACACCAGCACCGCGATCGCCCTGGTGACCCTCTGCGGGACGCTGGCGATCGTCTTCCTGCCGCTGCTGCGCCAGCCCTTCGGCCTCGACGTCCAGGAGTTCGGGGCCTGGGCGGGCGCCAGCGTCCACGACGTCGGTCAGGCCGTCGCCACCGGTGACCGCGTCCCCGGCGCCCTCGCCACGGTCGTCGTCGTGAAGCTCTCCCGCGTGCTGCTGCTGGCCCCGCTCGTCGCCCTCGTCGCGCTGCGGCGTCGGCGGACCGTCGGGGCCGACACCGCGCAGCGCCCGCCCGTGCTGCCGTTCTTCGTCGCCGCCTTCGTGGTGGCCGTCGCCGTGCGCGCGACCGGCGTCGTCCCCGACGCCGTGCTGGGCGACGCCCAGCGGATCCAGTCGATCCTGCTGGTCGCCGCCCTCTTCGCCCTCGGCACCGGCATCGACGTCCCGCACCTGGTGCGCACCGGTGGGCGGTCCCTCGTCCTCGGGCTCAGCTCCTGGGTGCTGGTCGCCGGGATCGCGCTGGCCGGCGTGAAACTCCTGCACGTCGGCTGAGCACGCTCAGAACAGATCGGCGAAACCCATCGCGACGAGGTTGTCGTGGGAGGTCTGCAGCGCCTCCCAGACCGTGCGGCCGTAGAGCAGGTCCTGCTCGACGAGCAGGAACTCCGCGCCGCTCGCGACGGCGACCGGGACGATCGAGGGGAAGTCGAGGTTCCCCTCCCCCACCTCCGCGAACTGCACGACGTCGCTGAACTCGCGCATGAAGGCCGCGCGGTCGCCCGCGGCGAGGGCCTCGAAGGCCGCAGGCCGGATCTCGCCGATCCGGTAGTCCTTGAGGTGCACCATCCGGACCCGGCCGGCGTACTGCTGGATGACCGCGACCGGGTTCACCCCACCGCGCTGCAGCCAGTGCACGTCGAGTTCGAGCCCCACGTTCGGCGCCCGGTCGGCGATGACGTCGAGCATGTAGCGACCATCGAACTTGAGGAACTCGATGTGGTGGTTGTGGTAGTAGAGCCGGATGCCGCTCTCCTGCAGGCGTGCCGCAGCCGCCTCGGCGCGGTCGCAGAAGTCCAGGACCTTGCCCAGCTCCGTCATGCAGTCGAAGGGCAGCATCCCGATCCGGACCATGTCGCTGCCCAGACGGCGACAGTCGGCCACGATCTTCTCGAGGTCACCCTCGAGCGCGTCGTTGGCCCCACCCGGTTGCGGGGTCAACCCGGCCGACAGGGCCGCGATCTCGATCCCCAGCTCGTCCCGGGCCTTCTCGAGCTGGACCACGTTGTCCTCGGTCATCGGGATCTGCGAGACCTCGATCGCCCCGTACCCGATCTCACGGACCCGGCGCAGCGTCTCGAACGCGCCGATCTCGGCCACGCTCTCGCGCAGCATCATCGCCTGCACACCGATCTTCGCCATGTCCTGCTCCTTCTCGGTCGATCGGATCGTTCAGTCGCGTGCGACGCACGCCTCGACCGAGGTCACCGGCCGGTGTCCCGGGCCGGGAAGAGGCCCTCCTCGGTGATGCGCTCGTTGAGCAGCTTCAGGAAGAGGTCGTCGTCGAAGTCGAGGCCGACCTCCTGCCCGGTCCAGCTCGAGAGGTGCACTGCGTTGGCCAGTCGCACCCCGAGCAGTCCGTCCGCACCGGGCGCGAGCAGCGGTTCGTCGTGCAGGACGGCGGCCGCGAAGTTCGCGAGGACGCCGACGTGCTGCTCGCCCCACTGCGAGGCGAACTCAATGGTCTCCTGGGTGTGGAACTGCGTGGAGTCCAGCTGCCCCCGGAACAGCTGCCGGACCTGGTCCATCCCCAGGCCGGCGGACAGGTCGCGTTCGGGTTCGCGCAGCCGGGTCACGGTGGCGACCTTGCTGCCCTCGACGACGATCTTCCCCGCGTCGCCCTGGATCTCCAGCCGGTCCGTGCCCACGAGGTCGTGCGTCGCGGTGACGAACACCCCGGTGGAACCGCCGCCGAAGTCGGCGAGGACGGTCACCTCGTCCTCGACGGCGATGTCGCGCTGCAGTCCGTAGGACACCTTGGCGAAGACCGACTCCGGCACCCCGCAGATCCACTGCCACAGGTCGAGCTGGTGCGGAGCCTGGTTCACCAGGACACCGCCGCCCTCCCCGCCCCAGGTGGCGCGCCAGGCGCTCTGGTCGTAGTAGCCCTGGGGCCGCCACCACGTGGTGATGATCCAGTTCGAGCGGATGATGCGGCCGATCTCACCGGCCTCGACGATCTCCTTCAGCCGGCGGTAGAGCGGGTTGTTGCGCTGGTTGAACATCACGCCGAAACGCAGTTCCGGGTGGGCCGCGGCGACGGCGTTCATCTGCTCGACCTGCCGGCCGTAGACGCCGGCGGGCTTCTCGACGAGCACGTGGACGCCGCGCTCCATCGCCGCGATCGCCAGCTCCGGGTGCAAGTAGTGCGGCACGGTCGTCACGACCGCGTCGACGTCACCGCTGTCGAGCATGGCGATCACGTCCTCGTGCGACGGCACGTCCGGGAAGTCGGTGCCGGCGACGGCGCGCCGGGCCGGGTCGACGTCGGCGATCGCGCCCAGGGTCATCCCCTCGACGCGGCCCTCGGCCACGAACTTCGCGTACATCGACCCCTGGGTGCCGAACCCGGCGATCCCGATCCTGACGGTGGTGCTCATGCGGACGTCCTCCTGTGCGAGCTGGTCGTGGGTGTCGGGGGTCTCACGCCGGCGGCGGGAGGGGAGCGTCGCGCAGGCGGTACAGGACCTCACCGGCGTGCGGTTCCACGAACGTGTCCGGATCGGCGAGGAACTCCGCGACGTCCACGCTCGCCGGGTCGAGGTAGCCGAGGTTCACCGCCCGGGCGACGTCCTCCGGGATGCCCGTCGCCAGCGTCACGGTGACGCGGTTGCGTTCGCCGTGCTCGGCGTCCCAGGTCCCCTGCCCGCGCAGGTGGGTGGAGTGCGCGAGGTCACCCCACGGCTGGTCGGAGAACCTCTCCCACTGCCCCGTGAAGTAGTCGCGGTTGTGGTACCCGATCTCGGTGATGTGCGGGTGCATGACCGACACCTGCGTGATGTGCGGCGCGTAGAGGATGAGTTCGCCCCCGTCGGCCACGACGGGTTCGAGCTTGTAGAAACCCTTCGCGGCGGTCCAGAGGTCCTCGTACTTCTCGGGGACGATCGAGAGGACGCGCCGGAACGGCCGGTCCAGGTAGGTGACGTGGGTCTGCGTGGAGACCTCGGCGCAGGCGGCCCAGGCGTCCTCGGGCGTGCCGAAGGCCGCGGCGTGCAGCACGTCGGTGCCGGACGCGACGACGAGGCACAGGGCGAGGCGCTGCGCGGGGACCATCGCCGCGGCCTCGTTGATCAGGGCGCGCACGGGGGTGACCCCGCGGCTGCCGATCATCGCGGCGCTGGTGATGAGCGCTCCCACCCAGTGCGAGACGTCGATGACCTGCTGCCCCGACACCCCGGGGAAGAAGTACTTGTTGCCGCCGGAGAACCCCACGACCTCGTGCGGGAACACCGGCCCCACGACGAGCGCGACGTCGGCCTCGGCGACGAGGCGGTTGATCGCCACCTCGACGTCCGGCCCCGTCAGCAACCCCCCGGTGAGTTCGGCCAGGCGCTGCGCGGGGATCGTGCCGAGGGTGGTGAACGTCGCCGGGTCCCACGAGGCGTGGTTGACGACGTTCCACCCCGGGTAGACCGCCTCCGGGTCACCGACCGGGTGGCCGAGGTGGCGGGCGAGCTGCTCCTCGCTCATGCCCTGGTGGGTGCCGAGGGCGATCACGACGTCGACGCTGCTCGCCCGATCGGCCAGGCCCGCGTGCACGGCCCGCAGCAGCTGCGGCAGCGGGCAGCTCCGGGTGGCGTCGGGGACGACGAGGCAGACCCGCTTCCCGTCGACGTCGGTGCGGGTGACGACGTCGCGGACGAAGGCGTCGACGGCGGCGGGGTCGAGGCGTTCGCCCGGGCCGCCGATGACGTCGGCGCGGGTGGGATCACCCGGGTCGGTGCCGTAGCTGTCCGCCCACTCTGGTCTCGCGGTGACGTTCACCCGCCGAGCCTGGATCTCGGCACCCGGGGCTGTCGAGGGGGGACGCCCTGCGGTGGCAACTCCCGGCAACTAGTGGCCCGCGGCGCGGCGACCGGGCTCAGGTTGACCCATGTCGTCGCCCACGCCCGCTGCGCCGCTGCAGCTCGATCCCGACCGCCTGCTGCCCGCGGACCCCGTCCGCCGGGAGATCGCGCGGCGGCTGCACGCCCAGGTCTCGGGGTTGCCCATCCTCTCCCCCCACGGCCACGTGCCGGCGGCGTGGCTCGCCCACGACACCCCCTTCGGGGACCCGACGTCGCTGCTCATCACCCCCGACCACTACGTGACGCGGATGCTGCACTCCCAGGGCGTCCACCTCGGCGACCTGGGGGTGGGCACCACCCTGGACGGCGACGGGGCCCGCCGGGCGTTCCGGTTGCTCTGCGAGAACTGGTCCGCCTACCGCGGGACCCCGGTGCGCTACTGGATGCAGGTCCAGCTGGTGGAGCTCTTCGGCGTGGACGTCCGCCCCTCGGCCGACACCGCCGACGAGATCTACGACCGCATCGCCGCGACGCTCGCGACCCCGCAGTTCCGGCCCCGAGCCCTGTTCGAGCGGTTCGGCGTCGAGGTCCTGGCCACGACGGACGACCCGTGCGACGACCTCGCCGACCACCGGCTGCTGGCGCAGGACCCGACGTTCACCGGCCGGGTGGTCCCCACGTTCCGGCCCGACCGCTACCTCGAGGTCGGCGCGCCCGACTGGAACAGCCACGCCGACCGCCTGCACGAGGTCTCCGGGATCGACACCGGCGACTTCCGGGGGTTCCTCGCGGCGCTGCAGGACCGGCGCGACCACTTCCGCGCCCACGGTGCCGTGTCGGCCGACCACAGCCACGTCGACGTCCGCACCGACAAGCTCGACGTGGGCACGGCCGCCGACCTCTACGCGCTGGCGCGCAAGGGAGAACTGGCCGAGGCCGAGGCGACGACGCTGCGCCGCCACCTGCTCTGGGAGATGGCGCGGATGTCGTCGGAGGACGGCCTCGTCATGACCCTGCACCCCGGGGTGTGCCGCGACCACCACGGCCCGACCGCGCGGGAGTTCGGCAAGGACGTCGGCGCCGACATCCCCGTCCAGGTCGAGTTCACCCGCGCGCTGCGGCCGGTGCTGGAGGACTTCGGGACGAACCCCGGGTTCCAGCTGGTCCTGTTCACCCTGGACGAGACGACGCTCTCCCGCGAGATCGCTCCGCTGGCCGGTTTCTACCCCGCGGTGCACGTCGGGGCGCCGTGGTGGTTCCTCGACGCCCCCGACGCGATCGGCCGGGCCCGCGCCGCGGTGACCGAGACGGCGGGGTTCTCCAAGTCGTCGGGGTTCATCGACGACACCCGCGCGTTCTGCTCGATCCCCGCCCGCCACGACATGGCGCGCCGTCTCGACGCCGTCCACCTCTCCACCCTCGTCGCCGACGGTCGGCTCGAGGAGGACGAGGCGGCCGAGACGATCGTCGACCTCGTGACCCGCAACCCCCGGAAGGCGTTCCGACTGTGACCCGCACCCAGACCGTGCGCCTGTCCCGCGACCTGCCCGGGATCCCGCCCGCGCCCCCGGTGCGCATCGTGCACCTGGGGCTGGGGAACTTCCACCGCGCCCACCAGGCCTGGTACACCGCGCACGCCACCGACGCCGCGGAGTGGGGCATCGCCGCGTTCACCGGCCGTCGTCCCGACGTCGCGGTCCGCCTCGCCCGCCAGGACGGGCTCTACACGCTGCTCGTGCGCGGGGCCGACGGCGACCACGCCGAGGTGATCGGCTCGCTCGCGCAGGTGCACCCCAGCACCGACCACGTCACCTACCTGGACCTGCTGCGCCGCCGCGAGACGGCGATCGTCACGATCACGGCGACCGAGGCCGCCTACCTGCGCACCGGCGACGGGCACCTCGACGTCGAACGCCCCGACGTCGTCGTCGACCTGCAGGCCCTGCGCACCGACGTCACCGCCCCGGTGACCACCCTGCCGGGGCGCCTCGTCGCGGGTCTCGCCGCCCGTCGGGCGGCGGGAGCCGGGCCGGTCACGCTGCTCTCCTGCGACAACCTGGCGCACAACGGGGCCGTGACCGCGACGGTCGTCCTCGAGCTGGCGGAACTCCTCGACGGCGGTCTGCACGCGTGGATCGGGGCGGAGGTCGACTTCGCCGACTCCATGGTCGACCGGATCACGCCCGCGACGACCGGGGAGGTGCTCGCCACCGTGACCGCGCTGACCGGGGTCACCGACGAGGCGCCCGTCCCGACGGAGCCGTTCTCCGAGTGGGTCGTCAGCGGACGCTTCCCCGCCGGTCGACCGGCCTGGGAGAGCGCCGGGGTGACCTTCGTCGACGACGTGACCCCCTACGAACGGCGCAAGCTCTGGCTGCTCAACGGGTCGCACTCGCTGCTGGCCTACGCCGCGAGCGTGCGGGGCCACCGCACCATCGCCGACGCCGTCGCCGATCCGGAGTGCCGGGGCTGGGTCGAGGAGTTCTGGGACGAGGCCTGCCGTCACCTCGACCTCCCTGCCGAGGAGCTCACCGCGTACCGGGCGGCGTTGCTGGAGCGCTACGCGAACCCCGGGGTGCGGCACCTGCTCGCGCAGATCGCCGCCGGCGGTTCGCTCAAGCTGCCGTTGCGGATCGTCCCCGCCCTGCTGGCCGAACGCGCTGCCGGCCGGTCACCGGTGGGCTGCGCGACCGCGATCGCGGCGTGGGTCCTGCACCTGCGGGGCGTCGGGGCGCCCGTCGACGACCCGTCGGCGGACCGGGCGGAGCACGCTGCGGCGCAGGGGGTCCCGGAGGTCCTGGACCTGCTGCACCCCGGGCTCGGGGAGGACCGCGAGCTCGTGGAGCTCGTCGCGTCACGCCTCGCGGCGCTGACCCCGACGGACTGAGGTCGCCGGGCGCCGGCCGGGACGTGAGCCGGCGTGGGGGCCGGTGGACCCGCGCACGACGAGCCAGGCCGGCAGCAGGACGGGTTCGCCGGTGAGTCCGTCGAGAGCACCACCGACGGGGCGGACGCTGCCGGAGGCCACGTGCGCGACCCCGGTCGCGCCGATGTCCACCAGCGGGGCCGCGATCGACGTCAGTCCGACGAGGTCGGCGTCCACGATGTTGTCGAACCCGATGACGCTGACGTCCTGCGGGACACGGCGCCCGCCCGCGGTCACCGCCTTGAGGAACCCGATGGCCATGAGGTCGTTGTAGGCGATGACCGCGGTGGTGGGCCGCCTCCCCCAGACCCGCGCGGCCTCGGCCCCCCCGCGCAGGGTGGGCAGGTTCGCGCCGATGCGGACGACCCGCAGGTCCAGCTCCAGACCCGCCTCCTGCAGACCGCGCCAGCGGGTCCCGTCCGCGTAGGAGTTCTCGGGCCCGGCGAGGTAGGCGATGGAGGAGTGTCCCCGCTCCACGAGGTGCTCGGCGGCCTTCTTGACGGCCCGGACGTTGTCGCTGAGCACCGAGGTGACCGACCCGACGGAACGGTTCAGCACGACGACCGGCCGACGCTTCGCCACCGCCCGGATCGCCTGGTCGCTCAACCTGGAGGAGGCCAGGACGAAACCGTCCACCGTCGCCTCCAGACGGGCCAGGGCCTGCGCCTCGGCGTGCTCGGACTCCTGCGTCTCGACGATCGCCAGGGTGAGGTCGTTGCGGGCCGCGGTCCGCTCGGCCCCGCGGATCATCCCGACGAACACCGGGTTGGCGATGTCGGCGACCACGAAGGCGAGCACGCCCGTCCCGCGGGCGGACATCGGCAGCAGCGTCCGCGAGGACCGGTACCCCAGCCCGGTGGCCACCCGGCGGACGTGTTCGGCGGTGCGGAAGCTCACCCGCCCGGGCTTCGACAGCGCCCGCGACACCGTCGAGGCGGACACCCCGGCGGCCGCCGCGACGTCGTAGATGGTGACGCCGGCGTCGCGGGCCGGCTCGGGAGGTTCAGGGGACGCCCGGGGCGCGAGCTCGTCCACGTCGCCACCTCCGGTCCCCCGTCGCCCCGTCGCACCGCGGTTGCGGGCGACCGTAGCAACTCCTGGCAACCGTGGTGGTCCCCGCTGCCCCGGGTGGCTTGAATGGGGTGCAGGACCGTCCGCGTGCGGTCGCCCGAGCGAACCGGAAGGAACCGCGATGCCCAGCTCGTCACCCGTCCCCCCCGACCGGGACGGGGTGCCCGGCCCGCTGGCGCGCTGCTTCGAGGGCATCGAGCGGCTCGGCGTCGCGTTCTCCGGCGGGGTGGACTCCTCCGTCGTGCTGGCGGCCGCGGCGCGCACGCTGGGGGCGGCGCGGGTGACCGCCGTCCTCGGGGTGTCCCCGAGCCTGCCCGCGAGCGAACGGGTCGCGGCCCACGACGTCGCCGCCCACGTCGGGGTCCGGGTGCTGGAGGTCGCGACCCGCGAGGGCGACAACCCCGCCTACCGCGCCAACGGGCCGGACCGCTGCTTCCACTGCAAGGACGAGCTGTTCCAGCGGATCGACGACGACGTCGTGCTGGCCCACGGGCTGGACGCCGTCGCCTACGGCGAGAACGCCGACGACGCCCGGCGTCCCGACCGTCCGGGGTCGAGAGCCGCTGCAGCGCACCGGGTCCTGCGCCCACTGGCCGACGCCGGCATGGACAAGGCGCAGGTCCGCGCGCTCGCCCGGGCCTGGGACCTGCCCTGCGCCGACAAACCCGCCGCGCCGTGCCTCGCGTCACGCATCCCGCACCACCAGGAGGTCACCCCGGCCAAGCTCGCCCAGGTCGAGTCCGCCGAGGCGGCGCTGCACGCGCTGGGGTTGCCGGACGTCCGGGTCCGCCACCACGGCGAGATCGCCCGGCTCGAACTGCACCCCAAGGACCTGCTGCGCGCGGCCGGCGAGCTGCGCCCGGAGGTGCTGAGCGCCGTGCGCGGGGCGGGGTTCCGCTGGGCGACCCTCGACCTCGCCGGGATGCAGTCCGGGGCGTTCACCCTGGAGGTGCTGCAGCGTGGCTGAACCGCTCCCCGACCCGCCCTCCGACCCGCTGGCCGGGATCGCCGAGCTCGACCTGGACCGCGGAGCGCGGCGCGGGTACCCCGAGGCGGTCTACTGCGCCGGCAAGACCCCCGAGCAGGTGCGGCGCATCGCGACCGCGCTCGCCGGGCGTCCCGACGTCACGACGTTGTTCACCCGGGCCGGTGCCGGGCACGCCGCCGCCGTCCTGGACGTCCTGCCCGACGCGTTCCACGACGAGAGCGCCGCGTTGCTGGCCTGGCCGCCGACGCGGCCGGAACCGCGGGGCGGTCTCGTCGTCGTGCTCGCCGCGGGGACCTCCGACCTGCCCGCCGCGCGGGAGGCGCACCTCACCGCGGGCTACCTGGGCCGGCGCAGCGAACTCGTCGTCGACGTCGGCGTCGCCGGGCTGCACCGCGTGCTCGCGCGCCTCGACCTGCTCCGCCGGGCCCGGGTGATCGTCGTGGCCGCCGGGATGGACGGCGCGCTGCCCAGCGTCGTCGCCGGGCTCGTGAGCGCCCCGGTCGTCGGGTTGCCGACCTCCGTCGGCTACGGCGCGGCGTTCGGCGGGCTCGCCCCGCTGCTGACCATGCTGAACTCCTGCGCGCCGGGCGTGAGCGTCGTGAACATCGACAACGGTTACGGCGCAGGTCACCTGGCCGCACAGATCGCCGCACCCCAGGAGGACGGGGCATGACGCACGCGTGGATCGACGCCTCCGCCGGCATCGCCGGGGACATGCTGCTCGGCGCCCTGCTGGACGCCGGCGCCTCGCTGGGCGCCGTCCGGGGCGCCGTGGCCGCGGTCGTGGGGGACGCCGTGGCGATCTCGACGGCGACCGTCACCCGGGCCGGGTTGCGGGCCACGAAGGCGGAGGTGGACCTGCGCGACGAGGACCCGCCGCACCGCAGCTGGTCGAGCATCGAGGGGATGCTGGCCGGCGCGGGGCTCACGGACCGGGTGCGCGACGACGCCACCGCGGTGTTCGCGCTGCTGGCCCGGGCCGAGGGCCACGTCCACGGGGTGCCCGCGGCCGACGTGCACTTCCACGAGGTCGGCGCGCTCGACTCGATCGCCGACGTCGTCGGCGTCTGCGCCGCGCTGCACGACCTGGGGATCACCACCGTGAGTTCGGGAGCCGTGGCCCTCGGCTCGGGACGGGTCCGGGCCGCGCACGGCTCGATCCCCGTCCCCGTCCCGGCCGTCGTGGAACTCTCCCGGGGCCGGCGGGTGCTGGCCGGCGGTGAGGGCGAACTCACCACCCCTACCGGGATGGCCCTCCTCGCGGCGCTCGGCGAGGACGAGGACCTGCCCGGGCTGCGGGTCACGGGGTCGGGCACCGGGGCGGGGACGCGCGACGTCGCCGGGCGTCCGAACGTGACCCGGGTGGTCGTCGGGACGCGCACGGCCGCAGCGGTTCCGCGTCGCCGCGGGGTCCAGCTCGAGGCGAACGTCGACGACCTCGACCCCCGGTTGTGGCCGGGGGTCCTCGCGGGGTTGCTCGCCGCCGGCGCCGACGACGCGTGGCTCGTCCCCGTCCTCATGAAGAAGGGCCGCCCGGCGCACGTCCTCACCGTGCTCGCCGCCCCCGAACGCGCCGACGCGCTCGAGGCGGAGGTGGTCGCGAGCACGTCGACGCTGGGCGTGCGCCGCAGCGACTGCACCCGGTTCGCGCTGCCGCGGGGCTGGGTCGACGTGGCGGTCGAGGGCGGGAGCGTCGCGGTGAAGGTCGGCCACGCCGACGGGATCGTCCGGCAGGTGATGCCGGAGTTCGACACCGTCGTCGCGCTGGCCCGGGCGAGCGGCCGGCCGGAACGCACCACCCTGACCGCCGCGCTCGCCGCCGCGGCCGACGCCGGGTGGGTGGTCGGCGCTCCCCCACCCCCCGGCGCCGTCCTGCGCGACGCGCCCTGATCAGGCCCGGGCCAGGCGGAGGGTGAGGATCTGGAAGGGCCGCAGCGAGACGCTCGCCCCGCCGTCCTCCACGCTCGTCACGCCTTCCTCTCGCGGGCGTTCGAGCAGATCGACCTCGGTGACCGAGGCGACCGGGAAACCCCAGGTGAGCCGGGCCCGCTCGCGGGCCCCCAGGGACTCGTAGAGCCGGACGACGACGTCGCCCGACCCGTCCTCGGCGAGCTTCACGGCCTCCACCACCACGCCGGGGACGTCGACGGCGACGAGCGGTGCGACCGGGCCGGCGCCGGTGACGACCCGTTCCGGCAGGTTCTGCCGGTACCCCTCGCGCACGGCGTCGGCGATGTCCGCCCCCACCACGAGGGAGTACTCCAGGACGTGACGGCCCTGGTCGGTCTCCGGGTCCGGCGAGAGCGGGGCCCGCAGCAACGACAACCGCACCGTGGTGCCGGGGCGGCCGTCGGTCACGACCGAGCGGGTCACGTCGTGACCGTAGGTGGCGGAGTTCGTCACCGCGACGCCGTACCCGGCCTCCGCGACGTGCAGCCAGCGGTGCGCGCAGATCTCGAACCGGGCGGCGTCCCAGCTGGTGTTCTCGTGGGTCGCCCGGAACACGTGACCGAACTGGATCTCGGAGGCGGAGCGGTCGGCGTGGACGTCGAGGCCGAAGGCCGCCTTGAGCATCGCCTCGCGCTCGTGCCAGTCGACGTCGAGGGTGTAGGCGATGCGGGACTCCCCGCGCGGCAACCGGATCGTCTGGACGAGGGTGCTCGCACCGGTGGACCGGGTGACGACGATCCTCGCCCCCTCCCCCTCGTCGGCGTGCAGCTCGACGGAGTCGGCCTCGACGAGGTCGCGCACGACGTGGCGGTAGTGCGCGTCGACGTCCCAGGCGTCCCACTTGTTGGGGGTGTCGCGGTGCAGCTGCAGCAGACCGGCGTGCGTCCCCGGCAGCAGCACCTCCCGGTCGGCGGCGAGGTCGAGGACCGAGGTGACGTTGCCGGCCGCGTCGACGCGCACCCGCAGCACCCCGTTGTCCAGGACGGTGTCCGGACCGTCGGAAGTCGACGTCACGACGGCGGCGGAGGGTTCCGCGACGCCGAGACCGAGCGCGGGCACCCCGGTGCGCGGGTGCGGGGTGGGGTTGGCGACGAGCGCGGTCGTGCCCTCCCCCGCCACCGTCGCCAACGAGGTCGCGACGATCCCTTCGAGTTCCGCGCTGACCCGGGCGTGGGTGGCCGCGGCCTCGCGGTGCACCCACGCGATCGAGGAACCGGGCAGGATGTCGTGGAACTGGTGCAGCAGCACCGTCCGCCACAGCTCCTGCAACCTCGCCGCGGGGTACTCCGCTCCGTGCCGGACGCTCGCCGTGGTGGCCCAGAGCTCGGCCTCGCGCAGCAGGTGCTCGTTGCGCCGGTTGCCCTGCTTGGTCTTCGCCTGTGAGGTGTACGTGCCGCGGTGCAGTTCCAGGTACAGCTCACCGGACCAGACGGGCCGGTCGGGGTAGTCCGCCTCGGCCGTGGTGAAGAACTGGCGCGGTGAGTGCAACGAGACCCGCGTCGAACCCTCCAGGTCCCTGAGGCGGTCGGCGCGGGAGAGCATCTCGCGGGTGGGGCCACCGCCGCCGTCGCCCCAGCCGAACGGGACGAGGGACCAGCCGGCGCGGCCCTTCTCCTGGTAGTTCCGGGCGGCGTGGGCGAGTTCCTTCGCCGAGAGCTCGGAGTTGTAGGTGTCGACGGGCGGGAAGTGGGTGAAGATCCGGGTGCCGTCGATGCCCTCCCAGTCGAAGGTGTGGTGCGGGAACTTGTTGTCGGTGTTCCAGGAGATCTTCTGGGTGAGGAACCAGCGGACCCCGGCGAGCTTCATGATCTGCGGCAACGCGGCCGAGTACCCGAAGGAGTCGGGGAGCCACGCCTCCTCGGTGTCGATCCCGTACTCGCGGGCGAAGTACCCCTTGCCCTCGAGGAACTGGCGGACCATGGCCTCGGACCCGACCATGTTGGTGTCGGACTCGACCCACATGCTGCCGACGGGGACGAAACGTCCCTCGGCGATGCGCCGCTTCACCTTCTCGTGCACCTCGGGGCGGTGCTCGGCGATCCAGGCGAACTGCTGGGCGGAACTCATGGCGTAGACGAAGGAGGGGTGCACGTCCATCAACTGGGTGACGTTCGCGGCCGTCCGCGCGACCTTGCGGACCGTCTCGCGCAGGGGCCAGAGCCACGCGGAGTCGATGTGCGCGTGACCGACGGCGCTGACCCGGTGCGCCGAGGCGCGGGCCTTCGCGGCGAACAGCGGAGCGAGCACCGCCCGCGTCCGGGCGGCGGAGCCGGCCACGTCGTGCGGGTCGAGGGCGTCGAGCGCCAGGTCGATGCCCCGCAGGAGTTCGTAGCGCCGGGCGTCCTCGAGCGGGAGTTCCAGCATCAGCCCGCCGAGGACCTCCAGGTCGCTCAGCAGTTCGGCGACCTCGACGTCGCGCACGCAGAGGTCGGCGCGGGCCAGGACGTAGAGCGGGTCCCTCGGGGCGGTCAGCACGTCACCCATCGGGGAGGGGTCGAACGCCCGGCCGCCGCCACCGAGCACGTCGGGGTTGGCCGCGGCCTCGACGAAGAACTCGAACGTCGTCGTCCCGGCCGGCACCGGGATCCAGGTCGAGAGCGGGTTGATGGACTTCACCGGTTCGCCCGCCGACGTGTAGACGAGCCCCTCCGCCTGGAACCCCACGTTGCGGGCGTCGGTGCCCAGGTCGAACACGACCTCGACCTCACGCCCGGCCCAGTCCGCCGGGACCTCCCCGCGCAACCGGAACCAGGTGGTGCTCCAGGGCGGTCCCCAGGCCTCCCCCACGGCGAACTCGCCGTACGTGGCCCCGAGGCCCTCCTCGATCGGGACGGGTTCGCCCGGTGCGGGCCAGGCGGCCACCTCCACGGGCAGGGACAGGGTGTGCACGGCGGGCGCGATGCGCTGCACGACCGCTCGTTCCAGACGGGCTTCGGTGACCTGACGCTGGTCGTGCACGACGTCCTCCTCGACGGTCCTTCTTCAGCTGCCGAACTCCGCGAGTTCGACCGGAACGGTGATGCGGCGTGGGGCGGACGTCTCACCGGACAGCCGCTCGGTGAGCAGCCTCGCCGCCCGGCGACCGACGTCGACGGGATCGTAGGTCACCAGGGCGACCCGGTCCACGAGGACCTCGGCGAGTTCCACGGTGTCGAAACCTGCGAGGACGACGTCGGCCCGCGCCCGGTGGACGGCGAGCAGCGCACCGACCGTCATCCGGTTGTTGTCGCAGAACAGCGCGGTCGGCGGTCGCGACAGCGCGAGGAGCCCGTTCGTCGCGGTCCTGGCCTCGTCGCTGCTGTGGTGACCGAACCGGAGCAGTTCGGGCTCCTCACCGATCCCCGCCGCCTTGAGCGCCGCGCGGAACCCCGCGTACCGGCGGGATCCCGGACCGGACCGCTGGTCGCCGCCGACGTAGCCGATCCGGCGGTGCCCCCGCTCCAGCAACCACGTCGTGAGACGCCGGCTGCCGCCGGAGTTGTCCAGCAGGACGACGTCACCCCGGACCCCGCGCGGGAGGCGGTCGACGAAGACGACGGGGGCGCGCTCGGCCAGCGCGGCGTAGTGGCCGTCCGCGTCGTCGGCCCCCGGAACGATCAGGACGCCGTCCACCCGGCGGCTCAGCAGTTCGGCGACGATCTCGCGTTCCCGGGCCCGGTCCCGGTCGCCGTTCGCGTCGCGACCGGTCGAGAGCAGCAGCATCACGTACCCCGCGCCGGCCGCGACGAGTTCGACCCCGTGGGCCAGGTCGGCGGAGAAGGGGTTCGTGAGGTCCTCGACGACGAGGGCGATGGTCGCGGTGCGCTGCCCCGGTCGGAGCGTGCGGGCGCTCTCGTTGCGCAGGAACCCCAGGCTCGCGACGGACGCCTCGACCTTCTCGCGCGTCCCCGGGTCGACGTACCTCTCGGCGTTGACGACCCGCGAGACGGTGCTGACGCTGACCCCGGCGTGCGCTGCGACGTCACGCATCGTGGGCGGACGACCTGGACCCACCACGACCTCCCTGCTGCCCTGCGAACGTTTCCAGAGCCTTCGGCGACAAGGTAGCCGATGGTCGTCCGCGCGTCAGCGGGTTCGCGGCGCCCTGTCCCACCCGCGCCCGGGGCCCGCCCCCGCGCGAGCCGCCCGTGCGGCATCCTGGACGGGTGGAGGTCGACGACGTACGTATACCCGGCGAACGAGCCTCCCATCCCGGTCCGGTGACCGACGCCGAGGACGAGCGGCCGGGCGGTGCCACGACGCACGGCGGGGTGACGAGGTGATGGCGTGACGGTCCACCTCGGCGGCGGCGGGGACGAGCACGACGAGGCGCTGCTGTGGGACGAGGTGTTCCTGCCGGGTCGCCGCGTCGCCCTCTGGCCGTTCGCGATGGCTCCTGGGGCACAGCGCGACGGCAGCGTCCGCTGGTTCCGCGCCGCGCTGGCCGCCCGGGGCGAGTTCACGGTGCAGGCGTGGGGCGTGGGCGAGGACGACGGGGACGGCGACCTGACCGGGGTGGACGTGGTGGCCGTCC
This sequence comes from Kineococcus sp. AC630, assembly GCF_979255925.1. NCBI lineage: Bacteria > Bacillati > Actinomycetota > Actinomycetes > Kineosporiales > Kineosporiaceae > Kineococcus > Kineococcus sp. AC630. The sequence goes on from NZ_CEEDMJ010000012.1 coordinate 37,086, forward strand.
CGGGCGGCAACACCTTCGACCTGGCTCGGGAGATCCGGCAGCGCGGCCTCTGGCCACCGTTGCGGACGTTCCTCGACGACGGCGGGCTGGTCTACGGCAGGAGCGCGGGAGCCGTCCTGCTCGGCGCGGACATCGCGATCGCGGAGGGGCTGGACCCGAACCACGCCGGCGTCACCGACACCCACGGGTTCGACCGCGTCGCCGGGGCCGTCCTGCGGCCGCACCACGAGCCCTCGCTCACGGTGGAACTCCGGCACTGGTCCCGCAGCCGCGGTCGCGTCGTGATCGGTCTCCCCGAACGCAGCGGTCTGGTCAGCGACGGGACGCGGGCCCGCGTGGTCGGTCCGGAGCCGCTGCACCTCTTCACGCCCGACGGCGCGGACCGTGAGCTCCCCGCGGGAACCACCTGGCGACTGACGGGCGGTTGAGCCGCGGGGATACCGTGGTCCCGTGGAAGACCCCGCTGCCCGTCGTGTCGACTACGGCACCACGTCCTTCGACGAGTCGACCCTCGCCGCGACACCGCTCGCGCAGTTCCAGGACTGGTACTCCGCCGCCGTGGCCGCCGACGTGGTCGAACCCAACGCGATGGTCGTGGCGACGGTGGACGCCGACGGTGTCTCGGCCCGCACCGTCCTGCTCAAGGCCGTCGACGGCCGGGGGTTCGTATTCTTCACCAACCAGCGTTCCCGCAAGGCCCGCGGGATCGCCCACGACCCGCGGGTCTCGCTGCTCTTCGGCTGGCACGGCCTGCACCGTCAGGTCTCCGTCCGTGGTGTGGCCGAGGAGGTCCCCCGGGCCGAGACCGGGGCCTACTTCGTCAGCCGGCCCTACGGTTCCCGCATCGGGGCCTGGACGAGCGAGCAGTCGCAGACCGTCCCCTCCGCCGCGGCGCTGCACGCGCGCGAGGCGGAACTGCGGGAACGCTGGCCGGACACCGGTTCCGCGGACGACGTGCCGGTGCCCCCGCACTGGGGCGGGTACCTCGTGCGGGCCCGGGAGGTGGAGTTCTGGCAGGGCCGCACCTCCCGGTTGCACGACCGGCTGGTCTTCGTGGCCGACGCCGGTCCGGCCCCCCTGGACGACGCCGGGCCCTGGCGGGTCGAACGTCGCCAACCCTGAACTCCCCGGGGGACTGCGGGTAACGTTGCGGCATGGAGAGGACGTTGCACACCCGCCTGCACGAGGACGCGGTCGAGGACTACGACCGGTTGCACGCCAGGGTTCCCGACGACCTCCTGCATGCCCTGGCCGAGGCCGGGGTGCGCGACTGGCGGATCTGGCGCGACGGCTGCGACGTCTTCCACTGGCTCGACGTCGAGGACTACCAGGTGATGCGCGAACACCTCCGGGACCACCCCGCGAACCTGGCCTGGCAGGCGCGGGTGACCCCCCTGCAGTCGGCGGCCGACGACTACTCCGGCGGGGACGACGGCCTGCCGTTCGTGTGGAGCTTCCGGGACCAGCAGCGCGGGAACGGCTGACGTGGCGCTCACCGACGAGGCCATCGAGCAGATCAAGCAGATGATCCTCGGCGGGGAGCTCCGCCCGGGTGACCGGTTGCCCCGTGAGGCGGAACTCAGCGCCGCCCTCGGGCTGTCCCGCAACTCCCTCCGCGAAGCCGTCCGGGCGCTGGCCCTCATCAACGTCCTCGACGTCCGGCAGGGTGACGGCACCTACGTCTCCAGCCTCGAACCCGGGGTGATGCTGGACGCCGTGACGTTCGTCGTGGACGTCCAGCGCGACGACTCGCTGCTGGAGTTCCTCGAGGTCCGGCGGCTCCTCGAACCCGCCGCGACGTCGATGGCGACGACCCGCATGGACGATGCCGAGATCGCCGCACTCGCCGACCTGCTCGACGAGCTGGGTCCCGACCCCACCGTGGAGGACCTGGTCGCCAACGACCAGGAGTTCCACCGACGGATCGCCCTGGGGTCGGGGAACTCCGTCCTCGCCTCCCTCATCGAGAGCTTCTCCGGCCCGCTGCACCGGGCCCGCGTGTGGCGCGGGCTGACCCAGGAGTCAGCGACGACCCGGACCCTCGACGAGCACCGCGCCATCCAGCAGGCGATGGCCACGCGCCGCCACGACGTGGCCCGGGCCTGGGCCGAGGTCCACGTCGCGGGCGTCGAGCAGTGGTTGCGGTCGGTCAGTGCCGACCGCGGTGGCGGCGGACCGCTCCCGCCCGGCTGACCGTCACGCCAGGTCGAGGTCCACCACGACCGGACCGGGCACCGTCGTGGTGGGGACGTCGAGCACGACCCGGCCGTCCTCCTCCCGCGCCGGCACCGGGGTGCCGTCGGGCAGCCGGGCCGAGGCGGGCGAGAGCGAACCGGCGGGGACGTCGAGGGTCACCGGGCCGCTCGCGTCGACGACGGCGTGCACGACGTCGCCGCTGCGGGTGAAGCGGACCCACGGCTCCTCCGAGGCGGAACCCTCCGTCCACGTCGTCGTCCCGTGCACCGCGGTGGAGTTCAGCTCCATCCAGTCCCCGACCTGTTCGAGGCAGCGCCGCTGGAGTTCCGGGATGCGACCGGCCTCGTCGGGGCCGACGTTGAGCAGGAAGTTCCCGCCGCGGGAGACGACGTCCAGCAGGTGGCGCACCGCACCCGGCCCGTCGAGGTAGTGCGAGGCGTCCTCGACCTGGTTGTAGCCGAACGAGTAGCCGATCCCGCGGCAGTTCTCCCACACGCCCTGCGACTCGGCGTCGCGACCGGCCTGGTACTCGCTCGTCCGGAAGTCCCAGTGCGTCAGTCCCCAGCGGTCGTTCACCACCCCGTCGGGCACGGCGGCGTAGTACTGCTCGAGGATGCGGGCGAAGCTCTCCGGGCCGTCGGGTTTGCCGGCGTCGGGCCACTCGATGTCACCCCAGAGGACGTCCGGGGCGTACTTCGCGATGAGGTCGGCGACGTGGGCGAAGGCGTAGGAGTTGTACGCCGCGTCGACGGGGCGGTTCTCCAGCAGCGGGTCGCCGTCGTGCGGGGCCAGGTCGGTGAAGTGCCAGTCGAGGCCGCCGGAGTAGTAGGTGCCGAACTTCATCCCGGCGGCGCGGGCGGCCGCGGCGAACTCGGCGACGATGTCCCGCCTCGGACCACGGGCCACGGTGTTGCGGGTTCCCGTGCCCGGGGCGTCCCACAGCGTGATGCCGTCGTGGTGCTTGGTGGTCGGGACGAGGTACCCCGCACCCGCGCGCCGGAAGAGCGCCACCAGGTCGGCCGGGTCGAACTCCGACGCGGACCACTCGTCGAGGAACTCGTCGTAGGGCTGTCCGCCGTGCACCTCCGCGTGGTGCTGCTGGGCGGGCGAACCCTCGAGGCGGATGGTGTTGGCGTACCACTCGGCGTAGGGGTTGTGCTTCATCCACTCGTGGGGGTCGATCGTGCCGAGCTCGCCGATGGGTTCGGCCCAGGCCGGCACCGAGTAGGCACCCCAGTGGACGAAGATGCCGAACTTGACGTCCCGGTACCACTGCGGGACCTCGCGTTCGAACTTCCGGTACAGCTCCGGACGCTGCGGGGCGTCGGTGAACATGGCCACGGCGTGGTTCCTCTCAGAGGGGTTGCAGCTGGTAGGTGGAGACGGCGTTCCCGGCCAGGACGGCGTCGCGTTCGGAGGTCGAGAACCCGCTCAGGAGTTCCCGGGTGCGGGACACGACGCCGGCGTGGTCGTCGGCGAGGGTGCTGACCGGCCAGTCGGTCCCGAAGACCAGCCGGTCCGGGCCGAAGACGTCGACCAGGTGGGCGACGGCGACGGGGAGGAGTTCCTGGTGGTCCAGGGTGAAGAGCCCGGAGAGCTTGCCGACGACCTGCGGGCGGCGGGCGAGCTCGCGGACGCCCGCCTCCCAGACGCCGTAGTCCTCGGTACCCATCGGGGGTTTGGCTCCGTGGTCGAGGACGAAACGACCGTCGGGCACCGCGTCCACGAGCCTGGTCGCGGACGCGAGCTGGTCGAAGCGCACGAGCAGGTCGGTCACCAGCCCCGCACCCGCGGCCGACCGCGCACCGTCCAGCACCCCGGGACGGGCGAACCAGTCCGGGTCGGCCTCGTCCTCGACCTGGTGGCGGACCCCGACGAGGAGGTCGCCCCCCGGCCCGTCCCGGAGTTCCGCGACCTGCCCCGCGACGTCGCCGGTCGGTTCCACCCAGCCGACGACGCCGGCGACGAGCCCCTGCGACGCGGCCGCGGTCGCGAGGAACTCCTGCGTCTCGGCGAGGTCGGAGACGGTCTGGACGAGCACGGTGCGGTCCACCCCGGCCGACGCCGTCACCTGCCGCAGGTCCTGGAGGGTGAAGGGTTTCGCCAGTTCGTCCACCATCCACGGGTACGTGCGGACCGCTGGGTCCCAGAGGTGGTGGTGGGCGTCGATCACCGACGTCACGCGGCGGCCTCCGTCGGTACCGGCATCCCCGCGGGCAGCAGGCGTTCCCGCTGCAACGTCTCCCAGGCCTCCGGGGGCACCGGGGTGTCGAAGAGCGCCGCGTTGCGGGCGACCTCTGCCGGGGAACGCATCCCCAGCACGAGCGAGGCGACGCCCGGGTGCGCGGAAGCGGCCTGCACGGCCACCGCCGGCAACGTCGTCCCGTGCTCGCGGGCGACCACGGCGATCCGCCGCGCCTGCTCCAGCAGTTCCGCCGGTGCCGGTGCGTAGGCGTAGGTGGCCTCGGCCGGCGGGTCGTCGTGGGCCAGGATCCCCGACGCGAACACCCCACCGAGGACGACGGCCGTCCCTCGGCGCACCGCCGCCGGCAACAGGTCGACCAGTGCGCTGGCGTCGAGCAGGTGGTAGCACCCGGCGACGAGGACGACGTCGAGGTCGAACTCCTCGAGGAACCGGGTCGGGAGTTCCGTCTGGTTCATCCCGACGCCGACGCCGGCGATCAGTCCCTCCTCGCGCATCCGCAGGAGTTCCGGGAAGGCCCCGGCCCGGGCCTCCTCGACGTGGTCGTCGGGGTCGTGCACGAGGGCGACGTCGATGCGGTCCAGCCCGAGACGTTCCAGGCTCTCCTCCACCGACCTCCGCACCCCCGCCGCGGAGAAGTCCCAGACCCGCTCGAAGGCCGCGGGGACGTCGAACCCGCCCTCGTCGTCGCGCCCCCGGGCGGGTACCGGTCGCAGGAGTCGCCCCACCTTGGTCTCCAGCACGAACTCATCGCGGGGCCGCTCGCGCACCGCCGATCCCACCCGCTGCTCCGACAGCCCGAGGCCGTAGTGCGGTGCGGTGTCGACGTAGCGGATCCCGGCGTCCCAGCAGGCGTCGACGGTCGCCCGGGCGGTGTCGTCGTCGACGGCGGTGTAGAGGTTCCCGAGGGCGGCCGCGCCCAGTCCCCAGTGCCCGAGGTCCAGCACGTCACACGCTCCGCGCGGACAGACGGAGCGTGTGCATGCCACCGTCCACCGCCAGCGCGACGCCGGTGGTGGCCGAGGACCGCGGGTCGGCGAGATGGACGATCGCGTGCGCGACCTCCTCCGCGCTCACCAGGCGCCCGGTGGGCTGCCGGGCCTGCAGCGCAACCCGTTCGGCGGCCGGGTCGGCGCTGGCGTCGAGGAGGCGCTGCACCCACGGCGTGTCCGCGGTCCCCGGGTTCACGCAGTTGACCCGGATCCCGTCGGCCAGGTGGTCCGCGGCCATCGCGAGGGTGAGCGCCTGCACGGCGCCCTTGGTGGCGGAGTAGACGGCGCGCTGCGGCAGCCCCGTCCACGCCGCGATGGAGCACGTGTTCACCACGGCGGCGTGCTCGGAGGCGCGCAGGGCCGGCAGCGCGGCCCGGGTGGTGCGCACGATGCCCAGCACGTTGACGTCGAACACGCGGTGCCACTCCTCGTCGTCGTTGTCGGCGACGCTCCCGGTGGCTCCGATCCCCGCGTTGTTGACCAGGACGTCGAGCCCGCCGAGGGTCTCGACGGCCTCCGCGACCGCCGCCCGGACGGAGGCGTCGTCGGAGAGGTCGGCCACCACCGAGGTGAACCCCTCGGCGGGGTCGCGGTCGAGCACGACGACCCGCGCCCCCTCCTCCTCGAAGCGCGCGGCCGTGGCCGCGCCGATCCCCGAGGCGCCCCCGGTCACCAGCACCCGCAGTCCGTCCATCCCGCTCACGCCGGTACCTCCGTCGTGACGGGGCGCCACTCGGCGCCGTCCGGGAAGGCGAAGTGCTGCAGGGTCTCCGGGTGGATCTCCGCGCTGAAACCGGGGTTCCGCGGTGCGTGGTAGCACCCGCCGGAGACGTCGACGGGGTCGACGAAGTGCTCGTGCAGGTGGTCGACGTACTCGATCACCCGGTCCTGCGTGGTTCCCGCGACGGCGACGAAGTCGAACATCGACAGGTGCTGCACGAGTTCGCACAACCCCACGCCACCCGCGTGCGGGCAGACCGGGACGCCGAACTTCGCGGCGAGCAGCAGGATCGCCACGTTCTCGTTGACCCCCGCGACGCGGGCCGCGTCGATCTGCAGCACGTCGAGGGAACCGGCCTGCAGGAGCTGCTTGAAGACGATCCGGTTCTGCACGTGCTCACCCGTGGCGATCTTCACGGGGCTCACGGCCCGGCGGATCGCGGCGTGGCCGAGGACGTCGTCGGGGCTGGTCGGTTCCTCCACCCACCACGGGTCGAACGGCGCGAGCGCCCCGATCCACTCGATCGCGGGTCCGACGTCCCATCGCTGGTTGGCGTCGACGGCGATCCGCACGTCCGGTCCGACGGCCTCCCGCGCGATGCGCATCCTCCGCACGTCGTCCTCGACGTTCCCGCCGACCTTCAGCTTGATCTGGGTGAAACCCTCCTCGACGGCCTCGTGGGCGAGCCGCACGAGCTTCTCGTCGGAGTAGCCGAGCCAGCCGGGCGTCGTCGTGTAGGCGGGGAAACCACTGCGCAGCAGTTCCTCCCGGCGGGCAGCCCGCCCCGGTTCCGCGGCGCGCAGGATCTGCAGCGCGTCGTCGCGGGTCAGCGCGTCGGTCAGGTAGCGGAAGTCGACGAGCGCGACGAGCTCCTCCGGGGACATGCGCCCCAGCAGGTCCCACAACGGCAACCCCGCCCGTTTGGCCCGCAGGTCCCAGAGCGCGTTGACGACCGCGGAGATCGCCATGTGCATGACGCCCTTCTCGGGACCGAGCCAGCGCAGCTGGGAGTCGTCGACGAAGGACTTCCACGTGGCGCCCATGTCGTCGAGCACCGCGTCGACGTCACGGCCGAGGAGGTGGCCGGCGAGGGCTTCGATGGCCGCGACCTGCACGTCGTTGCCGCGGCCGATGGTGAACGCGAAACCGTGCCCCTGCAACCCGTCGGCGGCGTCGGTGCCGACGACGAGGTAGGCGGCGGAGTAGTCCGGGTCGGGGTTCATCGCGTCGGAGCCGTCGAGGTCGCGCGAGGTCGGGAAGCGGACGTCGTGCGTCGTGAACGTCGTGAACCGGGCCATCAGGCCGCCCCCACCGTCTGCCGCATGCGGCCGAGGCCGTCGATCTCGCACTCCACGACCTGCCCGGCCCGCAGGTACGGCTTGGGGTCCGGCCGCCCCAGGGCCACCCCCGCCGGGGTTCCGGTGTTGATGACGTCGCCGGCCTCGAGCACCATGAACCGGCTGAGGTAGCGAACGAGCTCACCGATCCCGAACACCAGGTCCTTCGTCGTACCGTCCTGACGGAGTTCACCGTCGACCCAGCACCGCAGGCCCAGCGACGTCGGGTCGGGCACCTCGTCGGCCGTGACGAACCACGGACCGAGCGGGTTGAACGTCTCGCAGTTCTTCCCCTTGTCCCAGGTACCGCCCCGCTCGAGCTGGAACTCCCGTTCGGAGACGTCGTGCGACACGACGTAGCCCGCGACGGCGGCCAGCCCCTCCTCGGCGGAGTCCAGGTAGCGTACCCGGCGGCCGAGGACGACCCCGAGTTCGACCTCGTAGTCGGTCTTCACGCTGCCCCGCGGGACGAGGACCTCGTCGAAGGGGCCGATCACGGTCGAGGGGACCTTGAGGAAGACGACGGGTTCTCCGGGCACCTGTGCACCGGTCTCGGCCGCGTGGTCGCGGTAGTTCAGCCCGATGCAGACGACGGCGCCCGGTCGGGGGATCGGGCTGCCCACCCGCTCCCCCGCGACGTCGGTCGGGGCGGCGTCCGCGAGGGCCGCGCGAGCCCGGACGAGGTCCTGATCGGTCCACGCGGTCCGCGGGTCGAGCACGTGCGACAGGTCCACGTGGCGGCCGTCCCCGAGCAGGGCCACGGGCCGTTCCGAACCCGGTGCTCCGATGCGCATGATCTTCATGGTTCTCCTAGTGCGTTGGTGGTTCAGCGGCCGCCGAGGCCGGACAACGCGATACCGCGTACGAGGTACTTCTGCAGGACGAGGACGAGCAGCACCGTCGGGGCCATGGAGATCGTCGCAGCCGCCATCAGCAGCTGCCACTCCTGCCCGTTCTGGCCGAGGAAGAGGTTGAGGCCCAGGGGGACCGTCGTCGTGGACGTGTCGTTGGTGATGATGAGGGGCCAGAGGAAGCTGTTCCAGTAGCCGATGAAGGTGAACACCGCGAGCACCGCGAAGGCCGGCGCCGCGATGGGGACGATGACCGCGGTCAGGATGCGCCAGTGACCCGCCCCGTCGATCTTCGCCGCCTCCTCGAGCTCGAGGGGGATGGTGAGGAAGAACTGGCGCAGGAGGAAGGTGCCGAAGGCGGTGAAGGCCCAGGGCAGGATGAGCGCCTGGAACGAGTTCACCCAGCCGAGTTCCTTCATGATCAGGAACATCGGGACGACGACGACCTCCTGCGGCACCATGAGCGTCCCGAGGTACAGCAGGAAGACCTGCTCGCGGAACCGGAACCGGAGCCGGGCGAAGGCGTAGGCCGACATCGCCGAGGTCACCAGCGTGATGAGCGTTCCGGCGACCGCGACGAACAGGGTGTTGAGCATGAACCGTCCGAACGGCAGGTAGTTCGCGGCCTCGGAGTAGTTCCCGAAGAGCAGGTGGCCACCCAGCAGCTTCGGTGGGGTGGAGAAGACCTCACCCCCGGACTTCAGCGAACTCGCGACCATCCAGACCAGAGGCATGAGGAACAGCAGGCCGACCAGGGTCAGCAGGACCTGCGAGACGATGCGCCGACCCCGGTGGCGCGGGCGGGAGTTCAGCGGACGCGGCGAGCGCGTCCGGACGACCGGCGGGTGCGAAGTGGAGGTGTCACTGGTCATAGTGGACCCACTTCTTCTGCCCGATGAACTGGATCGCGGTCACGATCATGATGAAGACGAAGAGGACCCACGCGATCGCGGAGGCGAATCCGAGGCGGAAGAACTGGAAACCGCTCTGGTAGAGGTACATCACCAACGTCGTCGTGCTGTTGCCCGGGCCACCGCCGGTGAGGACGTAGGACTGGGTGAACACCTGGAAGCTGGAGATGAGCGTCAGCACCGTGGCGAAGAAGATGCTCGGCGACAGCAGCGGGAGGACCACGCTGAAGAAGCGGCGCACCGCTCCGGCCCCGTCGATCTCGGCCGCCTCGACGAGGTGGCTCGGCACCGCGTCGAGGGCCGCGGAGAACACCAGCAGGTTGTACCCGAACCCCTGCCAGACCGACATCATGACGACCGCGGGCATCGCCCAGGACGAGGACCCCAGGAAGTTCGGGGCGCCGACGCCGAACAGGCTCTTCATGGTCGAGTCGATCAGCCCGTTGGGAGTGAGCAGCAGACCGAAGACGACGGCGTTGCCCACCATGGGCGTCACGGCCGGGATGAAGAACAGGACGCGGTAGAACCGCCGGCCGGCGATCCGGGGGGAGATCCAGACGGCGAGGCTCATCGAGACCACGATGTTGACTGGGACGTAGAGCACGACGAAGAGCAGGGTGTTGAGGATCGCCGTGCGGAACGTGTCGTCGGTGGTGAAGAGTTCGACGTAGTTCCCGAACCCGGCGAACGACGGTGACCCCAGGACCGGCCAGTCGAAGAAGCTCATGGCCAGCGAGGCCACGACCGGGAAGAGCGTGAAGGCGATGAACCCCAGTGCCCCCGGGGCGAGGAACCCCAGGGCCGCCCGGCCGTCACCCTTCCTCAGTCCCCCGGGTGGTCTCGCCCGACGGTGCGTCTCCTCGCCGGGGACGATGACTGCTGGAACCGCCACGTCCGCCTCCTACTTGGCCTTGCCCTGGGCCTGGACCCGGGTGAGGAGGTCGTCGACCGTGCTGTCCCCGTTGAACGCCGATACCGCGTAGCGGCTGTAGGTGTCGTTCACCTGGGTCCAGGTCGCGGTCGTCTTGTAGGGGACGGAGTTCTCGATGGAGTAGTCCATGACGGCCTTGGCGTCACCGACGTCGTTGCCGTCGTACCAGGCCTGCTGCTGCGCAGTCCGGGCCGGGAACGCCCGCCCCTGCTGCCCGAGGTAGGACTCGGCGTCGGTCCCCGTGAGGATCGAGACGGCCTTGGCTGCCTTCTTCGGGTCCTTGGCTGCGGTCGAGACCCCGAAGCCCGAACCGGCCGTCTGCGTCTTCGACCCCATGGCTCCCGCGGGGACGGGTGCGATCCCGACCTCGAACTTCGCGGTCGCCTTGGCGTTGATGAGGCTCCAGGGGCCGTCGATGTTCATCATCGCGTTCCCGGCCAGGAACTGGTTGGTGGCGGCGGCCGACGAGTTCCCCGCGGGCAGCGGGGCGGCGACCTTCTCCTTCACGATGAGGTCGCGGTACCACCCCAGCGTCGTGCGCCAGGCGTCGTTGTCGACGTCGAGCTCACCGGCGTCGTCGACGGCCGCCTTCCCGGACTCGCTGAGGACGAACGGGATGACCGCGTCGATGCTCGTGCTGGCGAAGTAGCCGTACTTCCCGTCCGTGGTCAACGCCTTGGCGGCGGTCGTGAAGTCGTCGGTGGTCCAGCCCTCCGCCGGCAGCGGGAGCCCGGCGGCCTGGAACGCGGTCTTGTTGTAGAAGACCACGTAGGGGCCGAAGTCGTAGGGCAGAGCGACGAGCTTGCCGTCCACCTTGAGCCCGTCGAAGATGCTGGACTCGAACGTGTCGTCGGCGATCCCCAGGGTCTCGAGCTGGTCGTCGAGCGGGACGAGCAGCTGGGCGAACTGCGGTGCGCGCAGGGACTGCATGCCCAGCAGGTCGGCCGAGGCACCGCTGGCGGCCTGTGAGGTGAGTTTCGTCCAGTAGTCGTTCCAGGCCGCGGTCTGGAACTCCACCTTCGTCGACGGGTCGGCCTCGGTGACGAGACCGGCGACGTGCTTCCAGGCGTCGACCTCCTGGGTCGAGCCGGACCACATGAACCAGCTGAGGGCGTCACCCTCGGAACCGGAGGAACCCTGCGACCCACCACCGCAGGCCGACAGGGCGGCGAGGGCGCCCACCCCACCGGCGGCGGACAGCAGCGATCGACGGGAGAGGGAGAAGTGCGGAGCGGACATGAGAAGACTCCATGACGTCGGTGTCACCGCGGCGAAGACCGCGCGAAGCCCCGAGCTAGACCTCGGATGTCTGAAGCCTCTACCTGGTGATCGTCACTGTCAAGGGACAGTCTTGCGCCGTTCGCGTTCCGGGACATCGGATGTCTCACCGCGAATGATCGCATCGGGAAGCCGGAACGACACCGAGCGCAGGACGTCGTAGAGGAGGGTCAGCGCCTTCCAGCGCCACCGTTCACCAAAGCGGTAGTCCGCCGCGGGCACCAGCCGCAGCGCCAGGTCCGGCCGCTGCTGCAGGAGGTAGCGGCGGGCCCGCAGCGCGTGCAGCGGAGAGGAGGCGATGGCCACCCGTCCACCCCGCTGCAGCTCCCCGAGGGTGAGCTCGACGTTCTCCCAGGTGGTGCGGGCTGCGGTCTCGAGCACGATCCGGTCGGGCGGGACGGCGAGGTCGTCCCGGGCGTGCTCGGCCATCACCGCGGCCTCGCTGCGACCGTGGTCCCCCGCGAAACCGGAGAACACCAGACGCGCAGCGGGTGCGGTCCGGACGGCGATCTCGGTGCGCCAGCGCTGCAGGGGGTGCAGCGAGCCGTCACGACGGGACGGGCAGCCGAGGACGAGGACGACGTCGGGTGCGCCTCCTCCCCCGCCCGCCGGGAACCCCCGCCGCGAGGCGATCCGGTGGGCGGCCTCGACGACGAGGAACACCCCGGCACCGAGGCCGGCCGCGGTCAGCGCTGCCTGGCGTAGGACAGGACCACCGCCCCGCTGTCGAACGTGCGCGAGCCGGTCGCGTCGAAGGCCCGGACGGAGAACCCGCCGGAGAAGACCCGGATCCCGTCACCGGCGACCACGGGGTACACCTTGAGCACCAGGTCGTCGACCTCCTCGGCCAGGGCGCCGGCGAGTCGTCCACCACCGGCCAGCCAGACCCCCAGACCGTCCTCGGCCTTCAGGCTCCGGACGGTCGCGAGCGCGTCCGCGGTGCCCTCCACCGCCGGGTCCTGCGGGCTGCGCGTCGTGGACGCGACGACCTGGCGCAGGTGGGCGTAGGGACTGCCGATGCCCGCCTCGAGCGCGGGACGGTAGGTGTCCCAGCCCATCACGACGGTGTCGAAGCGGAGGTTGGGCAGCTCGTCGATCCCCATCGCCCGCCGCGCCGCGCTCGGCAGGACCTCGGGGTGCTCGGCGACCATCTGCGCGACGTGGTCCGCGCTGACGGGGAAGAAGTCGAACTCACCCGCGGGCCCGGCGATGAACCCGTCGAGGGTCGTCCCGACGTGGTAGGTGAGGCGTCGCACCCGACCACCCTCTCCTGATCACGCGGGGAGGGCAAGGACGGCCCTCACCCCTCCTGCCGGGCCAGCACCCGCCCGAGGATCGCGAGCCCTTCGCCGAACCGCTCCGGTTCCGGTCCGGAGTAGTTCACCCGCACGAACGGCCCCGCCGGTTCGGCCGGGAACCACTCGTCACCCGCCGCGACCACCACGCCCTCCGCTTCGCACTCGCGCACCAGGCGCTGGACGTCGGTGCCCTCGGGCAGCCGGGCCCACAGGTTGAGGCCACCGGCGGGGACCAGCGCCAGGTGCGCCGAGGGGACCCGGCGCTGCAGTTCCTCGACCATCAGGTCCCGCCGGGCCCGCAGGTTCCCCCGCATCGTCCGCAGGTGGGTGCGCCAGCCGGGAGCCGTCACGACCTCCAGGGCCACGGCCTGCAGGAAGGCGCTGACGTAGACCGACTCGGCGAGGCGGTCGGTGAGGATGCGCTCGCGGGCCGGTCCGCGGGCCACCAGCGCTCCCACCCGCACGGCCGGCGACACGCTCTTGGTCAGCGACCGCAGGTAGACGACGTGACCCGCGTCGTCCCGGGCGGCGACCGGCGACACCTCACCCTCGACGGCGAAGTCGTGCGCCCAGTCGTCCTCGACGAGGAAGGCGTCGTGGGCGCGCACCACGTCGAGGACCTGGTCGGCCCGTTCCGCGCTCCACCGCGCTCCGGTGGGGTTCGCGAACGTGGGCTGGGCGTAGAAGGCACGGGCGCCGGTCTCGGTGAAGGCGCGGGCCAGGTCGGCCGGGTCCGGCCCGTCGGGGCCACCCCGGACCGGGACGACGTCCACCCCCGCCTGGGCCGCGGCCAGCAGGGCACCCCAGTAGGTGGGGGACTCCACCAGCACCGGGTGCCCGGAACCCACGAGCGCCCGGAACACCGAACTGAGTCCGCTCTGGGTTCCCGGCAGGACGACGACGTCACGCGCCGCGGGCGGGGTGGTCCCGGCCGGGGTGACCGCCGCGAGTTCCCCGGCGAACCAGGAGCGCAGGTCGGGGTCGCCCGCCACCGACGACCGCGTCCACCCCGATTCGCTCCGGCCCACCCGGGCGAAGGCGTTGCGCAGCAGCCGTTCCGGCAGCAGGTCGCGGGCCGGGTAGCCGGAGTGCAGGGCGATGGCGTCCGGGTCGGCGGAGCGCATCGGCGCCGACACGGCCGGCGGTCGGGTGTGCGGGGCCCGCAGGGCCGCCGTCTGCCAGCCGTAGTCCGCCGGGCGCACGGCGGGTCGGGCCCGGACGAAGGTGCCGACCCCCGGCCGGGTCTCGATGAGGCCGGCGGTGGTCAACTGCCGGAACGCCTTCTGGACGGTCACGGGGCTCACCCCGAACCGTGCGACGAGCTCACGGTTCGACGGCAGCCGCGATCCGGGGGAGGCGGTCGCCACCCACGCGCGCAGGCTGTCGGCCACCGTGACGGTGCTATCGTCGACCATGAGCATACAGAGTAACGCTATCAAGGTTCCGCGCCAGGTGTTACCGCGTGCGCCGGCCGCCGGTGGACTGCTCTGGGGCGGCCTCGGTGTGCTCGCCTTCTCCTTCACCGTCCCCCTCACCCGCATTGCGGTGGGCGGGCTGGCCCCGTTGTTCATCGGTTCCGGGCGCGCCGTCGTGGCGGCGGTGCTCGCCGGCCTGGCCCTGCGGGTGACCCGGGCCGCGCGCCCGACCCCCCGGCAGTGGCTGCGCCTCGCGGCCGTCGCGGGCGGAGTGGTGGCCGGGTTCCCGCTGCTCACCTCCTTCGCCCTGACGAGCACCCCCGCCGTCCACGGTGCCGTGGTCATCGCCGTGCTGCCGGCCGCGACCGCGGTGATGGCCGTCCTGCGCACCGGCGAGCGACCGCCGACGACGTTCTGGGTCACCGCCGCGATCGGAGCGGCCGCCACCGTCGGCTTCGCGGCCGTGCAGGGCGGTGGGGCGGGCGGGTTGCACCACGCCGACCTGCTCCTCCTGGGGGCCGTCGCGGCCGCGGCGATCGGCTACGCCGAGGGCGGGCTGCTGGCGCGGGAACTCGGGTCGTGGCAGACGATCTCCTGGGCCCTGCTGCTGGCCTCACCGGTGATGCTCGCGCTGACCCTCGCCTCCGCGGTGAGCACTCCCCCGGCCGCCACGGCCGGGCAGTGGGCCGCCTTCGGCTACCTCGCCGTGGTGAGCACGTTCCTCGGGTTCTTCGCCTGGTACCGCGGTCTGGGCATCGGCCCGATGACCCGGGTCAGCCAGGTGCAACTGGTGCAACCCGTCCTGACCATCACCTGGGCGGCTCTGCTGCTCGGGGAACCCCTGACCGCGACGACGGCCGTGGGCGGACTCCTCGTCATCGGCTCCGCCGCCCTCGCCGTCCGCTCGCGGACCCGATCGTGACAAGCTGTCACGAGCCGATGACCGACCCGTCCACGGAACCCAGAACAGGCGCGACGATGAACTTCGAGCAGTCCGACAAACTCGCGAACGTCCTCTACGACGTGCGCGGGCCGGCCCTCAGCCGCGCGCAGCAGCTCGAGGACGCCGGACACCGGATCCTCAAGCTGAACATCGGCAACCCGGCCCCGTTCGGGTTCGAGGCTCCCGACGAACTGCTCCAGGACATGATCGCCAACCTGCCCGTCGCGCAGGGCTACAGCGACAGCAAGGGCATCCCCTCGGCCCGCCGCGCGGTCGTCCAGTCCAGCCAGCTCAAGGGCGTCCCGAACGTCGGCGTGGGCGACGTCTACATGGGCAACGGGGTCAGCGAACTCATCGTCATGGCGATGCAGGCGCTGCTCAACGACGGCGACGAGGTCCTCGTCCCCGCCCCCGACTACCCGCTGTGGACGGCGGCGGTCAGCCTGGCCGGTGGTCGCGCGGTGCACTACCTGTGCGACGAGTCGGCCGGCTGGGAACCCGACCTCGACCACCTGCGCGCGCAGGTCACCCCCCACACCAAGGCCCTCGTCGTCATCAACCCGAACAACCCCACCGGTGCGGTGTACGGGCGACCCGTCCTCGAGGGGATGCTGCAGGTGGCCCGCGAGTTCGGTCTGCTCGTCCTCTCCGACGAGATCTACGACAAGATCCTCTACGACGACGCCGTGCACGTCTCGACGGCCTCGCTCGCCCCCGACCTGCTGTGCATCACGTTCAACGGGTTGTCGAAGGCGTACCGGGTCGCGGGTTTCCGGTCCGGCTGGATGTACCTGTCGGGACCCAAGCGGCACGCACGGGGTTTCATCGAGGGACTCGACCTGCTGGCCAACATGCGCCTGTGCGCCAACGTCCCCGCGCAGTACGTCGTGCAGGCCGCGCTGTCCGGGCACCAGTCGATCAACGACCTCGTCCTGCCCGGTGGTCGCCTCGCCGAACAGGCGCACCGCACGTGGGAACTCCTCAACGAGATCCCGGGGGTGAGCTGCGTGAAACCCCGCGGCGCGCTCTACTGCTTCCCCCGCCTCGACCCGGAGGTCCACGAGGTGAAGGACGACTACCAGCTCATCGTGGACCTGCTGGAGTCCCAGCACGTCCTCGTCGTGCAGGGCACCGGGTTCAACTGGCCCAAACCCGACCACTTCCGGATCGTCACCCTCCCCCGGGTCGAGGACCTGGAGAGCGCCATCGGACGGATCGGCACGTTCCTCACCGACCGGTTGTCCTCGATGGCGTGACCGCCCCCCGACGAACCGCCCGGCGCGGCGCACGGGTCAGCCACCCGTGCGCTGCCGCCAGGCCGTGAGGGCGAGCAGCAGCACGACCGCCTGGTCGGGCACGGTCACGTCGAGCCCCGTGCACTCAGTGATGCGCCGGAGCCGGTTGAGCACGGTGTTGCGGTGGCAGAACGTCCGCTCCGCCGTCACCGCGACGGAACCCGTCGCGGTGAAGGTGTCGAGGGTCTCCAGCAGTCGGTCGCGCTCGGGTGGGGTGAGGGCGAGCAGGTCGTGCAGCACGTCGTCGGCCACGTCGTCGCGGATCGCCCCCAGCGCGCGGGCCGCGACGGCCAGCGCGTTGTCCGCGGGCCGCACCGGTCCGGTCGCCCCGGCCGGCAGCGCCCCCGCGACCTGCTGGGCCACGCGGACCGCCCGCGGCAACCGGGCCAGTCCGCGGGCCAGCGGACCGACCCCGCAGGGCACCGAGCGCAGCACCGCGGGGACGGCGGCCCGCCCCGCGGCGACCTCGTCGGCGGGCCAGGTCCCCCGGGGCCGCGTCGCCAGGACGACGGTCCCGCCGCGCCACTCGTGCAGTCGCACACCGGCGGAGTTCCCGACGAGCCCGGCCACGGCCGTGCGGGAGGGCACGAACGCGCAGAAGACGTCGTCACCGACCCCGGCGCCCAGCACCGCGGCCGCCCGGCCCAGCAGGTCTCCGTCCTCACCGTCGGAGTCCAGGAAGGCCTCGACGATGCGCCGGCGGTCCCGGTCGCGTTCGTAGGCCAGAGCGGTCGCCGCCTCGTGGTAACCGATCTGCACGTCGTTGGAGTGCTCCTCGACGGCCTGCCACAACTGCACCGGCAACGTGACCGCGGCGACCAGCGCCTCGGGCGTCAACCGGTCGGCGAGTTCCTCCCACACGACGCGGAAGTGCAACCGCGTCCCGGTGGTGACGGCCGAGAGCGGGACGTCGATCTGCGCCCGGTGCCGGCCCACCGCGTGGGAGAGCTCCACCAGACGGTCCGGGACGGGCAGGTCCACGAGCCGTCGCAGCACCCGTTCGTAGGTGTTGACCCCGTCGTCGAGGAGCCGGGCACGCTCGACGGCGCCGTCGGCGTAGGGCACGACCTCCATCAGCTGGGTGACGAAGCGTTCGGCCAGCGCGTCGACGTCGCCGAGCAGTTCCAGCAGGACCGAGCGTACGGCCGCCGTTTCGGCCGCGTTTCCGGTGCTGTGCATGTGCACACCCTAGCGAGGTGAAACCGTGTCGCGGCGTTCTTGTGGGACGTCGGCCCGGAGGGGAATCCTCTGAACCCAGACGTTCCCCCTCGAGCAGAAGGAGCGGTGCCATGACGACGCTGCGCGTCGCACTGGTCCAGGCCGCCTGGACCGGCGACAAGGAGAGCATGATCGAGGCGCACGAGGAGTACGCGCGCCAGGCCGCCGACGCCGGTGCGCAGATCGTGTGCTTCCAGGAACTCTTCTACGGTCCGTACTTCGGGATCACCCAGGACAGCAAGTACTACGACTACGCCGAGTCCGTTCCCGGCCCCACGGTCAAGCGGTTCCAGGCCCTGGCCGCGGAACTCGGCCTCGTGATGGTCCTGCCCGTCTACGAGGAGGAACAACCCGGCGTCCTCTACAACACCGCGGCCGTGGTCGACTCCGACGGGAAGTACCTCGGCAAGTACCGCAAGCACCACATCCCGCACCTGGACCGGTTCTGGGAGAAGTTCTACTTCCGCCCCGGCAACCTGGGCTATCCCGTCTTCGAGACCTCCGTCGGCAAGGTCGGGGTCTACATCTGCTACGACCGGCACTTCCCCGAGGGCTGGCGCGCCCTGGGTCTGGCCGGCGCCGAGATCGTCTTCAACCCCAACGCCTCCAAACCCTCGCTGTCCAACCGGCTCTGGGAACTCGAGCAGCCCACCGCGGCCGCCGCCAACGGGTACTTCGTCGCCGTCCCGAACCGGGTCGGGGCCGAGACCGGTGAGTTCGGCGACGACGCGGTGCCGTTCTACGGGACCAGCTACATCGCCGACCCGATGGGGAACTTCGTGGGCGAGAAGGCCGGCAGCGAGAACCCGGAACTGCTGATCCGCGACCTCGACATGGACCTCATCCGCACGGCCCGCACCGACTGGCAGTTCTACCGCGACCGTCGCCCCGACTCCTACGGCGACCTGGTCCGGCCGTGACCACGGGACGGAGGACCCTCGTCGAGAACGGCACCCTGGTCTCCTCGACGGGGGCCGTCCCCACCGACGTGCTGATCGAGGGCGAGACCGTCGTGGCCCTGCTGGCCCCCGGGTCCTTCGCGTTCGAGGTGGACACCCGCATCGACGCGACCGGCTGCTACGTCCTGCCCGGCGGGGTCGACGTGCACACCCACATGGAGATGCCCTTCGGCGGGACCGAGGCGAGCGACACGTTCGCGACGGGAACCCGCGCCGCGGCCTGGGGTGGCACCACGACGATCGTCGACTTCGTCGTCCAGCGCACCGGCGAGGTCGTCGAGCGGGCGCTGGAGACCTGGCACGCCAAGGCGGCCGGGAACTCCGCGATCGACTACGGGTTCCACATGATCCTCGGTGGCGTGGACGAGGGCTCGCTCACGGCGATGGACTCCCTCGTCGCCCACGAGGGCATCACCAGCTTCAAGCTCTTCATGGCCTACCCGGGGGTGTTCTACTCCGACGACGGCCAGATCCTGCGGGCGATGCAGCGCGCCACCGACAACGGCGCCACGATCATGATGCACGCCGAGAACGGCACCGCCATCGACGTCCTCGTCCAGCAGGCCCTGGCCCGCGGCGACACCGACCCCGTGTTCCACGGCACCACCCGCCCCGCCGCGCTCGAGGCGGAGGCCGTCAACCGGGCCATCGCCCTCGCCGGCGTCGCCGGCGGGACCCCCCTCTACGTCGTGCACGTCTCAGCCTCCCAGGCGCTGGAACGCATCGCGACCGAACGTGCGAAGGGTGCGAACGTCTTCGCCGAGACATGCCCGCAGTACCTCTACCTGACGCTCGAGGACCACCTGGGAGCCGGCGGACCGGGGAGCTTCGAGGGGGCCAAGTACGCCTGCTCCACCCCCCTGCGCTCCAGGCACGAACCGCACGCCGCGGACCTGTGGAGAGGTCTGCGCACCGACGACCTCGCGGTGGTCTCCACCGACCACTGCCCGTTCTGCTTCAAGGACCAGAAGCAACTGGGCCGGGGGGACTTCTCGAAGATCCCCAACGGCATGGGCGGGGTGGAGCACCGGATGGACCTCGTCCACCAGGGCGTCGTCGACGGGCACCTGTCGTTGCAGCGCTGGGTCGAGACCTGTTCCACCACGCCGGCCCGGATGTTCGGGATGTACCCGCGCAAGGGCACCGTGTCTCCCGGTTCGGACGCCGACGTCGTGGTCTACGACCCGGCCGCGACCACCCGGATCTCGGCCGAGACCCACCACATGAACATCGACTACTCGGCCTTCGAGGGTTTCGAGCTGACCGGGTCCGTCCGCACCGTCCTGTCCCGCGGTGCGGTGATCGTCGACCGCGGGACGTACTCGGGCAGCCCGGGTCACGGGAGGTTCGTCCCCCGCGGCCTGTCCCAGTACCTGCGCTGAAAGGAGAACGCGATGGACTTCGGCGTCGTGCTGCAGACCACCCCACCCGCCTCCCGGGTGGTCGACCTGTCCCGGATCGCGGAGACCTACGGGTTCTCCCACGTCTGGACGTTCGACTCCCACGTCCTGTGGGAGGAGCCCTACGTCATCCACTCCGCGATCCTGCAGGCCACCCGCAAGGTGGTCGTGGGACCGATGGTCACCAACCCGGCCACCCGCGAGTGGTCGGTGACGGCCTCGACCTACGCGACGTTGAACGAGATGTACGGGCCGCGGACGATCTGCGGCATCGGGCGGGGGGACTCCGCCGTGCGGACGTTGTCGGGGAAACCCACGACGCTGGCGACACTGCGCGAGTCGGTCCACGTGATCCGGGAACTGTCCAACGGCCGGCCCGTCGAGCACCGCGGCCAGACCGTGCGGTTCCCGTGGGCGACCGACCACGGAGCCGGCCGGCAGACCGAGGTGTGGGTGGCCGCCTACGGCCCCAAAGCGTTGCAGCTCACCGGGGAGGTCGCCGACGGGTTCATCCTGCAGCTCGCCGATCCCGACATCACCGCCTGGACCATCAGGACGGTGAAGGACGCGGCGGCGGCCGCGGGCCGTGACCCCGAGACCGTGAAGATCTGCGTCGCGGCCCCCGCCTACGTCACCGACGGCAGCCGGGTCGGCCTGGACCACGCCCGGGAGCAGTGCCGCTGGTTCGGCGGGATGGTCGGCAACCACGTCGCCGACATCGTCGAACGCTACGGCAGCGACAGCAACGTCCCGACGGCGTTGACGGACTACATCGCGGGCCGCGAGGGCTACGACTACAACCAGCACGGACAGGTCGGCAACACCCACGCCGACTTCGTACCCGACGAGATCGTCGACCGGTTCTGCCTGCTCGGCTCCCCCGCCGAGCAGATCGCCCGGCTGCGGGACCTGGAGGACCTCGGGGTGGACCAGTTCGCCCTGTACCTGCAGCACGACGCCAAGGAACAGACGCTGCGCGCCTACGGCGACCTCGTCCTGCCGGCCCTGGCCGAGACCGTGACGGCGGTCTCGTGACCGGACTCCTGGCCACGACGGCGGCCACCGCGGAAGCTCCCGTCCCCGGTCGGCCCACGGACCGGGTCCGGGCCGGGCTGCGGCGCACCGGGATGGCTCTGCTCGGCGTCGTCGTGCTCCTGGCGTTGTGGGAGCTCTACCGAGCCGTCGGCCCGGTGCAGGGGGTCGAGGTCGGCGGGCAACGCGTCCTGCCCCGCGCCGACCCCCGGTCGATGCCCGGGGTCCTCGACGTGCTCGCCACCCTCGACCAGCAGGAGGTGTCCATCCCGGGCTCGCGCACCGTGGCGGTCGCCGTGGTGGCCTCGGCCTGGCGGACGTTCACGATGGCCGTCGGGGGCTGGCTGCTCGGCGGCCTCGTGGGAGTCGTGCTGGCCGTCCTCATGCAGCGCTCCCGCCTCGCCGAACGGGGACTGCTGCCCTACGTCGTCCTCAGCCAGACCGTCCCGATCATCGCCATCGCCCCGCTCATCGCCGGCTGGGGCGGCAAGCTCCAGCTGACCCCGACACTGGCCTGGCAACCCTGGATGTCCGTCGTCGTCATCTCCGGCTACCTGGCGTTCTGCCCGGTGGCACTGGGCATGCTGCGCGGTCTGCAGGCGCCCACGAGCGCCTCGGAGGAACTGTTCACGAGCTTCGCCGCGACCCACCGCCAGACGTTGCTGCGGTTGCGGTTCCCGGCCAGCGTGCCGCACCTCGTCCCCGCGCTGCGCCTCGCCGCGGCGCAGGCCGTCGTCGGCGCGATCGTCGCGGAGATCTCCACCGGCACCCGCGGCGGGATCGGTCGGCTGATCCTCCAGTACGCCCAGCAGGCCACCTCGGCCCCCGGCCGCCTCCACGCGGCCATCCTCGGCGCGGCCCTGCTGGGGTTGCTCGCCGCCGGGCTCGTCTCGCTGCTCGACCTGTTGCTCCTGCGTCACGGAGGCAAACGATGACCCCCGCGGCCCCCGCCGTCCAGATCTCGCACCTCGACCAGCGGTTCACCACCGCCCGCGGCGAGGTCCACGCCCTCTCCGGCATCGACCTCACGATCGAACCCGGCGCGTTCGTCTCGCTCATCGGACCCTCCGGGTGCGGCAAGTCGACGTTGCTGCGCTGCATCGCGGACCTCGTCACCCCGACCGCGGGTGAGGTCCTCGTGGGCGGGGTGTCGGCGCACCGGGCGCGACTCGCCCACGGCTACGGGATCGCGTTCCAGCAGGCGGGACTCCTCGAGTGGCGCACCGTGCAGCGCAACGTGGAACTCCCGCTGGAACTGCACGGGGTCGGCAAGGCCGAACGGGCCGAACGCGCCCGGTACCTCCTCGACCTCGTGGGGCTCGCCGACTTCGCCCGCATGAAACCCGCGGAACTTTCCGGCGGCATGCAGCAACGCGTCGCGATCGCCCGGTCGCTGGCGGAGGAACCCCCGCTGTTGCTCATGGACGAACCCTTCGGCGCCCTCGACGAGATGACCCGCGAACGCATGCAGGCGGAACTCCTCGCCATCCGGGAACGCACCGGGACGACCGTCGTGTTCGTGACCCACTCCATCCCCGAGGCGGTGTTCCTCTCGACGCAGGTCGTCGTGATGTCACCGCGGCCGGGTCGCATCGTCCGGGTCGTCGAGGTGGACCTCCCCGCCCGGGACGAGGACGCACGCGAGCACCCCGCGTTCTTCACCGGGATCACCGCCGTCCGCGAGGCCCTGCGGGGCAGGGAGTCGCCGGCGGCGGCGCTGCACGGGGACGACCGGTGACGCAGTTCCCGAGGTCCCTAGCCCCACCGGTCGTCGTCGGGGTCGCGGTCCTGCTGCTCTGGCAGTCCGTCGTCGTGGCCGGCCGGATCGCGACGTTCGTGCTGCCGTCACCGGTCGCGATCACGCAGGCGTTCGGCGCCGTCGCGGGGGACGTCGTCCAGGCCGCCGCCGCCACGGGGACGACCGCGTTCACGGGCCTCGTGGCGGGTTCCCTGGCCGGGGTCGTCGCCGCCCTGCTGGCGGCCCGGTTGCGCCTGTTCGACGAGGTGCTCAGCCCCTTGTCGGCCGCGGCGAACGCCATGCCGATCATCGCGCTGGCCCCGGTGTTCAACGCGATGTTCGGTTCCACCAGTCCGGTTCCCCGCCGCCTCGTCGTGGCCGTCGCGGTGTTCTTCCCGTTGTTCGTGAACACCGCGCGAGGGTTGCGCCGCATCGACCCGGTGCACGCGGAACTCATGCGCTCCCTCGCCGTCTCCGGCTGGGCCGTCACCCGGTACGTGCGGTTGCCCGGCGCGGTGCCCTTCGCGTTCACCGGGTTGCGCCTGGCGTCCTCGTTGTCGGTCATCGCGGCGGTCGTCGCCGAGTACTTCGGCGGTCGGCAGGACGGACTGGGTTCGCGCATCACCTCGGCCGCCAGTGCCACCGCCTACCCGCGGGCCTGGTCCTACGTCCTCGGGGCCGTGGCCCTCGGCCTCGTGTTCTACCTGGTCGCCCTGCTCCTGGAGCGACTGCTGTCCCCCACCACTCTCACCAGGAGGCCCTCGTGAACCACCCCACCCGCCGTTCCGCCCTGCTCGCCGGGGCCGGTGCCGCGACGGCCGCCGGGCTCGCCGCCTGCGGGAGCGCCGACCAGGAGACGTCGTCCGGTGCCGCCGCGAGTTCCGGGAGTTCCGGTTCGACCACGGTCAAGCTGCAACTGCAGTGGGTCACCCAGGGACAGTTCGCCGGGTACTTCGCGGCGCTCGACCAGGGCTACTACTCCGACGAGGGGCTGGACGTCCAGATCCTCGAGGGCGGGTCCGACATCGTGCCGCAGACCGTCCTCGCCCAGGGCCAGGCCGACTACGCCATCGCCTGGGTCCCCAAGGCCCTCGCTTCCCGCGAACAGGGCGCCGCCATCACCAACGTCGCCCAGATCTACCAGCGGTCGGGGACCCTGCAGGTCTCCTTCACGAAGACCGGCATCACCGCGGTCGAGGGCCTCAAGGGCAAGAAGGTGGGGAACTGGGGCTTCGGCAACGAGTACGAACTCTTCGCCGCGATGACCGCGGCCGGACTCGACCCGAGCTCGGACGTGGAACTGGTGCAGCAGCAGTTCGACATGCTCGGTCTACTGCAGGGTGACATCGACGCGGCGCAGGCCATGACGTACAACGAGTTCGCCCAGCTCCTCGAGGCGGAGAACCCGGACACGGGTTCCCTCTTCACCGCGGCCGACTTCAACGTCCTGAACTGGAACGACGTCGGCACTGCGATGCTGCAGGACGCGGTCTGGGCCAGCACCGAGAAGCTGGCCGACACCGCCTACCAGCAGCAGACCGTCAAGTTCCTCAAGGCTTCGATCAAGGGCTGGGTCTTCGCCCGGGACAACCCCGAGGAGGCGCGGGACATCGTCGTGGCCAAGGGGTCGACGCTCGGGGCGAGCCACCAGTTGTGGCAGGTCAACGAGGTCAACAAGCTGGTCTGGCCGGCGGCCGGCGGGGCCGGGCTCATCGATGCGACCGCCTGGGAGCAGACCGTCCAGATCGCCATGGACACCAAGAACGCCGAGGGCCAGACCGTCATCACCAAGGAACCCGACGAGGACGCCTGGACCAACGACTACGTCCAGCAGGCCCTCGACGAGCTGACCTCCGCGGGCGTCGACGTCAAGGGCGCGGCGTTCGCCCCCGAGACGGTGACGCTGGCCGCCGGCGGCGCCTGAACCCCTCCTCCCGACGCGGACCGGGAGGCGATGACCACGTGTTCCAGGCCCGGCCGGTCCGGCGCCTCCCGCACCTCCGCCACGGTGAACCCGTGGCGGAGGAGGGAGGAGCGCAGCTCGGCCGGGCCGCGGAAGCGCAGCGTCGACTCGGAGGTCAACCGCTCGCCGTCCGCGAAGGTGAACACGGTGCGGAAGGTCACCAGCGGCGGCGTGGCCGCCAGCAGCTCGAACTCCGTGCGGACGGTCCCCTCCCCGGGGACCGTCCGCACCTGCGGCGGTCCCGACCAGGTCCGCCAGTCCTCGGCCTCCGGGCGCCTGGTCTCGAAGACCAGGTGGCCGCCGGGCCGCACCGCCCGGGCGAGTCCCCGCAGCGCCGCGTCCCAGTCCTCGTTAGTGACGAACACCTGGGCCACGTTGCCGGTCATCACGGCCAGGTCGCACCCGAGCGCGGGAAGCTGCGCCGCCTCCACGGGCAGCCACGTCACGGCCGAGGTCCCCGGTCGAGCCCGGGCGACGCCCAGGCTCGCGAGCGCCGGGTCGGCGCCGGCCACCTCGTACCCCTCGGCCACCAGCAGGGCGGCCAGGACACCCGTCCCGCACCCCACGTCCAGGACGTGGTGGGCGCCGAGCTCGCCCGCGAGGGCGACGTAGGGCACCAGGTCGGGGCGGGGGTGGTCGAAGACGTCGTAGAGGGCGGCCAGGCGGGGGTGGGCGAAGATCGGGTCCGGCACGCTCCGAGCCTGGCGCGGTCGACTCCGCGCCCGCACCGGGTTTTCGGTGGAAGCCGGGCCCGCCCCGTGGCAGGGTCCGGGTACCGATCGGGAGGAGCAGGCCGTGGCCGTCGCGCGTTTCAAGGACCTCTGCCTCGACGCCCTGGACCACCAGGCGCAGGCCGACTGGTGGTGCGCCGTCCTGGGCTACGTCCGGCACGAGTCCGGTGACGGCCCGCGTGATCCGACGTGGCCGGTCCCGTTGCGCGACCCTTCCGGTGCGGGCCCGTTCCTCTGGGTCAACCCCGTCGAGGAGCCCAAGACGGTGAAGAACCGGATGCACCTCGACGTCGTCGGGGACCTCGCCGGCCTCCTCGCGGCCGGGGCCACGATGGTGCGGCCTCGCGCCGAGGACCG
This sequence comes from Kineococcus sp. AC630, assembly GCF_979255925.1. Lineage (NCBI taxonomy): Bacteria > Bacillati > Actinomycetota > Actinomycetes > Kineosporiales > Kineosporiaceae > Kineococcus > Kineococcus sp. AC630. The sequence goes on from NZ_CEEDMJ010000012.1 coordinate 62,855, forward strand.
CCCGTGGGACGTGCTGGCCGACCCCGAGGGCAACGAGTTCTGCGCCTTCCGCCCGGAGGCGTAGTCGCGCTCGGACGTGCGGTGGTGGCGGGGCGGGGATAGGCAGGGGGCATGGACGCCAAGGACATCCTGCTGGACGGCTACGGCCGCATCTCCCCGCTCGTGCACGCAGCGGTCGACGGCCTGGACGAGGACGCGCTGAGCGCCCGCCTCGATCCGGGGGCGAACTCGATCGCGTGGCTGGTGTGGCACCTCGCTCGGGTGCAGGACGACCACGTCAGTGACGTCGCCGGGCACGAGCAGACCTGGACGGCGGACGGCTGGGCGGAGCGCTTCGCCCTGCCGTTCGGACCGGGTGAGACGGGGTACGGCTTCGACGCGGACCAGGTGGGTCAGGTGCAGGTGGGCGCCGAACTGCTGACGGGGTACCTCGACGCGGTGCAGGCGCGGACGGTCGACTTCCTGGGCGGACTCTCCGAAGCTGACCTGGACCGGGTCGTCGACGACGCGTGGGACCCGCCGGTGACGTTGGGGGTCCGCCTGGTCAGCGTGCTGGACGACGACCTCGAGCACGCGGCGCAGGCGGCCTTCGTGCGGGGGGTGCTGGAGCGGCGCTGAAGCCCCCGGAACGCAACGATCCCCGCCCCAGCCGAAGCTGGGACGGGGATCGTAGGACGGTCAGACCGTCAGCGTCTGAAGATCAGAGACGCGTGACGTTCGAGGCCTGGGGGCCCTTGGCGCCCTGGGTCACCTCGTACTCGACCTGGTCGTTCTCTTCCAGGTTGCGGAAGCCGTTACCGGCGATCGCGGAGTAGTGGACGAAGACGTCCGGGCCACCGTCGGTCGGGGCGATGAAGCCAAAGCCCTTTTCGCCGTTGAACCACTTGACAGTTCCCTGAGCCATGATGGCCTCCTCAAGGTGTACGCCCCACCGCAGTGGAGCTCGTCGCCGAGGGGCTGACCTGGTCTGGAAAGCGTGCTGGACCCTCGAGTGAATCCCGGGGCGCAAAAGCACGTCGAGAAACTGCGACTAGGAAGAACTTAGCACGATCGGGCCTGATGTCCAGTCCCCGTGCTGCACTCTCCTCAGCCGGCGCGCAGCTGCGACACGAGCGGGCACCGGAACGGGTCGCGAGCGGCCAGGCCCACGTCGTTGAGGTACGCGACGATGTCCTTGAGGGCCTGCGGCAGCGAGGTCTCGGTGTAGTCGATGCCGTGCTCGGCGCAGAAGCGGCGCACGAACGGCTGGACGGCGCGCAGGTTGGGCCGGGGCATCGAGGGGAACAGGTGGTGCTCCACCTGGAAGTTGAGACCACCCATGAAGAGGTCGACGAACCAGCCGCCGGAGATGTTGCGCGACATCAGCACCTGGCGGCGGATGAAGTCGACCTTGGTCTCGCGCGCCACGATCGGCATGCCGACGTGGTTGGGCGCGAAGGCGCCGCCCATCGAGACGCCGAAGGCCGCCATGTGGACACCGAAGAACGCGGCTCCGCGGGCCGGCCCGAGCAGCAGCACGAGCGCGGCCAGGTAGACGCCCCAGTGGACGACGATGAGGGAGGCGTCGATCCAGCGCTTCTTGGCCCGGCGGCCGCTGATCAGCGACTTCGTGGAGTCGACGTGCAGGTTGAGCCCGGCCAGCAGCAGCAGCGGGTAGAACCAGTAGCCCTGCTTGGCCGTGGCCCAGCGCAGGACGCCCCGACGACCCGCAGCGGCCTCCTCGTGGAAGGAGACGACCTCGGACTCGATGTCGGTGTCGATCCCCCGGGCGTTGGGGGCCTGGTGGTGCTTGGTGTGCTTGCCCATCCACCAGCCGTAGCTGAGACCCGTCAGCAGCGCGGCGAAGATCCGGGCCGCCCACTCGTTGCCGCGGTGCGAGGCGAAGATCTGCTTGTGCGCCCCGTCGTGGCCGAGGAAGGCGAACTGGGTGAGGACCAGGGCGAGCGGCGCGGCGACCAGCAGCACGAGCCAGGAGTCCCGGAGCAGGAACGCCCCCGCGACGACGGCGAGGAAGGCGACCGTGGTGAACGCGATGCGCCACCAGTAGTGCCCCGTCCGCCGGCGCATGAGGCCCGCGTCCTGGACGGCCGCGGTGAGTGTCGCGTACGGGGTGCTGCGGCGCGCCCGTGCGGGCGGTGGCTGCACCGGGTCGGACACGGACTCGGTCGTGGGCATGGTCGTCACTGGTCTCCTCGCGGGCGTTCAGAGGGGCACCGGGCGGCGCGTCCTCGCGCAGTGCCCGGGATGCGGACCCGTGACAGACACAGCGGTGTGGCTCGTTCAGCGCTGCGACCTCCCGCAGCGAGCCCCACGGTAGGCCAACGAGTGGAACCCCCCATCGGTGCCCACGCCGACGCCTTTAGGCTTCTGCGGTGCCGTTTGCGAGCCCTCGCGACTGTGACGGCACGCAGGGCACCGCGCACAGGAGAGAGCCGCACCAGTGAGCCAGTCCACCGAGCCCGACGCGTCGACCCCGGCCGAGGAGGCGACGAGGGAACAGGTCGCCCTCGAGGACGCTCACGTCGGGACGCTCTACGACCGGCTCGACGTCCTGCGCGCCCAGACCGCCGAGCAGCTCGCCGACGTCCGGCGCACCCTCGCGACCGGCACCCACCAGAGCCGCTTCGAGCGCGACGCCTTCGCGACCCTCTACGAGGACCGCCTCTCCCAGCTGTGGTCGGTGGAGAACCGGCTCTGCTTCGGGCGCCTCGACCTGCAGCCCGGCACCGAGGACCCGCGCCGCTACGTCGGCCGGCTCGGCCTCGCCGACGACCGGGGCAACCAGGTGCTCGTCGACTGGCGGGCGCCCGCGGCGCAGGACTTCTACCAGGCCACCGCGGCCGCTCCCCGCGACGTCGTCCGGCGCCGGCACCTGCTCACGGCGGGCCGCCACGTCACGGGCGTCGACGACGAGGTGCTCATCGCGGCCGAGGGTGAGCGCACCACGGGTGACGCGGCCCTGCTGGCCGCCGTCACCGCCCCCCGCACCGGCCGCATGGGCGACATCGTCGCCACCATCCAGGCCGAGCAGGACCGGGTCATCCGCGCCTCCGAGCGCGGGGTCCTCGTCGTCCAGGGCGGTCCGGGGACCGGCAAGACCGCCGTGGCCCTGCACCGGACGGCCTTCCTGCTCTACACCCACCGCGACCGCCTCGCCCGCAGCGGCGTCCTGCTGCTCGGCCCCAGCCCGGTGTTCCTGCGCTACGTGGAGCAGGTCCTGCCCGCGCTGGGCGAGACGGGCGTGGTGACCGCGACGCTGGCCGAGCTGTTCCCCGGGGTGCTCGCCCGGGGCGGGGACTCCGCCGCCGCAGCCCGGGTCAAGGGCTCGCTGCGGATGGCCGAGGTCCTCGACGCGGCCGTCGCCGACCGGCAGCGGATCCCCGCCCGACCGCTGCGCTTCGACCTCGACGGCACCCGGATCATGCTGCGTCCCGACGCCGTCGCCTCGGCCCGCGCCCGCGCCCGGCGCGGTCGCAAACCGCACAACCTCGCCCGGGTGACCTTCGTCCGCGAGGTCCTGAACACGCTGGTCAACTCCCTCGCCCGCGCCCGCGGCGCCGACCTGGGCGAGGAGCGCGACGACCTCGTCACCGAACTGCGCGAGCACGTCGACGTCCGGCGCGAGGTCAACCTCTGCTGGATGCCGCTGACCCCGCAGAAGGTGCTCGCCGGTCTCTACCGCAACCCGGACCTGCTGGAACGCATCGCGCCGCAGTTGTCGGCCACCGACCGCGCGGCCCTGCACCGCGAGGACGCGAGCGCCTGGAGCGAGGCCGACGTGCCCCTGCTCGACGAGCTCGCCGAACTCCTCGGCCCGCTGGAGGAGTCCGCGAACCAGGCTCGCCGCGACGCCGACCGCGAGGAGCAGGTCGCCTACGCGCGCAAGGTGCTCGAGGACTTCGAGGCCTCCGGGGTCGGCAACCCCCTGGTCAGCCCGGAGCTGCTCGCCGACCGCTTCTCCACCGACGGACCGGTGGGCACCGTGGCCGAACGGGCCGCGCTGGACCGGACCTGGGCCTACGGCCACGTCGTGGTCGACGAGGCGCAGGAACTCTCCCCGATGGCCTGGCGCCTCGTCGAACGCCGCTGCCCGTCGCGTTCGATGACCCTGGTCGGCGACGTCGCCCAGACGTCGAACCCCGCCGGGGCGCGCAGCTGGGCGCAGGCGCTGAAACCCGTCGTCGACGACCGCTGGCGGCTGGAGGAACTCACCGTCAACTACCGCACGCCCGCGAAGATCTCCCGGGTCGCCGCCGACGTGCTGCGCTCCGCGGGGATCTCGGCGAACCCGCCGACCCCCGTCCGCGAGGGCGACCACGACCCCGTCGCGATCCCGCTGACCTCCGGGGCGGACGTCGTCGAGGTCGTCCGGGCCCGCTTCGCCGACCTGGACGAGGGGCGGGTCGCCGTCATCACCGCCGAGGTCGACGGAGCTCTGGGCTCGGACGCGCTGCGCGCGGCGATCTCCGCCGTGCTGCCCCGGGGGGCGGTCGCCGCCTCCCCCGACGACCTCGACGCCGCGGTGTCGGTGCTCGACGTGCACCGGGCCAAGGGCCTGGAGTTCGACGTCGTCGTGCTCGTCGAACCCGCGGCCGTCCTGCGCCGTCCCCGCGGCGCCAACGACCTCTACGTCGCCCTGACCCGCGCGACCCAGGAACTCCACGTCCTGCACGCCGAACCCCTCCCCGCCGGCATGGAGTCCCTCGCCTGACCGGCAGGGTGGGCCATGATCGCGGCATGAGCGACAAGCCCGGGGTGGCCGTCCTGCTGACCGGTGGAACCATCGGCAGCGGTGGTCACGACGACCTCGACCGCCTCGACTACGTCGACCTCGGGCACGTCCTCACCGACGAGGAGGCGCTGCCGCTCTACCGCTTCCCCGACGACGTGGACGTCTCCCCGCGCCGGGTCCGGCGGATCCCGAGCACGGCCGCCGACGAGGGGTTCTGGGCGGAGCTGCGCACCGCGGTGCTGACCATCGCGCGGGAGGAACCCGACGTCGCCGGGGTCGTCATCACGCACGGCACCGCGACGCTGGAGGAGACCGCCTACGTCCTGCAGCTCACGCTGGCGAGCGACCTGCCCGTGGTGCTCGTCGGGGCGCAGCGCCCACCGACGGCCGTCGGTTCCGACGCCCAGGTGGGGCTCGCCAACGCGATCCGGGTCGCGGCCTCGCCGTCCTCGCGCGGGCACGGGGTGCTGGTCGTCATGGACGACCGGATCCTGTCGGCGCGCGACGTCCTCAAGACGTCGAACTCGGGTCTGGACACCTTCCGCGCCCGTGACCACGGCGCTCTCGGCGACGTCGACCCCTACGGCGGGGTCTGGTTCTACCGCAAGCTGCTGCGCCGCCACACCACGTCGTCGCGCTTCGCCGCGCAGGCCCAGCCGGTGTGGCCGCGGGTGGAGATCGTGCCCGTCTGGGCCGGCGCCGACGCCCGGGTGGTGGAACGTCCCGTCGCCGACGGCGCTCGCGGGCTGGTGGTCGCCTCGTTGCCGCCGAGCATGAACCCGCCCGCCGTCGAGGTCGCGATCCAGCAGGCCGTCACCGCCGGGGTCGTCGTGGTCGCGAGCAGCCGCGCGATCACCGGCCGCGTCACGCAGCGGCACGCCTTCGACGAGCGTGGACTCGTCGGCAGCGACACGCTCTCCCCCCAGCAGGCCCGCATCCTGCTCTCGCTGTGCCTGGCGGCGGGTCTGGGGCACGAGGAGATCGTCGAGGCGTTCGCCACGCACTGAACCCACCCCGCGGGTCGTAACCTCTCCGAGTGCCGAAAACCCCTGCCCCGGCCACGACGACCGCGGACGGGTCGGTCGGCTGGTCGCGTCCCCTCGCGCTCGTCGTGGCCCTGGCGTTCTTCATGGAGAACCTCGACGCGACGATCCTCACCACGGCGACGCCCTCGATCGCGAGGGCCTTCGACGTCGTCCCGGCCGACCTCGGGCTCGCGGTCACGGCGTACCTGGTCGCGGTGGCGGCGTTCATCCCGTTCGGCTCGTGGGCGGCGGACCGGCTCGGGGCACGGCCCGTGTTCCTGGTCTCGATCGTGGTGTTCACCCTGGCGTCGGTGCTCTGCGCGGCCTCCGACTCCGTCGCGACCCTCACCACCGCCAGGGTCCTGCAGGGCATCGCCGGCAGCATGCTCGTCCCGATCGGGCGGCTGGTGGTCCTCAGCGGAACGGCCAAGTCGGACCTCGTGCGCGCGATCGCCTACCTCACGTGGCCCGCTCTCGTCGCCCCGGTCATCGCCCCGCTGCTCGGCGGGATCCTCACCGAGTACGCGGGGTGGCCGTGGATCTTCTGGGTGAACGTCCCCGTCGGGATCGTGCTGGCCCTGGCCGCGTGGCGGATCGTGCCGCAGGTCCCCCGCCGGCGGCGCCCGCTGGACGGGGTCGGGCTCGTGCTGCTGGTGGTGGCCGTGAGCGCGCTGGTCCTCGGGATGGAGTTCGTGGCCGACGCGTCGACGACGTTCGCGGGGGCCGGTCTGCTCGTCGGGTCGGTACTCGTGGGGACCCTCGCGGTGTTCTGGTTCCGGCGTGCCGCGCACCCGGTGCTCGACCTGCGCCCCCTGCGCATCCCGACGTTCCGCGCCTCGAACTCGGCCGGTTCGGTCTACCGCGGGGTCGTCAGCGCCGCCCCGTTCCTGCTGCCGCTGCTGCTGCAGGAGGGTTTCGGGTGGACTCCCGTGCGGGCCGGGGCGATGTTGATGGCGGTGTTCGCGGGGAACCTCGGGATCAAGCCCGCGACGACCCCGTTGGTGCGCCGGTTCCGGCTGGTGCCCATCATCGTGGTCGCGACCTGCGTGCTGGCCGCGTCGTTCGTGGCGGCGGCGCTGCTGCGTCCGGGCACCCCGGAGATCGTCGTGGCGCTGGTGTTCCTCGTGTCCGGCGCGGCCCGCTCGGTGGGTTTCACCGCTTACAACACCCTGCAGTTCGCCGACGTCCCCGGGGCCCAGATGAGTCCCGCCAACGCGGTGGCCTCGATCAGCAGCCAGCTCGCGACGGGGGTCGGGATCGCCGTGGCGGCCCTGCTCGTCCGGGCGGCGGCCGGCCTCGCCCCCGACGGTGACGCCGCCTCCGCCTACCGCGCCGCGCTGGTGGGGATGGCCGTCCTGGGCCTGCTCAGCATCGTCGAGTCGGCGTCGCTGCCCCGCGGTGCGGGTGACGCCGTCCGCGCGGGACGGCGCTGATCAGCGGCCGGAGGACGCGCGTCCGCCGAGGACGTCGTCGAGGAGACCGGGGAGACCGGCGGGGACGATCGTCTCGGAGGTGTAGCGCAGGTCCGCGGCGCTCCACCAGCGGTGCCCGAGGTGGTGGTCGACCTCCCAGTCGGTGAGCCCCGCCTCGATCGCACCGCGTGGGCTCCGGCCGGCGAAGACGTGCTCCTGCGCATCGCCGGAGACGTCGCCGGCGAGCGGGACGACCTCGACGTCCACGACGGAGGCCTGTTCTCGCAGGTGCCGGACGGCCGCCGCCGCGGGGCCCTCGTCGGCGCCGACGTCGCCGCCGGGCGTCGTCCAGACGTGACCTCCCCCGGGCAGCCCCGTCCGCAGGAGGAGGACCCGCCCGTCGTCGTCGACGAGCAGCACCCGGGTGGTTCGTGCGTGGCCCACCCGGGCAGCCTACGAAACCTGGCCGACGCCGGGCCGTCAGCGCGTGAGGAACAACCGCACGGCCAACGCCAACCCGGCCACGGCGATGACGGTCCGCAGCACCCGCGGGTCGAGGCGCCGCACGATGACCGGCCCGATCCGGCCCCCCACGACGCACCCGAGGCCGAGGAGCAGCGCCGCCCACCAGTCCACCGGCCCGAACACCGCGAAACCGACGGCGGCGACGGTGTTCGCGGCCCCGGTGAGCACGTTCTTCAGCGCGTTGTTGCGGGCGAGGGACTGGGCGTGCAGCACCTCGGAGAGCGCGAGCATCAGCACCCCGGCGGCGGCGCCGAAGTAGCCGCCGTAGATCCCGACGAGGAAGATCGCGACGAGGGCGGCGGGGTTGCCCGGGGAGAGCCGACCGGGCTGCAGCTGCTTGATCCGTGGTTGCAGCAGGATCGTCACCGAGGCTCCGGCCACGAGGAACGGGACGACCACCTCGAACGCGTCCGGCGGGAGGGTGAGCAGCAGCACGCAGCCCACGGCGCCGCCCGCCGCGGCGATCGGCAGCAGCCGCTTCAGCCGGGCGCCCTGACCGGAGAGCTCGGGTCGGGAACCGGCCGCCGTGCCGGCCGTGACCCCGAGCAGGGCCATCGAGTTGGTGACGTTGGCGGCCAGCGGGGACAGCCCGGTCAGCAGCAGCGCCGGGTAGGAGACGAGCGAGGCGAGCCCCGCCGTGCTGCCGACGAGCCCCGCCAGCACCCCGGCCAGCAGGAGCAGCGGGATCTCGACGGGCGACACGTTGCCCGATCCAACCAGTGCGTCCGGGTTCACCGGACCTCGGTGCCTGCGGGGCCTCCCCCGGTGTCGGTGGTCTGTGCTGTGCTGTGCGCGTGACGACCTCCGACAGCGCCGTTGACGTCTCAGCCCATCCGACGCTCACCGCCGAGGAACTCGAACCCCGCCTCGCCGCGCACCGCTCCGAGCTCAGGGGCTACTGCTACCGGATGCTCGGTTCCGCCTTCGACGCCGAGGACGCCGTCCAGGACACGATGGTCCGGGCGTGGAAGAGCATCGACGGCTACGCGGGCCGGTCGGGCCTGCGGTCCTGGCTGTACCGGATCGCCACGAACGTCTGCCTCACGATGCTCGAGAACCGGAAGCGGCGCGCACGGCCGATGGACCTCTCGGCCACCGCGTGGGCGCCGGTCGAGGCGTCGCTGCAGCGCAGTCAGCCGGAGGACACCTGGCTGGAACCGATGGTCGACGACCGGGTGCTGCCGGAAGCCGGCGACCCCGCCGACATCGCCGTGGCCCGGGAGTCGATCCGCCTCGCCTTCGTCGCGGCGCTGCAGCACCTGCCCCCGCGTCAGCGTTCGGTCCTCATCCTGCGCGACGTCCTGCGCTGGAAGGCGGAGGAGGTCGCGAACCTGCTCGACACGACGACGGCGTCGGTGAACAGCGCGTTGCAGCGGGCCCGGGCGACGCTGGCCGAACGCCCCGACGTGGAACGCACCGAGCCCCTCGACGACAGCCACCGCACGTTGCTGGAGGACTACGTCCGGGCCTTCGAGGCCTACGACATGGACGCCTTCGTGAAGCTCCTCGCGGCCGACGTCACGCAGAACATGCCGCCGTTCGACCTGTGGCTGGAGGGCGCGCAGGACATCACCGCCTGGATGCTCGGCCCCGGCCACCAGTGCCGCGGGTCGAAGCTGGTCCCGGTGACGATGAACGGGTCCCCCGCCTACGTCCACTACAAGCCGATCGGGGCCGACGGCGAGCTCGTGCCGTTCGCCGTGCAGGCCCTGGAGCTGGCCGAGGGGAAGATCGTGCGGATCACGTCGTTCCTGGACACCCGGCTCTTCGACCTCTTCGGCTTCCCGCAGGAGCCCCCGGCCTGATCAGCCCATCGACTTCCGGCCGTCGACGGCCTCGCGCAGGAGGTCCGCGTGACCGGCGTGCTGGGCGACCTCCGCGAGCACGTGGACGAACACCCGCCGGGTGCTCCACTGCCCCGGCTCGAACCAGGGTGCCTCCGGCAGGTCGTGCGCGAGGTCGAGGTCGAGGGTCCGCACGAGCTCGTCGGTGCGGGCGGCGACGGCCGCGTAGTCGGCCAGCACGCCGGCGACGGTCTCCCCGGGGAGCATCCGGAAGGAGTCGGCCCGCGCCTGGACGTCGGTGTCCGCGAAGGACGGCAGCCCGCCGGCCCCGTTCACGGCGAAGTCCGCCCACTGGGCCTCGGTCTGCGCGACGTGCTTGACCAGGCCCCCGAGGCACAACTCGCTCACGGTGGTCCGGGCCGCCGCCTGCTCGTCGCTCAGGTCGGTGAGGGTCTGGGTGAAGAGCCACCGGTGCTTGGTCAGGGCGGCCAGGAGGTCGTCCCGTTCGCCACCGGGAGCCGGAGTCCGTGCGGAGTCGCTGGTCATGGCGGCACGGTAGGGCCGGGGTCCGACACCACGCCTAGACTTCGCCCGATGCCTACGGCCCCTGCTCCGCGCACCCTCGCCGAGGACCTGCGCTCGCGCGCGGACGAGGACCTGGTGGTCCTGTTCTCGCAGCGACCCGACCTCGCCGCGCCCCTGCCCACGTCCTCGACGGCCCTGGCGACCCGGGCGACGACGCGGGCGAGCACCCAGCGTGCGCTGGAACGCCTGGACACCCCGGCCCTGCAGGTCGCCGAGGTGCTCGCGGTGCTGCCGGACCCGACGAGCGTCACCGCGGTCTCGAAGGCGTGGGGGGCGCGCGCCAACGACGTCGTCGCGCACCTGCGCCGCACCGCGCTGCTCTGGGGACCCGACCGCCGCCTGCACCTCGTCTCGGCCGTGCGCGAACTCCTCGGCCCGCACCCGGCGGGGCTCGGCCCGACGCTGGCCGACGCCCTGGGCCGTCGCTCCCCGCAGCGGCTGGCGGAACTGCTCGAGGACCTCGGTCTCGAGGTCAGCCACGACCCCGAGGTCGCCCTCACCCGCCTCGGGGAGCACCTCGGCGCTCCCGGCACGGTCGAGCAGGTGCTCGCCGACGCTCCCGAGGGGGTCAGGACGGTCCTGGACAAGCTGACCTGGGGACCGCCGACGGGTGCCGTCGAACGCGCCGACCGCCAGGTCCGGGCGGCGACGTCGACGGGGCCGGTGGACTGGTTGCTCTCGCGCGGGCTGCTGGCCGTGTCCGGCCCGGGAACCGTCGTGCTCCCCCGCGAGGTCGGCCTCGCGCTGCGCGGAGGTCGCGTGCACCGCACCCCCGACCGACGCCCGCCCGAACTGAGCACGACGACGCGACGCCACGAGGTCGTGCTCGCCGGTGGGGCCGAGGCCGCCGCGGAGGCGTGCCGCCTCGTCGACGAACTGGGCCGGTTGTGGGGTGCCGCGGGGCCGTCGGTGCTGCGCGCCGGTGGTCTCGGCGTGCGCGAGCTGCGACGGACGGCGAGCGCCCTCGAGGTCGACGAGTCCACGGCCGCACTGGTCGTGGAGACGGCCTGGGTCGCCGGGCTCGTCGCCGACGACGGCGAGGTCGAACCGCGGTGGCTGCCGACACCGGCCTACGACACCTGGGTCGAGGAGGACCTGCCCTACCGCTGGGTGCACCTGGCCAGTTGCTGGCTGGCGAGCACCCGGGTGCCCGCGATGGTCGGCAGCCGCGACGCCAAGGACGCCGCCCGCAACGCGCTGGGCCCGGACCTCGACCGCGCCTCCGCCCTCGTGGTGCGGCGCGCGGTGCTGAGCGAGCTCGCCGCGCTGGCGCAGGACGAGGTGGCGGCGACGGAGACGTTGGCGGCGCGGTTGCGCTGGCAGTCCCCGCGGCGGGCGACGAAGCTGCGCGACGACCTCGTGGGCTGGACCGTCAGGGACGCGTCCTGGCTGGGGGTCCTGGGGGCCGGTGCCCTCTCTCCCGCGGGCCGGGCCCTCCTGGTGGACGACGAGGAGGGGGCTGCCGCGGCGCTGTCGGCGGCCCTGCCGACGCCGGTGCGCGAGGTGCTGCTGCAGGCGGACCTGACCGCGGTGGCCCCCGGGCCCCTGGAGACCCACCTGTCCCGGCGGCTGGAGTCGCTGGCCCGGGTGGAGAGCCGGGGCGGCGCGACGGTCTACCGCTTCGACCCGACGTCGGTGCGCCACGGCCTCGACGACGGTCAGACGGCCGACGAGGCCCTGGCCTTCCTCGCCGCGTTGTCCTCCACGGGTGTCCCGCAGCCGCTGGAGTACCTGGTCCGCGACGTCGCCCGCCGCCACGGCCGGGTCCGGGTCGGGCGTGCGGGGTCCTACGTGCGCGCCGAGGACCCGGCCCTGCTCGCGGAGCTCGTCGCCGACAAGCGCTGCGCGGCGATCGGGTTGCGGATGCTGGCCCCGACCGTCCTGGCCAGCCCGGCCGATCCGGACGAAGTCCTGTCCGTGCTGCGTCAGGTCGGGGTGGCCCCGGCGGCCGAGGGCCCCGACGGCGAACTCCTGGTGCGGCGGACGACGGCGATGCGCTCGGGCCCGCGCCCCTCGCCCCGCCCCGTGACGGGTGAACCGCCCGCACCGGGCGCCGCGCTGCTCGCCGCGGCCGTCCAGACCGTCCGCGCCGGTGACGAGGACGTGGCGGAGCTGGAGCGACGCCGCGAGCGCACCCGGGACGCCCCGCCGCTGCCGCCGATGGACCCGACGACGTCGCTGGCCGTGCTGCGCGACGCGGTGGGACGGCGACGACCGGTGTGGATCGGCTACGTGGACGCGTCCGGCTCCACGAGCCGGCACCTCGTCGAACCCCTGGGGGTGGAGGGCGGGCGGATCACCGCGTTCGACCACGAGCAGCGCTCGGTCCGCTCCTACTCGGTGCACCGGGTCACCGGTGTGGCCGAGGCGCAGGCCTGAGCGGAGGCTCGTGTCGGAGAGGTGAGCTAGCGTCGTAGCGCACGACGACCAGATCGAGGACACCCCACGGGAGCGCGAACCAGCATGAGCGACAGCGGTCAGGGCGACGGACAGCGTTCCTGGTGGGAGAAGCCCGACCAGGAACCCCCGGCGCAGGACCCCTACCGGGCGGGCGCCACCCCGTCCTCCGCCGAGGACGCGCACGACCCGTACCGGTCGACGCCGCCGGCCGCGGACGCCCCGACGCAGGCCCACCCCACCGCGCCGCCGACGGAGAGCCTCCCGCGCTACGGGCAGCCGAGCAGCCCCTACGGGCAGCCGGGTCAGTCGGATCAGCCGTCCTCGCCCTGGTCGCAGCAGTCCCCGCCGTCGTCCTCGCCCTACGGGCAGCAGAACGGCCAGCCCACGGGCTACGGGCAGAACCAGCAGTACCCGTCGAGCTACCCGGGCCAGCAGCAGTACCCGAACCCGTCCTACCCGAACCAGCAGTACCCGAACCAGTACGGCAGCTACGGCGCCCCGCAGCAGGCGCCGGTCGCGGGCATGGCGCACGCCGTCCTGTGGACCGCCGTCGGCGGGCTGGTGCTGATGTTCACGGGTCTGGGCTGGATCGCGGCGATCGTCGCGCTGGCCCTCATCCCCCGGGCCCGTCGCGAGATCATGGAGGCCAACGGCGCCAAGCGCGGTCTGGGGTTCCTGCTCGCGGGGAAGATCTGCGCGTGGGTGAACATCGGTCTGACGGTCCTGGGCCTGATCGGGCTCGCGATCATCATCGGGATCGGCACCAACGGCGGGTTCGACAGCAGCTCGACGTTCGACTCCAACTCCGTGAGCGTCCTGTTCACGCACTGACCGGAAGTACCAGACCCCCTGCGGAGTTGACCACCAGGTGACCGACGGACCCCTCATCGTCCAGAGCGACAAGACCCTGCTGCTCGAGGTCGACCACCCGCGCGCGAGTGCGTGCCGGGCGGCGATCGCTCCCTTCGCCGAACTCGAACGTGCCCCCGAGCACGTCCACACCTACCGGTTGACGCCGTTGGGGCTGTGGAACGCCCGCGCCGCGGGCCACGACGCCGAACAGGTCGTCGACACCCTGCTGGAGTTCTCCCGCTACTCCGTCCCGCACGCGTTGCTGGTCGACGTGGCCGAGACGATGGCCCGCTACGGCCGGCTGCAGCTGGTGAAGGACGAGGAGCACGGCCTCGTCCTGCGCTCCCTCGACGCTCCCGTGCTCGAGGAGATCCTGCGCAGCAAGAAGGCCTCGCCGCTGCTGGGGACCCGCATCGCCCCGGACACCGTCCTGGTGCACCCGAGCGAACGCGGGAACCTCAAGCAGGTGCTGCTGAAGCTGGGCTGGCCGGCCGAGGACCTCGCCGGGTACGTCGACGGTGAGGCGCACGCGATCGACCTGGCCGAGGACGGCTGGACCCTGCGGCCCTACCAGGCCGACGCGGTGGACAACTTCTGGCACGGCGGGTCCGGGGTGGTCGTGCTGCCCTGCGGGGCCGGCAAGACCCTCGTGGGGGCGGCCGCGATGGCCAAGGCCCGCGCGACGACGCTGATCCTCGTGACCAACACCGTCTCGGCCCGGCAGTGGCGCGACGAGCTGCTCAAGCGCACCTCGCTGACCGAGGACGAGATCGGCGAGTACTCCGGGGCCCGCAAGGAGATCCGCCCGGTGACGATCGCGACGTACCAGGTCGTCACGACGAAGCGGAAGGGTGTCTACCCGCACCTGGAGCTCTTCGACGCCCGCGACTGGGGACTCATCCTCTACGACGAGGTCCACCTGCTGCCCGCGCCCATCTTCCGGATGACCGCCGACCTGCAGGCCCGTCGCCGCCTCGGGCTGACGGCGACGCTGGTGCGCGAGGACGGCCGCGAGGGCGACGTGTTCTCCCTCATCGGTCCCAAGCGCTACGACGCCCCGTGGAAGGACATCGAGGCGCAGGGCTACATCGCGCCCGCCGACTGCGTCGAGGTGCGCGTCACCCTCCCCGACTCCGAACGCCTGGCCTACGCCACGGCCGAGGACGACGAGAAGTACCGGTTGTGCTCGACCTCCGCGTCGAAGTCCCGGGTGGTGGAGAAGCTCGTCGCGCAGCACAAGGGCGAGCCGACGCTGGTCATCGGTCAGTACATCGACCAGCTCGACGACCTCGGGAGGCGTCTCGACGCGCCCGTGATCAAGGGCGAGACGACGGTCAAGGAACGTCAGCGCCTCTTCGAGGCGTTCCGCCACGGCGAGATCACGACGCTCGTCGTCAGCAAGGTCGCGAACTTCTCGATCGACCTGCCGGAGGCCAAGGTCGCGATCCAGGTGTCGGGCTCGTTCGGGTCGCGCCAGGAGGAGGCCCAGCGCCTCGGCCGGGTGCTGCGGCCCAAGGGCGACCACGGCTCGGCGCGGTTCTACACCGTCGTCTCCCGCGACACCAAGGACCAGGACTACGCCGCCCACCGGCAGCGCTTCCTGGCCGAGCAGGGCTACGCCTACCGGATCGTGGACGCCGACGACATCGACGGTGGCGTCCCCGACGCCGACGGGGTCCTGCCCGGGAACTGAGGCGGCGCGGCTAGAGCGGAGCCAGGCGCGGGGCGGGTGTCACCGGGGCCATCGGGTCCACCGCCGGGGTCGGCACGAGGGCCGGGACCGCGCGCCCGCGCTGGGCCAGGGCGGCGAGCAGCAGGTCCGCGGGCTCGGGGCGGGCGTCCTGTCGTGCCTCGAGCCAGCCCAGCAGCCCGTCCGGACGGTTGGTGATGACGCCGTCGACCCCGGCCTCGACCAGCACCCGCCAGAGCGCCGCCTCGTTCACGGTCCACGGCCACACCGCCAGGCCGGCGGCGTGCAGTTCGGCCACCGCGGCGGGCCGGGCGGCCAGACAGGTGACGGACGGGTTGCAGGCGATCACGCCGAGGTCGCGGCGCAGGGCACGTCCCTGGGCGAGGGCGTCGGCGTCGAGGTCGTCGAGCAGGATCGCGCGGCGCACCTGCGGCGCCACCTGCTGCACGGTCATCAGCGTGTCCACCTCGAAGCTCTGCAGCACGACCTGCTCGAGGGCACCACTGCGGCGCACGTCCCGCAGCACCCCCTCGACCTCCGCACGGCCCCAGACGCCCTTCAGCTCCAGCAGCAGCTGGGCTCCGGGGTGCTCGGCGAGCAGGTTCAGCAGGTCCGCCAGCAGGGGGACGCGCTGGCCGCGGTAGGCGGTGGAGAACCAGGAACCGGCGTCGAGTCGGGCCAGCTCGGCGGGGCCGAGGTCGGACACCCGGCCGCTGCCCCCGGTGGTGGCGTCGACGTCGTCGTCGTGGATGAGGACGGCCGTGCCGTCGGCCGCGGGGTGCAGGTCGGTCTCGACCATGTGGGCACCGCACCGCAGGGCGGCCTCGAACGCGGCGAGGGTGTTCTCCGGCGCCACGGCGGAGTACCCGCGGTGGGCGATCACGAGGGGCAGGGCCGGCGAGGGGGCGTCGACCGGGAAGCGGCTGTCGAGGGTCACCAGGGGTCTCCGCCCTGCTGGGAGCGAGCACCGAGGGGTTGCCCGGCGCGTGTTCGAGGAGCCTTCGGCACGCCTGTGGGGGACCTGAAGCCGCGCCGGGGCCACCTCACCCGTCCGCAGGAACGGACCTGCGCCGGGTGAGGCACCCCCGTCGGGACGTCAGGCGGAGACGCCGGAACCCTGGCTCGCGACGTCGATGAGGACCTTCCCGACGGCGTCGCCCTCGACCGCCTCGTGGGCGGCGGCCGTCTGCGCCAGCGGGAAGCGCAGCAGGGGCAGACCGTGCTCCTCCCCCACCGGCAGCGCGCCGTCGCGCAGGGCGGCGGTGACGTCCTCCGCCGCGGCGGCCAGCGCCTGCGCGCCCATCGTGTACATGAGGATGAACTGCAGCCGGGTGTTGAGGACCATGTTCGCGCGGATGTCGACGCGCACGTCGTCACCGCCGTTGTTCGCGTAGCTGGCGATCGAGGCGCGCGGACGGACGACGGCCTGGTCCAGCTCGAGGTTCGGCGCGAGGGCGACCTCGACGACGAGGTCGACCCCGTCGGGGGCGATCGCACGGATCTCCGCGGCGGGGTCTCCCTCGCGGTAGTTGACGACGTGGTGGGCGCCGGCGGCAGTGGCCAGTCGCGCCTTCTCGGGTCCGCTGACGGTGGTGATCACCGTGGCCCCGGCCCAGCGGGCGAGCTGGATCGCCGCGTGCCCGACGGCGCCGGCGCCGCCGGAGACGAGCACGACCCGCCCGTCGAGCGCTCCGGGGGCCAGCCGTCGCGGGCCGTCCTCGGCCACGGTCAGGGCCCGGTGCGCGGTGACGGCCGGCACCCCCAGCGACGCGCCCACGTCGAAGGAGACCCCCTCGGGCAGCGGGGCCACCCGCTCGGCGGGCAGCACCGTGAACTCCTGCGCGGTACCCGTGGGGCGGCCGTGCGCGGCCATGCACGTCCACACCCGGTCGCCCACGGCGAAGCCGGTCACGCCCGGGCCGACGGCGTCGACGACCCCGGCACCGTCCTGGTTCGGGGTGGTCTCGGCGAAGGCGAGGGGCTGCCCGTCGCCGCTGCCGCGCCGGGACTTCCAGTCGGTGGGGTTGACCCCGGACACCACGACACGCACCCGGACCTCGCCGGCGCCGGGCTCGGGGACGGGGCGCTCCTCCAGGCGCAGGACGGAGGCGGGACCGGTCTCGGAGTACACGATGGACTTCACCTCGAGGCGAACCCCGCCCGGCCGCTCACTGTTCCGCTCAGGGTTCCGCTCAGGCCTGTTCCAGGCCCCGTCGTCGCAGCAGCGGGGCGAGGTCGGCGTCGCGGCCGCGGAACTCCCGGTAGGCCTGCAGCGGGTCGACGCTGCCGCCGCGGGACAGGACGGTCGCCCGGAAGTGCTCGCCGTTCTCCCGGCGCAGCCCGCCGTTCTCGGCGAACCACTCCACCGTGTCGGCGTCGAGGACCTCGCTCCAGACGTAGGAGTAGTAGGCCGCGGCGTACCCGCCACCGAAGACGTGGTGGAAGTAGGTGCTGCGGTAGCGCGGCGGGACGGTGTCGAGGGCGACGCCGGCGTCCTGCAGCGCGCGGGCCTCGAACGCGCCGACGTCGTCGGGGGTCGCGTCATCGAGGGCGCCGGGGGCGACGCGGTGCCACGCCTGGTCCAGCAACGAGGCGGCGAGGTACTCGGTGGTCCCGAACCCCTGGCCGTAGCCGCGAGCGGCCCGCAGACCGTCCACCGCTCCCTCCGGGAGGGGTTCGCCGGTCTCGACGTGGCGGGCGTAGCGGGCGATGACCTCGGGTTCGAAACCCCAGAACTCGTTGACCTGGGACGGGAACTCCACGAAGTCGCGGGGGACGCTGGTCCCGGAGAACCGCGGGAAGTGCACGTCGGAAAGCAACCCGTGCAGGGTGTGCCCGAACTCGTGGAAGAGGGTCTCGACCTCGTCGACGCTCAGCAGCGCCGGGTCGCCCAGGGCGGGTTTCGCCACGTTGAGGCAGTTCATGACGACGGGGCGCTGCCCCAGCAACCGCGACTGCTCGACGAAGGAACTCATCCACGCCCCACCGCGCTTCGTCGCCCGCGCGTAGGGGTCGAACAGGTACAGGCCCAGCGGACCGTTCTCGTCGGAGACCTCGAAGGCCCGCACGTCGGGGGAGAACACCGGGACGTCGGTGCGTTCGGTGAAGGTCAGCCCGTAGAGCGCCGTGGCCGTGGCGAACACCCCGTCGACCAGGACCCGTTCGAGGTCGAACCACGGTCGCAACGCCTCGGCGTCGACGGCGAAGCGCTCGCGCCGCAACCGTTCCGCGTAGTAGGCCCAGTCCCAGGGCTGCAACGGCCCCGTCTCGCCATCGGCGAGCAGCAGGTCGGCGATTTCCGCCTCCTCCCGACGGGCGTTCGCGACGGCGGCGGGGGCGAGACGGCGCAGCATCCCGACGGCGGCCTCGACGTCGCCCGCGGTCTCGTCCGCGACGACCCAGGAGGCGTGGTCGGGGTAGCCGAGCAGGGCGGCCCGTTCGGCGCGCACCGCCGCGATGCGCACCAGGACCGCCCGGGTGTCGTGCGCACCGCCGCGGCCCCCGCGCTGCACCGAGGCCTCGTGGACGAGTCGGCGGGTCTCCCTGCGGCGCAGGGACTCCAGCACGGGCTGACCGGTCGGGAGGACGAGCGGCACGAGGTAGCCGCCCCGCTCCCCCGCCGCGCTCGCGGCGCGGGCCAGCTCGCTCGGGGCCAGCCCGTCGAGCGCGTCGGCGTCGGTGAGGTGGACGGCGAGGGCGTTGGTGTCGGCGAGCAGTTCGACGTCGAACCGCGTGGTGAGCCGGGACAGTTCCTCGTTGAGCTCCCGCAACCGGGCGGCGTCGGCCTCCTCGAGCAGCGCCCCGGAGCGGGCCGCGTCGCGGTGCAGCTTCTCCAGCAACCGACGCGGCTCCCCGTCGAGGTCGAGGGAGGTGTCCTCGTGCATCTCGCGCACGCGGGCGACGAGACGCGGGTCGAGGCGGACGGCGTCGTGGTGGGCGGAGAGCCGCGGCGAGAACTCCTCCTGCACCGCCCGCAGCGCGTCGTCGGCGTCGGTCCCGACGAGGTTGAAGAACACCGCCTCGACACGGCCCAGCAACTGCCCGGCCGACTCCAGCGCGTCGAGGAACTGCGTCGGGCTCAGGTCGGCGGCGAGCAGCGCGTCGACCTCGCCGAGGTGCTCGGCCATCCCGGCCTCGAAGGCCGGGGCGTAGTGCTCGACGCGGATCCGGTCGAAGGGCGGCACCGCGAACGGCAGGTCGCTGGGGGCGGCGAACGGGTTCTGCGGATCGAGGGCCATGCCCCGATCCTCCCCGATCACCCCCGCGGCGCCACCAGGGACGTCACGAGGCGGTCGAGTTCGGCGGCGGGGTCGGGGGTCAGGCCGCAGTGCACGGGCGAGGTCTGCAGCACGGTCGAGCGGGGGGCGACGAGCCAGCGGAACCGGACGCCCTTCGCCTCGGTCGTGGGGGCCCCGCCGCGGGGGTCCCCGGCGCAGACGGCCTCGAGCGCCGCGAGGTGGCGGGTGACGGCCTCGACGTCGAGGTCCGGGGCCAGCGCCCGGGCCCGGTCCACGTCGAAGGCGGTGCGGGCCTGCAGGTGTTCCAGCGCGCGGCACCACAGCACGACGCCGGCGTTGACGAACTCGGCCCGCTCGACGCGGGGGACGACGCGGACGACGGCGTACTCGTAGACCTCCAGTGCGGGGACCTCCAGCTCAGCCACGGGGCACCTCCGCCTGGACCCGGGCCAGTTCCGAGACCCAGGAGGGGCCGGCGAGGCGGGCGGTGAACCAGTCGAGGTAGGCGCGGCGCAGGTCCTCGACGGAGTCGAAACCGGGTTCGTCCTCGAGCCAGCCGTCGGGGACCTCGTCGACGGCGGCGCGCAGGACGTCGGGGGACAACGCCGCGGCGCAGCGCCCGGCGACGTCGGTCACCGCCGCCGCGGCGCGCAGCAGCAGGTGGTCCTCGGCGTGGCGCAGCGGCCGGTCGGTGCTCGCGGCGGCGCGCGGCCAGTCGTGGTGGAAGTAGAGGGACGCACCGTGGTCGATGAGCCAGGGCCGGGCGCCCCACCACAACGAGTTCGGGTTGCGCCAGGAGCGGTCGACGTTGAGGACGAAGGCGTCGAACCACAGGACGCGCGCGGCCCAGTCGGGGTCGACGGGGTCCACCGCGGGGTCGAAGGAGAGCGCACCGGGCAGGAAGTCCATCCCCAGGTTCTCGCCCGGGGAACGCAGCAGCAGGTCCTGGACCTCCTCGTCGGGCTCACCCCGCCCGATGACCGGGTCGACGACGGCGACGACGAGTTCGGGGACGGCCAGGCCGAGCGCACCGGCGAGGTGCGCGGCGAGGACCTCGGCCACGAGCACCCGCCGGCCCTGCCCCGCGCCGTGGAACTTCACGACGTAGGTCCCCAGGTCGTCGGCCTCGCAGAGCCCGGGGAGGCTCCCGCCCTCCCGCAACGGCGCGACGTAGCGCGTCGCGGTCACCTTCCTCAGCACCCACAGATCTTCGCACCCCGACGCGCACGGGGCTCCGGGCGAGTCCCCAGGTCCCTCCCAGGGTTCGGGCGCAGAATCGTGGCCGTGAGATCTACGAGTTCCGCCCCGGAGGCCCGGCTGCTGGTGGTCGACGACGAGCCGAGCATCCGCGAGCTGCTGGCCACCAGCCTCCGCTTCGCCGGCTTCGAGGTCGCCTCGGCGGGTGACGGTGCCGAGGCGCTGAAGCTGGCCGAGGACTTCCGCCCGGACCTCGTGGTCCTCGACGTCATGCTGCCCGACGTCGACGGCTTCACCGTGACGCGCAAGCTGCGCGAACGGGGACGGCTCGTCCCGGTGCTGTTCCTCACCGCCCGGGACGACACCGCCGACAAGGTGGCGGGGCTCACCGTCGGCGGCGACGACTACGTGACGAAGCCCTTCAGCCTGGAGGAGGTCGTGGCCCGGATCCGGGCCGTGCTGCGCCGCACCGGCGGGGCCGAGGGCGCCGACACGGGGCGCCTGGTCTTCCACGACCTGGAACTCGAGGAGGACTCCCACGAGGTCCGCCGCGGCGGACGCGAGGTGGAGCTCTCCCCCACCGAGTTCAAGCTGCTGCGCTACCTCATGCTCAACCCGAACCGGGTGCTCTCCAAGGCCCAGATCCTCGACCACGTGTGGGACTACGACTTCAACGGCGAGGCGGGGATCGTGGAGAGCTACATCTCCTACCTGCGACGCAAGCTGGACACCGAGGGTCTGGAACCGCTGATCCACACCAAGCGGGGCGTCGGGTACGTCCTGCGCGTCGCGCAGACGGTGGGATGAGGTCGCCCGCGGACCGGGTGCGGTCCGCGAGGGGCAGGGTCCTGGCGGCCGAGGCGCACCTGCCGTTGCGGGTGCGCCTGCTCTGCATCGTGGTGCTGCTGCTGGTGATGGCGATGACGGTGACGAGCCTGGTCTCGTTGCAGCTGCTGCAGAACAGTCTGCGGAGCCAGGTCGACGAGGAGCTGAGCACCAAGGGCGTCGCGGCGATCAAGAACGCGTTCCCGGCCTTCAACCAGTCCTCTCCCCAGGACCGGTTGCTATCGGACTACTACGTGCAGATCGCGGACGCGGACGGTGCGAACCCCTCCGAGTGGTGCACCTCCGACGACTCCGAGCACTGCTCGGAGCGGCCTCTCCTGCCCGCGCTGACGAACGCCTACGTGGCGGCGAAGCAGGGGAAGCCGTTCACGGCGACCGATGAGGGCAGCGGTGACCCGTGGCGGGTCCTCCTCTTCGCGGGCTCCTCGAACGGGACCCGGGTGAACATCGCGGTCGCCCTCCCGCTCGCGGGTGCGACCCAGACGGTGGCCGACTTCCGGGTCACCGCGCTGGCCGTCGCGATCGCGGTCCTCGTCCTCGGTGGGTTCGCCGCCGCCCTGGCGATCCGGCGCAGCTTCCAGCCCCTGGACGACATCGAGCGCACCGCGTCGGCCATCGCGGCCGGTGATCTCTCCCAACGGGTTCCGGACCACCCGCAGAGCACCGAGATCGGCCGTCTGTCGAGCGCGCTGAACACGATGCTGACCCGGATCGAGGCGCTGTTCCACTCCCAGCAACGTTCCGAGGAGCAGATGCGGCGCTTCGTCGCCGACGCCAGCCACGAACTCCGCACGCCGCTGGCCGCCATCCGTGGTTTCGCCGAGCTGTACCGGCAGGGCGCGGTGCGCGAACCCGACGACGTCGCCCACGTGATGGAACGCATCGAGGGCGAGTCGACGCGACTCGGTCACCTCGTGGAGGACCTGCTGCGCCTGGCCCGGCTCGACGAGGCGCAGCGGCGCCGGAGCGCGACCCGGGAACCCGTCGACCTCGCGGTGGTCGCCTCCGACGCCGTGCACGACGCCCGGGGGTTGGCGTCGGACCGTTCGGTGCGTCTGGTGGGGCTCGAGGACGGCGTGGGCCCGAACTCCGCGATCGTGCTGGCCGACGAGTCCGGGATGCGCCAGGTCCTGACGAACCTGC
This sequence comes from Kineococcus sp. AC630, assembly GCF_979255925.1. Lineage (NCBI taxonomy): Bacteria > Bacillati > Actinomycetota > Actinomycetes > Kineosporiales > Kineosporiaceae > Kineococcus > Kineococcus sp. AC630. The sequence goes on from NZ_CEEDMJ010000012.1 coordinate 85,284, forward strand.
TGGGCAACGCCCTGGACCACACCCCCGCCGGGACGCCGGTCGAGGTCGCCGTGGGCCGGCTGATGGGCCCGTCAGGTCCGGAGTCGGTGGTGGAGGTGCGCGACCACGGGCCGGGGCTGACCCCGGAGCAGGCGGACCGGGTCTTCGAGCGCTTCTACCGGGTCGACTCCTCGCGACGCCGCGGGACGGGTGGCGGGTCCGGGTTGGGCCTGGCGATCGTCTCGACGATCGTGGAGGTCCACGGTGGGACGGTGGCCGTCGCGCCCACGGAGGGTGGTGGGGCGACCTTCCGGGTACGGTTCCGCGCCGACAGCCCCACCAGCACCGTCCCGCCCGAGGAACCGGTCGAGGACGACCCTCCGTCCCCGATCATTCACAGCTAGGTTCCAGCTGACTCCGGGTTCACCTGCAGCCCGGTGTCCGTTACTAGAGGTGCGAGCGCGGACCCCGCGCCCGGAACGACCAGCAGACGCCCGACTCGCAGAGGTGAATCAGGATGAACGGCTCCGACGAACGTCAGACCCCCGACGGCAACGGTCACGCCCCGTCCGGCGTGGCGACCGGCGGAGCCTTCCCCGGCACTGTCGTCACCACCCAGGCCCGCGGCAGCGACGAGAACCGCGGCTGGGGCGAGAACTCCCCCACCCAGCCCCAGCAGTGGGACTGGAACCAGGCCGGCTACGGCCAGCCCCCCCAGGGTGAGCAGTCCGGCCACCAGTACGGGCAGCGCGACCCGTGGACGACCCCCGGCGGTCCGACCCCGCCCAACGGCAACGGCGGTGACGACCACGGCCGGGGCGGGGGCGGTGGCGGGCGCGGCCCGCGTCGTTCCCCGGGCTGGTTCGGGGTGGCCGGGGCCGCGCTGGCCGGTGCCGTCGCCGCGAGCCTGCTGACCGCGGCCGCGGTCGGCGCCTTCGGCCAGGACACCTCCGCCTCCGGGTCGGGCGCCTCCAGCTCCTCGTCCAGCTCCGCCCAGATCCAGGGCGTCAGCGAGACGACCGTGAACTGGCAGGCCGTCGTGAGCGCGGTCGCGCCGAGCGTCGTGGCCGTCACCGTCGAGGGTTCGGCGGGCACGGCCGAGGGGTCCGGCATCGTCTACGACGCCTCCGGCTACATCGTCACCAACAACCACGTCGTGTCGGGTCTGGGCACGGGGGCGACGATCACCGTCACCCTCTCCGACGGCCGCGAGTACAAGGCGACCATCAAGGGCACGGACACGGCGACCGACCTCGCCGTCATCCAGCTGAGCGACCCGCCGAGCGACCTCAAGGCCGCGACGTTCGCCGACTCCGACGACGTGGTCGCCGGCCAGGCCGTGATGGCGCTGGGCAACCCGCTGGGCCTGTCGGGCAGCGCGACGACGGGCATCGTCTCGGCCCTGGACCGCCCGGTGCTCACCCAGGCCGAGGACGAGAGCCAGTCGCAGAACCCCTTCGGTCAGCAGCAGCAGCAGACGACCGGTGAGACCGCGGCCACCAACGCCATCCAGACCGACGCCGCGATCAACCCGGGCAACTCCGGCGGGGCGCTGCTGGACTCCTCCGGCAAGGTCATCGGGATCAACTCCTCGATCGCCTCGTTGAGCTCGAGCTCCAGCGCGACGCAATCCGGCAGCATCGGCCTGGGCTTCGCCATCCCCTCCAACGAGGTCAAGATGATCGCCGACCAGCTCGTGAAGTCCGGGACGGCGCAGCACGCCTGGCTGGGGGTCAGCCTCTCCGAGAACCCCGCCACGGTCACCGTCGGCGACGTGACCCGCGAGGGCGCGGAGGTGGCCGACGTGACCAGCGGCGCTCCCGCCGCCGCCGCGGGCGTGCAGAAGGGTGACGTCATCACCGCGGTCGACGGGCAGACCGTCGACGGCTTCGAGTCCCTCACCGCGACGATCCGCGGCAAGGCCGTGGGCAGCTCCGTCGAGCTGACCGTGGTGCGCAACGGCGCCGAGCAGAAGCTCACCGCGACGCTGACGGCACGCGCCGAGAACTGATCCCGAACGCCTGACGGCCCCGCTCCCGGACACCCGGGGGCGGGGCCTGCTCGCGTCAGGCGTCGGGTGCGACCAACGGTGACCACCAGCGCTCCGCCGGGACGGCGAGGACGCCCTCCCCGACGCAGACCCCGTCGTGGACCACGACGGTCCCGGCCGGCGTCCGGCTCCATCGGCGGCGGAAGCCCCGCACCCGGCCGGTGAGCTGCGCGACCTCCACCAGGTCCGGGCCGGTGACGAGGTAGTGGGTGCCGTGCGGGAGCGGGACGACGTCGGCGCGGACGACGTCCACGCGCACCCCGTCCTCCACCCCGCTGGCGAGGACCTTCTCGCCCCGCCGCTTCGGGGTGCGCAGGCCGGCGGACTGCAGGCGGCGCAACAGCTCCCGGGTGCTGACCCGGGTGGCGCCGGCGGCGACGGCCTCCTCGACGCGCTCCTCGGGGACGTCGTAGTGGTCGCCCTCGAAGGCTCGGCGGGGGATCCCGAGGCGGGCCGCGAACGCGTGCAGCTCCTCGGTGGAGGTGTCGCTGGCGAGGTGGGCCCACCACCGGCCGTGGCCGGGGAAGCGCGCGGTGTCGACGAGGACGGTCACGCGCGGGCCGTCCGTGCGTGCACAGGGTGCGACCACTGCTGGACCAGGCGCGGATCTGTGGACAACGCGGCGGTACTCCCCCGGTGGCGACCTACGTTCCTCGTGCGCCGGGTCGTCCGGTCGCTCACGAGTCCGCGGGCGTGTCCCGCGGGGAGGAGGATCCCATGAGCCGGTTCGAGGTCGACAGTGCACGCGTCCAGCAGGCGAGCGCCGCCGTCGCCGTCTCCTCGGGCAACGTCGCCACCGAGGTCGAGGGCATGATGCGGCACCTGCTGGACCTCGAGTCGTGCTGGAAGGGCAGTGCGGCGTCGAGCTTCCAGACCCTGACGCAGCGGTGGCGCCTCACCCAGGACCAGGTGCGGACCACGCTGGAGGAGATCCAGCAGGCGCTGGCGCGGGCCGCGCAGCAGTACGCCGACGTGGAGTCGGCCAACGCCCGGATGTTCACGGCCTGACGCAGCGGAGGCCCCGCGCTCGGTGCGCGGGGCCTACCGGTGGTTCGCCTCGATCAGGCGGCGTGCGAGAGCGTCGTCGTCTGCGCTCCGGGGACGCTCCAGCGCATCTCCAGGTGCCGACGGCCCGACGCGTCGCGGACCTCGACCCAGTGCGCGGTGGGCGTAGCACCCGTGGTCAACGTGGCCTTGGTCTGAGTGTTGTTCATGTGCCACCTCCTGTTCATCTTCCGTTCACTTTACCGGTCACTGGAGGATCGGCAAGCCACGGCGGAACTTCACACGTAGTGACCTGTCCCACACGAAAGATCACCTCCCCCCGGGAACGGGTCCCCCGACGCACCCCGCCGTACCCTTGGTGGGTGACCCCTGTCGATCTCGGTGTGCCCCGCCTGCGGCGCAGCCCGAGCACGGACGCCGACGCCCCGCGCTTCGCGACGGGGGCCCTGGTCGACCAGCACGGCCGGACGGCGCGCGACCTCCGGGTCTCCCTCACCGACCGCTGCAACCTGCGCTGCCACTACTGCATGCCCCCCGAGGGCCTGCCGTGGCTCGAACGCAGCCGGGTGCTGGACGACGAGGAGACCATCCGGTTGATCCAGGTCGCGGTGCGCGACCTGGGCGTCCACGAGGTGCGCTTCACCGGCGGGGAACCGTTGCTGCGCAAGGGTCTGGAGCGGATCGTGGCCGCGACCACCGTGCTGCGCACCGACACCGGGGAACCCGTCCGCACGTCGCTGACCACCAACGGCATCGGTCTGCACCGGCGGGCAGCGGCCCTGGCCGAGGCGGGACTGACCCGGGTGAACGTCTCCCTGGACACCCTGCGTCCCGACCGCTTCGCCGAGATCACCCGGCGCGACCGCCTCGCCGACGTCCTGGCCGGCATCAGCGCGGCCGCCGCCGCCGGCCTGGCCCCCGTCAAGGTGAACGCCGTGCTGCTGCGCGGGACCAACGACGACGAGGCCGCCGACCTGCTCCGCTGGGCCCTGGAGGGCGGCTACCGGCTGCGGTTCATCGAGCAGATGCCGCTCGACCCGCACGGCACCTGGCGCCGCGAGGACATGATCACGGCCGAGGAGATCCTGGCCGCCCTGCAGGCGGAGTTCACCCTGCTGCCCCGTCCGGACAGCGCGCGGGGGGCGGCACCGGCCGAGACCTGGGACGTCGTCGGGGCCGACGGCCTGCTGGGCGACGTCGGGATCATCGCCTCCGTCACCCGGCCGTTCTGCGGGGACTGCGACCGGACGCGGCTGACCGCCGACGGCCAGGTGCGGACCTGCCTGTTCTCCAGCACGGAGACGGACCTGCGCGACGCGATGCGCTCCGGTGCGGACGACGCGAGCCTGGCCGCGACGTGGCGGGCGGCGATGTGGGGCAAGCTCCCCGGCCACGACATCGACGACCCGGCCTTCCTGCACCCCACCCGGCCGATGAGTGCGATCGGTGGCTGAGGAGGTGGACGAGATCTCGGTGCTGGTGCGCTTCTTCGCCGGCGCGGCCGCGGCCGCGGGCGTGGAGGAGGAGAAGGTGGTCGTCCCGGCCGGGGCCACGGTCGGCTCCCTCGTGGAGACCCTCGCGCTCCGCGGCCCCGAACTGGCCCGGGTGCTGGCCGCCTCCAGCTTCCTGGTCGAGGCCGTCTCGGCGCGTCCGGAGGACGCCCTCGCCGACGGCGTCACCCTCGACGTCCTGCCCCCATTCGCCGGGGGCTGAGCTCAGCGGCCGAGCCGGGCGATCGAGCCGGCCAGGTGCACCCGCATCGCCGCGCGAGCGGTCTCGGCGTCGCCGCGTTCGAGCGCGCCCAGCACCGCCTCGTGCTCGGACACCACCTGCTCCAGCGATCCCGGTTCACCGGCCAGCCGGGCGCTGGGCATCGCGATCATCGGCTCGCCCAACGTGCCCACCAGGTCGGCCAGGTACCGGTTCCCGGACGCGACGGCGATCGCGTGGTGGAAGTGGAAGTCCGCGCCGACGGCGTCCGCCGCCCGGTCCTGGGCGGCGGCGAACGACCTCGCCGCGCGGCGCACGACGGCGAGCTGCTCCTCGCTGCGCCGGGTGGCGGCCAGGGCGGCCGCCTCGGTCTCCACCCCGAGGCGGAACTCCAGCAGCTGGACGCGGTCGGCACGGGAGCCGCCGATCTCGGGCGCGAACGTCCGCCCGCTCGGCCGGGCCAGCACGAACGACCCGCGTCCCTGCTGGGTCTCGACCAGGCCGGCGGCCTGCAACCGCGACATCGCCTCGCGCACCACCGTGCGCGACACCGAGAACTCCCCGACGAGCTCGCTCTCGGAGGGGACGGGCCGTCCCGGGGCGAGGTCGCCGTCGACGATCCGGGCGCGCAGGACGTCGACGAGGGCCTGGGTGCGGGTGGTGGTGCGGGTGGTCACGAGATGCCGAACTCCACGGAGTCGGTCGTCCACGCCCGGGCCTGGTCGGTGAGGGTGAACCCCAGCCCCGGGCGGTCCGGGACGACCATGCGCCCGTCGACGGTCTCGAGCCGTTCCTCGAAGAGCGGGTTCAGCCACTCGAAGTGCTCCACCCACGGCTCCCGCGGGTAGGTCGCCGCGAGGTGCAGGTGGATCTCCATCGCGAAGTGCGGCGCGAGCTGCAGCCCCGCCTGGTCGGCGAGGGCGGCGAGGCGCAGGAACGGGGTGATGCCGCCGATGCGGGGGGCGTCGGGCTGGATGACGTCGGCGGCGCCGTGCTCGATGAGGGCGATGTGCTCACCGACGCTGGAGAGCATCTCCCCCGTCGCGATCGGGGTGTCGAGCGCGCGGGCGAGGTCGGCGTGCCCGACGGCGTCGTAGGCGTCGAGGGGTTCCTCGATCCAGACCAGGTCGAACTCCTCCAGCGCGCGCCCCATCCGCAGCGCGGCGGGCCGGTCCCACTGCTGGTTGGCGTCGACCATGAGCGGGACGTCGGCCCCGAGGTGCTCGCGCACGGCGGCGACCCGGCGCAGGTCCTCGCGCTGGTCGGGCTGGCCCACCTTGATCTTGATGCCGCCGATCCCGGCCGCGAGCGACTCGTCGGCGCGGGCCTGCACCTGCGCCAGCGGAGCGTGCAGGAACCCACCGGAGGTGTTGTAGGCGCGGACGGAGTCGCGGTGGGCGCCGAGCAGCTTCGCCAGCGGCAGCCCGGCGCGCTTGGCCTTGAGGTCGTAGAGGGCGATGTCCAGCGCCGCGATGGCCTGCGTCGCGACGCCGCTGCGTCCGACGGAGGCTCCGGACCAGAGCAGCTTCGTGTAGACCCTGGCGATGTCGTTGGGGTCCTCGCCGAGCAGGTCGGCGGCGACCTCGCGGGCGTGGGCGTACTGCGCCGGCCCACCGGCGCGCTTCGAGTAGCTGAACCCCGTCCCCGAGAAGCCCTGGTCGGTGCTGATCTCGGCGAAGAGGAACACGATCTCGGTCATCGGCTTCTGCCGGCCGGTCAGGACCTTGGCGTCGCTGATGGGCGTCGGGAGCGGCAGGGTCGCCGTCGAGAGCTTCACGTGGCGGATGCGGTCGGGGACGTAGTGCGCCTGGACCCGTGGTGCGGGTTCGTCGACGAGGGTCACGGAACTCAGCTCCTTCGCTGTCGGTCCACTCATCGTACGAGTCGATCGACTCGTACGACAAGCCGTCAGCCCAGGAAGGGTTCGAGGTCGAACGTGCCGTTGCGACGCCGGAACTCCCCCGCCGTGTCCGGCCACAGCAGCGTCAGCCGGCCGCTGCGCTGATCGACGTACCAGCTCGAGCACCCGCCCTGCAGCCACACCGAACGCGCCGCCATCGCGTCGACGTCGGCGGTGTAGGCCTGCTGCGCGGCCCGGGAGACCTCCAGCACCCGGCCCCCACCCTCGAGGTGGTCGAGGGCACCCAGCAGGTAGCCGAGCTGGCTCTCGATGACGTGCAGGGCCGAGTTGTGCCCCAGGCTCGCGTTCGGGCCGTCGAGGACGAACAGGTTCGGGAACCCGTGCACGACGGTCGAGGCGTGCGACACCATCCCCTCCGCCCACGCCTCGTCCAGGGTCAGCCCGTCCCGCCCGACCACGCGGCGCGCGTAGGGCTGACGGGTCGCGTGGAACCCCGTCGCCAGCACGACGACGTCGAGGTCGTGGCGGGACCCGTCCACGGCGAGCGCGCTGCGCCCCTCGTAGCCGGCCAGGGCGGGCGCCAGGGTCACGTCGTCGCGACCCAGCGCGGGGTAGAAGTCGTCGGAGAGCAGGACGCGTTTGCAGCCCACCTCGTAGTCGGGGGTCAGCGCCGCGCGCAACGCCGCGTCCGGCACCTGCGCCGCGAGGTGGTCCAGCGCCCTGCGCCGCAACGCCTCCAGCGCGGACGGGACCAGCCGACGGGCGGCCAGACCACGCTCCATGTCGGTGAACGTCTCCTCCCGCACCGCCGCCGGGACCCGCGGGTCGGCCGTGAACTCCGCGAGTTCCGCGGCGCTGTAGGCCCGGTCCCCGCGCGGCACGACGTAGGGGGCGCTGCGCTGGAACACCGTCAGGTGCGCCGCGTCGGCGGCGAGCCGCGGCACCACCTGCACCGCCGAGGCTCCCGTCCCGACGACCCCGACCCGGGCGCCCGCGAGGTCGAGGGAGTGGTCCCAGCGCGCGGTGTGGAAGACCGGCCCGTCGAAGGCGTCGAGGCCGGCGGGCACCCGGGGTTCGGTGAGCCGACCCGCCGCCAGCACGAGGACCCGGGCGCGCACGGTCCCGGTGCTCGTCGCGAGCACCCAGTGGTCCTCCTCCCACCGGGCCCGGAGGACCTCGGTCCGCAGCCGGACGTGGTCGGCGACCTCGCGGGCGCAGGCCCGCAGGTACTCCTGGATCTCGGCGCCGGGGGCGAACACGCGCGACCAGTCGGGTTTCGGGGCGAAGGAGTAGGAGTACAGGTGCGACGGGACGTCGCAGGCGACCCCCGGGTAGGTGTTGTCGCGCCAGGTCCCGCCGACCTCCTCGCCCCGTTCCAGGACGACGAAGCTCTCCCGGCCGCGGCGGGACAGCTGCAGGGCGGCACCGAGACCGGCGAACCCCGCCCCGACGATCGCTACGTCGATCATGGACGGACGGGGTCCCCGTAGCGCGTGGTGCGTTGCCGCAGTGGACGTCCCAGCCGCTCCGCCAGCGCCGTGGCGTCCGCCCGGGTCAGCGTCGTGCCCTGTTCCTGCCCGGCCGAGGGGTCCAGCGAACCGTCCAGCAGCAACCCGCCCAGGTCGTCGGCGCCGCCCCGCAGCAACTGCTCGGTGAGTTCCAGGCCGTGCTTGGGCCACGCGGCCTGGACGTGGTCGATGCGGCCGTCGAGCAGCAACCGCGCGACCGCGTGCAACGCCCGGACCGCCCGCGGCGAGGGGCCTGCCGGCGAGGGCATGGCGATGAACTCGGTGAACCCGTGGGTGCGCGCGGCGGTGTCGGCCAGCAGCCGGAGGTGGGCGACCTGCTGGGCCGGGGTCTCCGGGCCGCCGTGGACGAGCGTGCTCGTCGAGCTCAGTCCGACCTCGTGGGCGGTGGTGACGACCTCCAGCCAGCGGGCGACCGGCAGGTCCGCGACCCCGCCGTTCAGCACGGTCCGCACGTCGTCGTCGAGGACCTTCGCGGCCGTCCCGGGCACCGAGCCGAGCCCGGCGTCGCGGGCGGCGAGCAGGAACTCGCGGACGCTGGAACCCCGGCGCCTCGCGGCGTCGAGGACCTCCGGCACCCGGAAGGCGTGCAGGTGGATCCCGGGCGCGGCGGACGCGACCGCCTCGACGAGGCGCAGGTAGCCCTCGGCCCCGCCGACGGCCGGCACCGCGCCCTGGACGCAGACCTCGGTCGCCCCCAGCGCGGCGGCCTCCTGCACCAGGTCGCGCACGTGGCCGGGGTCCGCGCCGACGAGGGTGCCGTCGAGGTTGCGGTTCACCACGAACGTCAGCGCGTCACCCAGCCGGTCGCGCCGGACCGCGTCGGCGAGCGCGGCGAGCCCCTCGAGGTCCTCGCCGTCGGCGGCCAGCAGGGCCACGGCCTCGGCGTCGGTCAGCGCGTGGTGGTCGCGCGCGGCTCCCGCGAGCGCCGCACGGACCGAGACATCGGGAACGGGCACCGCAGGAGGCTAACCGCCGCCGGTGGCCTCAGGGGCAGGCGACCCACTCGGAGGTCCCGTCGGTGAAGTGCTGGTGCTTCCAGACCGGCAACCGGTCCTTGACCTCGTCGACGAGACGCGCGCACACCGCGAACGCCTCCCCGCGGTGCGCGGCGGAGACCGCGACGGCGAGGGCGACGTCACCGATGGCGAGGTGGCCGAGGCGGTGGCTCACGGCGACGGCGTCGACGGGACTGTCGGCGACGACCTCGGCGACCACCGCGGCGAGCACGTCGGCGGCGCTGGGGTGCCCGACGTACTCGAGCTCGCGCACCGGGGCACCGTGGTCGTGGTCGCGGACCACGCCGGCGAAGGTGACGACCGCCCCGGCGGCGCGGTCCCCCACGAGGCGGGCGTGCTCGTCGACGTCGAGGGGCTCGGTGCTGACGGCGGTCCGCACGACCCGACGGGCCGGGACGGACAGCCGCGACGCGTCGGGCCGCGCGCCAGGAGTCGATGCGGTGCTCACGAGAACGAGGGTAGGTGTTTCGCGACCCGGCACCGTGGGAGAGACTCCCCCGGTGACGCACGTGAGCGGTTGGCGGGTCGTCGTCCCCGTCAAGGGCGGAGGTGAGGCGAAGTCCCGCCTCGCCCTGCCCGGTCCCGCACGCCGGTCCCTGGCGCTGGCGATGGCGCTGGACTGCCTCGCCGTCTGCCTCGGGACACCCGGGGTCGGCCTGGTCGTCTGCGTCAGCGACGACCCCGACGTCACCGCCGCCGCCCGCGCGACGGGGGCGGTCACCGTCTCCGCGAGTCGTCCCGGGTTGGGGGCCGCGATCGAGGCCGGTGTCGCCTGCCTGGACCGGGGCCCCACCGCCGTCCTGCTCGGCGACCTGCCCGCCCTGCGACCGGAGGACCTCGCCGCCGCGCTGGCGGAGGCGCTCGCCCTCCCCGGGCCGGCACTGGTCACCGACGCCGACGGGCGGGGCAGCGTCCTGCTGGCCGACCGGGACGGCGCGCCCCCGCACCGCTTCGGCCCGGACTCGGCCCGGGCCCACCGGGCGGCCGGAGCCCGCGCGCTGACCGCGCCCTACCCGTCGTTGCGGCGCGACGTCGACACCGTCGACGACCTGGCCGAGGCCCTCGCCCTGGGGGTCGGCCCCCGCACCGCCGCCGTCCTCGCCTCCGCAGCGATCCCCCTGCCCTGAACCGCAGCCCTGAACCGCAGCACCGGAAAGGCACCATGAGCAACCCCCTGCCGTCCCCACGCCGCCGCCACGCGGCGCCGGTCAGCGCCGCCCCCACGGCCGCCGAGATCACGGACGCCCTCGCCGTCGCCGCCCGCGGCGAGCTCGACGCCGGGCACGCCGAGGTCCTGCTGCACGCCCGCGGTGACGACCTGCAGGCCCTGTGCGACCTCGCCGGGCCCGTGCGCGACGAGGCCATGGCCCGGGCCGGACGCCCCGGGGTCGTCACCTACTCCCGCAAGGTGTTCGTCCCCATCACCCGGTTGTGCCGGGACCGCTGCCACTACTGCACCTTCGCCACCGTCCCCGGTCGGCTGCCCGTGCTGTTCCTCTCCGAGGACGACGTGCTGGAGATCGCCCGCGACGGTGCGGCGATGGGCTGCAAGGAGGCGCTGTTCACCCTCGGGGACGCCCCCGAGGACCGCTGGCCCGCGGCCCGCGCGTGGCTGACCCAGCGGGGTTTCTCCTCCACGCTCGACTACGTCCAGCACCTGGCCCGTCGCGTCCTCGACGAGACGGGGCTGCTGCCGCACCTCAACCCCGGTGTCATGTCCTACGAGACCCTGCTCGCCGCCAAACCGCTCGCCCCCTCGATGGGGATGATGCTCGAGACGACGTCGAGCCGGTTGTGGACCGAACCGGGGCAGGTGCACTACGGCTCCCCCGACAAGGACCCGGCCCTGCGGATGCGGGTCCTGCGCGACGCCGGCCGGGCGGGGGTGCCGTTCACGACGGGGATCCTCGTCGGCATCGGCGAGACCCTCGCCGAACGCGTCGACTCGATCCTGGCGATCAGGGACGTCATCGCGGAGTTCGACGGGATCCAGGAGGTCATCGTCCAGAACTTCCGCGCCAAGGACGACACCGCCATGCGCGGGGAGGAGGACCTCGGCCACGGCGAGTACCTCGCCACGATCGCCGTCTCCCGCTTGCTGCTCGGGCCGGGCGTCTCGCTGCAGTCCCCGCCGAACCTGTCCGACCCGGGCCAGCGCGAACAGCTCCTCGCCGCCGGTGTCGACGACTGGGGCGGGGTCTCCCCCCTCACCCCCGACCACGTGAACCCCGAACGTCCCTGGCCGCAGCTCGACGACCTCGCCGAGACCACCCGGGCCGCGGGTTTCCGCCTCGCCGAACGGCTCACCGCCCACCCGCGCTTCGTCCTCGACGCCCTCGCCGGCGGGACGCACTGGATCTCCCCGGAACTCCTGCCGACCCTCGCGGCGCTCGCGGACCCGGAGACCGGGCTCGCCGTGGAGTCGGCGAGACCCGTGGGAAGGTTGGCCGCGTGACGTTGGAGATCCCGCCCCCCACCGACGCCGAGGTCGCGATGGCCCGGTTCGTCGGGGCCCAGCTCGTCCCCGACGGCCGACCCCAGGTCGAAGAGTTCCTCAACCACGAGGAGACGCAGTCCCTCGACGTGCTGACCGCGCACGACTGCCCGTCGCCGGGTTTCACCTCGGTCTCGACGATCTCGCTGCACCGTTCGCCGAACCTGGTGAACGGCAACGACATCCGGGTCGAGCTCGTGACCGTCCTGGAGGGGGTCGAACCCCGCCTCGCGACGGGGTTGCTCGTCGCGTCGTCGTTCACGGCGATGGGGGAACCCTGGCCGCTCTCGCCCGGGGTCGTCTTCCCCGGCATCGTCGCGGACCTCCTCGGCGGCCGCACCGAGCACCTCGTGTTCACCGCCCCGGGGAACTTCCCCCGGTTGCAGCGCTGGAGGCTGGAGGCCGACGAGCTGCAGCCGGGGACGGACGTCTACTGGTTGCAGGCCGTCCCGATCCACGAGGTGGAGCGGAAGTACCTGCTGGCCCACGGCCTCGACGCGCTGGAGAACCGGTTCGCCGAGGCGGAGATCGCGTTCTACGACGTCGGACGCGACCCCGTCGCACTCTGAGGCCCGCGGTCACCGGGGGGCACTACCGGTCCGCCTCCGGCAGCAACCGCGACGGTGCCTTCGCGGCCCAGGCGTCCTGCAGGGCCTCCTCCAGGTCCGCGTCGTCCACCGCGTCGAGGGCGACGAGGTAGGCGGCGTACCCGGCGAAGTGGGGGATGTCGAAGAACCCCACCCGCCCCTGCGCCAGCACGGACTCCTTCTCCCCCAGGTCCTCGCAGGCGATCGCCAGGATCGGGCCGGCGGGGACGGGATCCGGGCCGAACCGCTTGACGTCGGCCTTGGTGAACGGCCGCTCCCAGGTGAAGCCCTGCCCGGCCACCGACCAGGCCCGGCGGCCGAAGCGCTGCCCCACCTCCACCTCGGGCAGGGCGGAGGCCAGGCGGTGCACGTCGTCGTAGGTCGCCACGGGCCGGTCCTCCGGTCGCGAAGGGGTCAGGGGTGGGTGAGGCCGATCCGGTCGGTGTAGGCGTTCGCGAACTTCCGGCCGGGGTCGTGGCTCGCGACGAGGGCGCGCATGTCGTCGAAGCGCGGGTAGAGGCTCGCGAGGCGGTCCGCGGAGGCCGCGAACAACTTGCCCCAGTGGGGGCGCACGTCGAACGGCGCCAGGGCCGCCTCGACCTCGGCGACGGCCGCGATGACCTCGGCCTGGCGCTGCTTGTAGGTGAAGTGGAACGCGACGGTGTCGCGCTGGTAGGCGCTGGAGAGCCACAGGTCGTCGGCGGCGACGGTGCGGATCTCGCACATGTGCAGCAGGGGGGCGATCGAGGGGCCGAGGTCGCGCAGGGCCGCGATCACCCCGAGCGCGTTCTCCCGGGCCACGAGGTACTCGACCTGCAGTTCCTCCCCGTTGCTCGGGGCGAAGCTGAACCGGAAGTGCGGCAGCCGTTCGTGCCACGGGCCGGGGATCCCGAGCTGCTCGGTGGCGTTGCGGATGTCGACCTCGGGCAGCGGGTGCAGGGGTTCGCTCGCCCGGTGGGCGCCGAAGAGTTCGGTCGGGGCGTCGGCGCTGTCACTGACGCGGGTCTTCAGCCACACCTGGGTGGTGTCGCTGCCGATCCAGTTCGTGTAGACGCTGACGCTGTAGGCGGCGGAGGTGACCGCGTCGAAGTTCGCGGTGAACGCCTCGAACGACAGCCCCGAGTAGACGTCCTGGCGGACCTCGTAGGTCGGGAGCACGTCGAGCTCGAGGTGGGTCACGATCCCCAACGAGCCGAGCGCCACGACGCTGCCGGGGAACTCCGCGTCGCCGCGTTCGACCCGTCGCACGTCGCCGTCCGCGGTCACCAGCTCCACGGCGCGGACCGCGCCGGCGAGGTTCCGCGTGCCGTCACCCGAGCCGTGCGTCGCGGTCGAGACACCCCCGGCGACGCTGATGTGCGGCAACGAGGCCATCGTCGCCAGCGCGGCCCCGGAGTCCTGCAACCGCTGGGCGAGCACGCCGTAGCTGGTGGCGGCGCTGACCCGGGCACTGCCCGCGGCGGAGTCGACCTCGACCTCGGTCGGGAGGTCCTCCAGGGTGACCATGTCGCCCGGGGAGTCCGCGATGTCGTTGAAGCAGTGCCGCGTTCCCACGGCCCGCACGCGGCCCGTCGACGCGACCACGGCGCGCAGCTCGTCGAGGGAGGTCGGGCGGTGCAGGGTGCCCGCGCTGTAGGCGTAGTTGCGGGCCCAGTTGACCCCGGGGGCGGTGGTGGACGACGTCGTCGTCGAGGTGCTCACGGGAAGACGGTAATCGATGGAACCCCGGCTGCCGACGTCACCGGACGACGTCGTAGACCAGCTTCGTGATGCCGTTGGGGTAGGTCTGCGACTCGCGGACGGTGAGCAGCTGCTTGTCCTTGTCGGTGGTGCTGAACAACCGCTTCCCGGCGCCGAGCAGGACGGGGAAGACGAGCAGGTGGTAGCGGTCGACGAGGCCCGCGTCGGCCAGGGAGGCCCCCAGGGTGGCGCTGCCGTGCACGGCGATCGGCCCGCCCTCGGTCTCCTTCAGCGCGGCGACGTCGTCGACCGAGCGCAGGACCGTCGCGGGCCACCGCGCGTCGTCGTGCTCCAGCGTCGTCGAGACGACGTAGCGCGGCATGGCGTTGTACGCGGCGAAGTCGTCCATCGTCGGCCAGACCGGGGCGAAGGCCTCGTAGCTGGTGCGGCCCAGCAGCAGCGCGGTCGTCTCCCCCATCTCGCGACCCTTGATCTCGTAGGCCGCCGGGTCGAAGGCGATGTCCTGGAACGTCCAGCCGGCGTTGCGGTAGCCGGGCTCTCCGCCCGGGGCCTCCACGACACCGTCGAGGGAGGTGAAGGCGGTGACGATGAGGGTGCGCATGGTTCTCCTGGGTCGCGTCCTGCAGTTCTGCCCATCTGACCGCACGCCGCCCCGGAAGTCATCGCCCCCTGCGCACCCCGTCCCCCGGCTCGCTCAAGCCGCACCCCCCCGGGGCCGATGTTCACCCGGTCGGCTCTGGTGGAGTCGGCTCCACACGAGTAGAGGAACGATCATGGGGAAGTTGCGCGACCTGAACATCGCCTCGAAGTTGTTCGTCGGCTTCGGCGTCGTCTGCCTGCTGCTGGCCGCCGTGGCGGCCCTCGGCATCTCCCGCCTGAGCTCCTCGCAGGCGACGGTGACGTCCCTGTCGAACGTCGTCGTGCCCGGCGTCCAGAGCATCGGGACGGTGAAGTACGCCTTCGCCCAGTCCAGGGTCGACCTGGCCTCCTCCGCCCTGGCCCGCGACGCGGCGGCGACCACCTCCGCGCTGCAGGCGGGTAGCGCCGACGACGCCCAGCTCGACACCGCGTGGAAGGTCTACCTGGCCACCGAACCGGTCTCGAGCCCCGCTGACCGGGCGTCCTTCGTCGCCGACCTCGCCTCGTACCGCACCGCCCGGGAGAAGTTGATCGCCCTGGCGAAGGCCGACGACCAGGACGGCTTCACCGCCGCACGCGACGCCGACACCCTCCCGTTGGCTCGGAAGATCAACACCACCCTGGACCGCATCCAGAAGGCGGAGACGGACAACGCCACGGCCACCGCGCAGCAGGGTGCCCAGAGCTACCGCGCCGCCGTGGTCCTCCTCGTGGCGGTGGGCGTCCTCGCCCTCGTCCTCGCCACGGTGGTCGCCGTCGTCGTGGCCCGCTCCATCGCCGGCCCGCTGGGCCGCGCCCTCACCGTCGTGCGAGGTCTCGCGCAGGGACGCCTGGACCAGCGGGTGGGCTACAGCGCCAAGGACGAGGTGGGCGAACTGTCCGGAGCCCTCGACGTGACCATGGACCGCCTCACCGAGACGATGCGCCGCATCGCCGACAACGCCGCCACCCTCGCCGGCTCCTCCGAGGAACTCACCACCGTCGCCACCCAGCTCTCCTCCGGCGCCGAGGAATCCGCCACCCAGACCCAGGTCGTCTCCGCCGCCACCGAAGAGATCTCCGCCAACATCTCCACCGTCGCCGCCGCCGGAGAACAGATGACCTCCGCCATCCGCGAGATCGCCACCTCCACCGCCGAAGCCTCCGCCACCGCCGCCTCCGCCGTGCACGCCGCCACCGGAGCCAGCGAAACCCTCGACCGCCTCTCCGCCTCCTCCCGCGAGATCGGCGACGTCGTCAAGCTCATCACCTCCATCGCCGAACAGACCAACCTCCTCGCCCTCAACGCCACCATCGAAGCCGCCCGTGCCGGGGAGATGGGCAAGGGCTTCGCCGTCGTCGCCGGGGAGGTGAAGGAACTGGCCCAGCAGACCGCGCGGGCCACCGAGTCCATCGTCACCCGCGTCAACGCCACCCAGACCGACGCGGCCGAGGCGGCTTCCGCGATCGCGGAGATCACCGAGGTCATCGCCCGCATCGACGGCCTGCAGGCCACCATCGCCGCGGCGGTGGAGGAGCAGTCGGCGACGACGTCGGAGATGGTGCGCAACGTCACGGAGGTCTCCTCGGGGAGTCAGGAGATCGCGCTGAACATCTCCGGCATCGCCGCTGCGGCGGATCAGACGACGGCGGGGGCGACCCACACCGCCACCACCGCCGGGGAGGTCTCGCGCGCCGCGATCGAGCTCAACGAGCTCGTCGGCTCCTTCACCCTCCCCCGCGTCTGACCGCACGCCACCCCGGAAGTCATCGCCCCCCACCGCACGGGCACACCCATCGGTGTCACCACGTGAGGTACCTGATCGGTGTCCCGAAGTGGGCGCCTGGGCGCCCGCATCGTCGCACCGACACCGCCCTCCACGTGATGACAGCGATGGGTGCGACCGAGCGGCACGGGAAACGCCACGAGGGCGGCCTCCCGGTGGGGAGACCGCCCTCGTGGGTGGTGCAGGTGCTACGGAGTGGCTGGACTCAGAAGTCCATGCCGCCCATGCCGCCGTCGCCACCGGCCGGGGCCGCAGAGGCCTTCTCCGGCTTGTCGGCGATGACGGCCTCGGTGGTGAGGAAGAGCGCCGCGATGGAGGCGGCGTTCTGCAGCGCGGAGCGCGTGACCTTCACCGGGTCGTTGATGCCCGCGTCGAGCAGGTCCACGTACTCGCCGGTCGCGGCGTTGAGGCCGTGTCCGGTGGGCAGGTTGCGCACCTTCTCCGCCACGACGCCGCCCTCGAGGCCGGCGTTGATGGCGATCTGCTTCAGCGGAGCCTCGATCGCGACCTTGACGATGTTCGCCCCGGTCGCCTCGTCACCGACGAGCTCGAGCTTCTCGAAGGCCAGCACGCCGGCCTGGATGAGGGCGACGCCACCACCGGCGACGATGCCCTCTTCGACGGCAGCCTTCGCGTTGCGGACGGCGTCCTCGATGCGGTGCTTGCGTTCCTTGAGCTCGACCTCGGTCGCCGCGCCGGCCTTGATGACGGCCACGCCGCCGGCCAGCTTGGCGAGACGCTCCTGCAGCTTCTCGCGGTCGTAGTCGGAGTCGCTGCGGTCGATCTCGGCGCGGATCTGGCCCACGCGACCGGCGATGGCGTCGGCGTCGCCGGCACCTTCGACGATGGTGGTCTCGTCCTTGGTGACGACGACCTTGCGGGCGCGGCCCAGCAGGTCGAGGTCAGCGGTGTCGAGCTTGAGGCCGACCTCCTCGGAGATGACCTGGCCACCGGTGAGGATGGCGATGTCGCCGAGCATGGCCTTGCGGCGGTCGCCGAAGCCCGGGGCCTTGACGGCGACGGACTTGAAGGTGCCGCGGATCTTGTTCACGACCAGGGTCGCGAGGGCTTCGCCCTCGACGTCCTCGGCCACGATCACGAGCGGCTTGCCCGACTGCATGACCTTCTCCAGCAGCGGGAGCAGGTCCTTCACGGTGGAGATCTTGGAGTTGAGGATGAGGATGTAGGGGTCCTCGAGCTCGGTCTCCTGACGCTCCGCGTCGGTGACGAAGTAGGGCGAGATGTAGCCCTTGTCGAAGCGCATGCCCTCGGTGAGCTCGAGCTCGAGCCCGAAGGTGTTGCTCTCCTCGACGGTGATGACACCTTCCTTGCCGACCTTGTCGAGCGCCTCGGCGATGAGCTCGCCGATCGAGGCGTCACCGGCGGAGATCCCGGCCGTGGCCGCGATCTGCTCCTTGGTGGTGACTTCCTTGGCGGCGGCGACGAGCTGCTCGGTGACAGCCTCGACGGCCTTCTCGATGCCGCGCTTGAGGCCCATCGGGTTCGCACCCGCGGCCACGTTGCGCAGACCCTCGCGGACGAGCGCCTGGGCGAGGACGGTCGCCGTCGTGGTGCCGTCGCCGGCCACGTCGTCCGTCTTCTTGGCGACTTCCTTGACGAGCTCGGCGCCGATCTTCTCGTACGGGTCCTCGAGCTCGATCTCCTTGGCGATGCTGACACCGTCGTTGGTGATCGTGGGGGCGCCCCACTTCTTCTCAAGGACGACGTTGCGGCCCTTGGGGCCGAGCGTCACCTTGACCGCGTCGGCGAGCTGGTTCATCCCGCGCTCGAGACCACGACGGGCCTCTTCGTCGAAGGCGATGATCTTGCTCATGCCTGGTTTTCCTCCCAGAAGACGGGCGGTGGGCGGTCGGTCGGGTGCCCGCGACGGACGGCCGACCTGAACCGGGGTCACGTCCCCCAGCGCCTGTCGACCTCACCGGACCGGCCAGGGAGCTTCGCTCCCGGGTCGAGTGCAGTTGTCACTCTCGACTCGAGAGTGCCAACGCCAATGTTGGCACTCTCACCCCCCGAGTGCAAACCCCCGAGGCCTCGGACGGCACGGCGACCGCGGGCGGGCTGGTGCCCGGCCTCCGGGAGGACCGGGGGCCGGGCACGGTCACGCCGGGGACGCCGCGCCGGGTCAGCGCCGGGTCAGACGGCGCGGACGCTCTCGGCCTGGGGACCCTTCTGGCCCTGCCCGACCTCGAACTCGACGCGCTGACCCTCCTCGAGGGAGCGGTAGCCGTCGGCCACGATCGCGGAGTAGTGCACGAACACGTCCGCCCCACCGTCGTCGACGGTGATGAAGCCGAAGCCCTTCTCGGAGTTGAACCACTTCACGGTGCCCTGAGCCATTGCCTTCTCCTGGTGGTGCAGCGAGCGGAAGAACGGCGCCGGCGGGCACCGGAGCCGGGTCTCACGCTGCCCGCGGCGACGAGAGCCGAGGGCGACGCCCGACGTGCGTCCCCCGAGAGGACGTGTTCGTCGAACTGATCGACCGGGGCTCAGGTTAGTGCGGGGAGGGGCTGGTGGGACAGGGTTCGAGGAACCTCGTCTTCACGAAACGGTCACGTCGCCCTCACC
Organism: Kineococcus sp. AC630; assembly: GCF_979255925.1. NCBI lineage: Bacteria > Bacillati > Actinomycetota > Actinomycetes > Kineosporiales > Kineosporiaceae > Kineococcus > Kineococcus sp. AC630. The sequence goes on from NZ_CEEDMJ010000012.1 coordinate 104,207, forward strand.
GCGGCAGACCCCCGAGAGGCGTCGCTCAGAGCACCCGGCCGGCGACGTCCAGCAGCGGACCGGCCACGGACCGGACCGCGACCGCGAGACCGCCGACGACGAGGGCCGCGACCAGCAGCCAGACCAGGACGAGCACGGCGACACCGACCGGCCCCCGACGGGTCCGGTGGGCCCCGCGTCGGGCGAGGAGGTGGGGCGAGTGCCCGCGACGAGCGCTCAGGGCTGCACGCCGAGACGGCGGGCCGACCGGGCGCGCTGCCGGCTGGTGCGCATCCGGCGCAGCCGCTTGACCAGCATCGGGTCGTGGGCAAGGGCGGCCGGGGAGTCGATGAGGGCGTTGAGCAGCTGGTAGTAGCGCGTGGGCGAGAGGTCGAAGAGCTCGCGAACGGCCTGTTCCTTGGCGCCGGCGTACTTCCACCACTGCCGTTCGAAGGCCAGGATCTCGGCGTCGCGGCGACTCAGCCCGTCGGGCAGCCCCCCGGGCTGCTCCTCGAGGGACGGGACGTCTCGCTCGATGCGCGCCGATGCGTCGTTCCGCTCCACGTCATGACCCCTCTCACCACGGCCTCCGGAACCGGGGGCCGGGCAGGAGTCTAAGAGCGCATCACACCCGTGTCGTTCACCTCGGCGGGCGCGTCCGGGCTCGGTACCGTCCCGTGCGTGACTCCCGCCGCAGCGCCCCCACCCGCCCCTCGCTTCCCGCGCACGGACGACGATCCGGCCGGACTCGGCCTCGACGACCTCGACCCGGGCTGGGCCCGTGCCCTGGCGGGGGTCCGCGACGACCTGGTGCGGCTCTCCAGTGCGCTGGCCGCCGAACCCGCGCCGTGGCTGCCCGCCCCCGAGAACGTGCTGCGGGCGTTCCGGGAGCCCTTCGACGGCGTCCGGGTGCTCCTGGTCGGGCAGGACCCCTACCCCACCCCCGGACACCCGATCGGGCTGAGCTTCGCCGTCGAGCCGCACGTCCGGCCCCTGCCGCGCAGCCTGGTCAACATCCACAGGGAACTCCTCGCCGACACCGGCGTGCAGGCGCCCGCGCACGGCGACCTCTCCTCCTGGTCGCGGGCCGGGGTCCTGTTGCTGAACCGGGTGCTGACGGTGCGCGCGGGCGAGTCCGGGTCGCACCGCAGGCTCGGCTGGCAGGCCGTCACCGACGCGGCCGTCCGGGCCCTGGCCGACCGGGGTGGACCGCTCGTGGCCCTGCTCTGGGGTCGCGACGCGCAGACGGTCGCTCCCCTGCTGGGCGGGGTGCCGGTCGTCACCGGGGTGCACCCCAGCCCGTTGTCGGCCTCGCGGGGGTTCTTCGGTTCCGCTCCGTTCAGCCGGGTCGACGAACTCCTGCGGGCCGAGGGGGGCGACGGGATCGACTGGCGGCTGACCTGAACCCCGGGGCGTGCGGCAGGATCGCGCCATGACCGCGACGTTGCACAGCACCCCCTTCGGCCGGACGCGACGTGGAGAACCCGTCGAGCGGTGGGAGCTGCGCCTGCCCTCCGGGGCGAGCGCCGCCGTCCTGACCCGCGGCGCGACCCTGCAGCAGGTCCGCGTCCCCGACGCCTCCGGCCGGATCGGCGACGTCGTCGTCGCCCTGCCCGACCTCGCGGCCTACGAGGCCGCCGACGGCTACCCCGGCGCCGTCGTCGGACGCGTCGCGAACCGCATCGCCGGCGGACGCTTCCGGGTCGACGGGGTGTCCTTCGCGGTCCCCGCCAACGACGGCGCGAACGCCCTGCACGGGGGTTCGGAGGGTTTCGACCAGCGCGTGTGGACCGCCACCGAGGTCTCGGTGGACGGGGTTGCCGGGGTGCGGATGTCGTTGCGCAGCAACGACGGCGACATGGGTTTCCCGGGCGCGCTGGACACCTCGGTCACCTACTCCCTGCGCGAGGACGGGGGTTCGGTGACGTTGCGCCTGGACTACGTGGCGACCGCGGACGCCGCCACCCCGGTGAACCTCACGAACCACGCCTACTTCGCCCTCGACGGCGCGGGCCCCGTCGAGGACCACGTCGTGCGGCTGTCCGCGTCGCGCTACCTGCCGATCGACGCGAACCTCGTCCCGACCGGTGAACTCGCCCCCGTCGAGGGCACCCCGTTCGACTTCTCCAGCCCGACCCGCATCGGCGAGCACCTCCGCGACGCGGACGAGCAGCTCCTCACCGCCGGCGGCTACGACCACTGCATGGTGCTGGACGGCCCCGGCTCCCTGCGGCCGGTGGCCACCGTCTCCGGCCCGCGCAGCGGACGTTCGCTCGAGGTCCGCACCGACCTGCCGGGCCTGCAGTTCTACACGGGGAACTTCCTGACCGGCGCGTGGCGGACGATCGAGGGCCGGCCCGTGCGGCAGGGCGACGCCCTCTGCCTGGAGACGCAGCTGCTGCCCGACGCGGTGAACCAGCCGCTGCTCGGGGATTCCGTGCTGCGCCCGGGTGCGGAGTTCACGACGACCACCGAGTACTCCTTCTCCGTGTGATCACCGCCACCGCGGACCGGTGACCCCCTAGAACGAGGCCAGCAGGTCCGCCACCGCCGGCCGTTCGTCGTCGGCGAGCGCCAGCAGCACGAGACGCAGCGGGTCCAGCCCCCGCAACGGCACGAAGGCGATGTCGTCGGAGCGGTGGCCGGCGGCGACGACCTCCGCGGTGATGGCCATCGCCCGTCCGGAGGCGACGAGGGCGAGCATCTCCTCGACGTTCTGGGCGGGCGGACCCACGACCCGGGGGACCGCGCCGGAGGGGCGGGGCTCGACGAGCCACACCTCCCGGTCGTACCCCGCGTCGACGATGGGCTCGTCGTCGAGGTCGGCGATGTCGATCGAGGTCTCACCGGCCAGCCGGTGCCCGGCCGCGAACACCGCCACCCGCTGGGTGTCGGCGACGTTCACCGCACGCACCCGCGCGTCCAGCACCTCGTCCGGGCCGGCGTTGAGGAAGACCACGTCGACCCGGCCGTCGGCGAGGCTCGCGACCTCCTGCCCCCAGGGGACGTGGCGCAGCACGACGTCGAGGTCCGGGCTCTCCTGGGAGGCCTGCACCAGCCGGGTCGAGACCCAGCGCGGGGTCGAGGTGCCGATGCCGACGGCCAGCCGTTCGCGTTCGCCCTCCTCCGCGATGCGCCGCGCGCGCACCAGCGCCCGGTCCAGGAGTTCGGTGATCCGCGTCGCGTCGGCGACCAGCGCCTGCCCGGCGGGGGTCAGCGCGGACCCCTCGCGGGCCACGCCCCGCGCGTCGCGGAGCACCAGCCGGCCCCCGACGAGCTGCTCCGTGCGCGCGATCGCCTGACTCAGCGCGGGCTGGGAGACCTGCAGCGAGACAGCCGCTCCGGTGAAGCTGCGTTCCCGGGACACGGCGAGCAGGTAGCGCAACGAGCGCACGTCGAGCTCGCCGCCGCTGCGTCCTGCACCACGCTGATCCACGGGATGGATGCTCTCAGAAGGAACGCTTGTGCGACACGTGGCACGTTCGCGCCTACGTTGAGCAGGGTGCGTTCCCTGACCGCCCTGCCCAAGGTGCACGTGCACGCCCACCTCGACGGGTCCTACCCGCGCGAGGCCGTGCTGGCCCTCGCCCGCCGCCGTGGTGCCCCGCTCGACCTGCCCGTGCGGGGCGGTCCCGCCGCCACCGGGGAGGGCTGGTCGGACGTCTGGGCGTTCTTCGAGGCCTACGGCCGGGTGCCCGCCCTGGTGGCGGACCTCGACGACCTCGCCGGCCTGTGCCGCGCGCTCGTCGCCCAGGAGGCGGCCGAGGGCGTGGTCTACCTCGAACCCGCGATCGAACCCCAGCTCTACGCCCCCCGGCTGGGGAGCCTGCGCGAGGTGACCCGGGTCGTCGTCGACGCCCTCGGCGAGGCCGGACGGGAGCACAGCGTGGAGGTCGGTTCGATCCTGACGCTGAACACCGACCAGGACGAGCCGATCGCCGCCGAGCTCGCCGCGGTCGCCGCCGAGTTCGCCGGCCGCGGGGTGACCGCGTTCGGGACGGCCGGGTTCGAGGAACCCTCGGGCCTGCAGCGCTTCACCGGGGCGGCCGCGACGGCCCGGGCGGCGGGTCTGCCGGTCGTCGCGCACGCCGGGCAGACGGGCGGCTGGGAGTGCGTCGCGGAAGCGATCGACGTCCTGGGCGCCACCCGCATCTCCCACGGCGTCCGCTCGGTCGAGAACCCGGCCTTCGTGCGCCGACTCGCCGACGAGGGCATCGTCCTCGACGTCGCCCCCGTCTCCAACGTGGCGCTCGGCATCGTCCCCACGCTCGCCGCGCACCCCGCCCCGGTCCTGCACGCCGCGGGCGTGGGGGTCACCCTGAACGCCGACGACCAGCTCTGGTTCGGTCGCGGCGTCAGCGACCAGTACGCCGTGGCGCGCGAGGTCTGGAAGCTGAGCGACACCGAGCTGGCGGCCCTGGCCGGGCACGGTCTGCGGATCGAGGGCATGAGCCCGGCGACCCGGCACCGGCTCGGCGCGGGTCTCCTCGACTGGCTGGAGCGCAGCCCGGCGGGCGTCCCCACGTGAGGCACCCGCACCACCTGCTCCTGAGCGCCTTCGAGATCAACGGTCCCAACCTCACCAGCCAGGGGTTGTGGGCCCACCCGGAGCAGCACACCGACCGCTACCTCGACCTCGCGCACTGGACGTCGCTGGCCCGGCTCCTGGAGGACGGGGGTTTCGACCTGCTCTTCCTGGCCGACTCCCCCGGCTACCCCGTGCTCGAGGGCCGCACCCCGGCCGTGACCTTCGAGCAGGGGGTCGAGATGCCGACCAACGACCCCCTGCTGCTGGTCCCGGCGATGGCCGCGGTGACGAGCCGGCTCGGGTTCGCGGTGACGTCCTCGACGAGCCTGGAGGGCCCCTACCCGAACGCCCGGCGGTTCGCGACGCTGGACCACCTCACCCGTGGGCGCATCGGCTGGAACGTCGTGACGACGTCGGCGGGGGTGGTCAGCGCGCTGCACGGACGCGAACCGCTGCCCCGCCACGACGAGCGCTACGACATCGCCGACGAGCACCTCGACCTCAGCTACCGGTTGTTCGAGGGCAGCTGGGAGGACGCCGCCGTGCTGCACGACAAGGCGACGCGGCGCTACGCCGACGCGCGTCGCGTCCACGAGGTCCACCACCACGGCCGCTACTTCCGCTCCGACGGCTACTTCAAGGTCGAGCCCTCCCCGCAGCGCACCCCCGTCCTCTTCCAGGCCGGTGCCAGCGAACGCGGTCGGGAGTTCGCGGCCACCCACGCCGAGGTGGTGTTCCTGCAGGGCCGCGACGCCGGGACGCTGCGCCGCCAGGTCCTCGACCTGCACGCCCGGGCCGCCCGGCACGGACGCGGCCCGGGGTCGCTGCGCACCCTCGTCGGACTCACGGTCGTGCTGGGACGCGACCGGGACCACGCCCGCTCCCGCCTCGAGGAGTACCTGTCCTGGGTCGACCCGGAGGCCGCCCGCGCCTACTACGCCTCGATGACCGGCATCGACCTCGCCGCCCTCGACCCCCGCGGGAACTTCTCCGACGTCCGCACCGAGGGCGGGCGGACCCAGGTGGAGCGCTACCGGGGTGAGACGGTGGCCGACGCACGCGCCGACTTCCTGCGCTTCGGGATGCGGGAGTTCGTGTTCACCGGCACGGCGGGCGACGTGGCCGACGCCATGGAGGCGCTGGTGCGGGAGACGGGGATCGACGGGTTCAACCTCACCCCGTTCGTCGTACCGGGCTCCTACGCGGAGTTCTGCGAGCAGGTCGTCCCCGAACTGCGTCGGCGGGGCACGCTGGCGCCACCACCCGGTCGCGACGCCCCAGGCCGTACGCTGCGGGAGGTGGTCTTCGGTCCGGGCCGCACGAGGCTGCCCGCCGACCACCCCGCGGCCCGGTACCGCCATCCTCCCGAGGAGTCGACGTGAGCGAGATCCCCGCCACCCCCGAGACGAGGGTGGGCGGTGTCGACGTCGAACTGAACGGCATCAACACCGTCGCCGAGTCCGAACGCCACGGCAGGCCACGCGACCTGTTCTGGCCGTGGTTCGCCGCCAACGTGTCCGTCCTGGGGGTCAGCTACGGCTCGTTCGTCCTGGGTTTCGGGATCTCGTTCTGGCAGGCCACGGCCGTCTCGATCGCCGGGGTGTTCCTGTCCTACGTGATCGTCGGCCTCGTCGCGATCGCCGGGAAGCGCGGTTCGGCGCCCACGATGACGTTGTCCCGCGCGGCCTTCGGGGTCGACGGGAACCGCCTGCCCTCGTTGGTGTCCTGGCTGCTGACGCTGGGCTGGGAGACGTCGCTGGCGGCCGTCGCGGTGCTCGCGACGGCGACCGTGCTGGACCGCCTCGGAGCAGGTGGGGGCACGGGCACGAAACTCGTCGCCCTCGTGATCGTCGTCGGGCTGATCGTGCTCGGCGGAACCCTCGGGTTCAAGGTCATCATGCGGATGCAGCGCTGGATCACGGTCGTCACCGCGGTGCTGACGGTCCTCTACATCGTCTTCGCGGCCGACTCCATCGACCTGGACGCCGTGAACGCCCTCCCGGCCGGGGACGCCGCGGCGGTCGTCGGGGCGTTCATCCTCGTGATGACGGGTTTCGGTCTCGGGTGGGCCAACGCCGCGGCGGACTACTCCCGCTACCTCCCGCGCGAGGCCTCCAGCGGCGGGGTCGTGTTCTGGACGACGCTGGGTTCCTCGCTCGGCCCGGGCGTGCTCCTCGTGTTCGGCGCGCTCGTCGCCGGGTCGTCGAAGGACCTCAGCGGCCGGATCGCGGCGGACCCCGTGGGGGCGCTCACGGACATCCTGCCGACGTGGTTCCTCGTCCCGTTCGTCGTCGTCGCCGTCCTCGGCCTCGTCGGCGGAGCGGTCATGGACATCTACTCCTCCGGCCTGGCGCTGTTGAACGTCGGACTCCGGGTCCCCCGGCCCGTGGCGGTCCTGATCGACGCCTGCCTGATGATCGCCGGGGCCGTCTACATCGCGTTCTTCTCGCAGGACTTCCTGACGCCGTTCCAGGGGTTCCTGATCACCCTCGGCGTCCCGATCGCCGCCTGGGCGGGGATCTTCCTCGCCGACCTCTCGCTGCGCCGCGGTGACTACGCGGAGGCGGAACTCCTCGACTCCCGCGGGCGCTACGGCTCGGTGCGCGGCCTGTCGGTGATCACCATGGTCGTCGCGACCCTCATCGGTTGGGGTCTGGTCTCGAGCTCGGTGTCGTGGCTGTCCTGGCAGGGCTACCTCCTCGCCCCCCTCGACCTGGCCCACCGGGTGCCGCCAGCCGGTGGCGAGGACGGCTACTGGGACAGCAACTGGGCCTACGCCGGCCTCGGCGTGGTCATCGCCTTCGTCCTCGGCTTCGCCGCCGTCGTCCTGGGCGGGCGCCGCGCCGTCGCCCTCCAGGAGGAGCGCGCCTGACGCTCGTCGCGGGGGGATCGTTGACTCCACGGTCCCGCAGAGTGGGACCGTGGAGTCAACGATCCCTCCCGGCAGAGCTCAGCCGCGCTGGACGGAGACCTTGGGCGGGGTCTGCAGGGTCTGGGCGATGACGCAGTAGCGCTCGGCCAGCGAGATCATCTTGGCCTCGGTCGCCTCGTCGGCGTCGGAGGTGAACGTGAAGGTCAGGGTGACGTCGGTGATGCCCACGGGCACCTCGCGCGAGACGCCGAGCGTGCCGCGGGCGTCCCAGTGCGCCTCGGCGGTCACCGACGCGTTGCGCAGCTCCACGCCCATGGCGGTGGCCACGCTGCGCAGGGTCACGCCGGCGCAGGCCGCGACGGCCTCGCAGAGCATGTCGGCGGAGCACGCCTCGGTCCCGTCGCCCCCGGCGGCGGGGTGCAGCCCGGCGCGGGTGGTGCCCGCGAACCCGTCGACCGACACGCCGATGGACTGCCCGTCCAGCACCGCCACGGCCTTCGCGGGAACCAGCGCCTTGGCCGGGTCCTCGCGGTAGGCGTCCTTCAACGGCTTCTGCAGGGCCCTCAGTTCGGTCGAATCCACCGGGCGAGCTTAGGCCCCCGCGGGGCCGGCCCCGCAACACCCGCGAAGATGCTGCCGTGAAGTGGACCACTGCCGTCAGCAAGCTCGCCGACGTCGCCCAGGGGTGCGAGCACGCGAACTCGTTGCCCGCCGAGCTGCACCTCTTCCGCGCCGAGGAGGCGTGGGTCTTCGGCGCCCTGCTCGGGCCGCAGCAGGACAGCGAGGACCCGGCGTTCGTCCGGGTCGCCGTCGTCGTCGACCTCCCCGAGGACGAGTGCGCGCTCTTCAGCCGACCGCAGGCCGGTGAGTTCTGGCTCAACGCGTCCGGACTGGCGAAGAGCCCCGTCCAGGTCCTCTTCCGGTCCGCGCAGGCCCCGGTGTGGAACCACCTGGTCGAACGGCCGGTGCGGTTCTGGGCCCGGGAGGAGGGCCTGGACCACGAGGCGCTCCTGCAGCTGCGCAACGGCGACGGCGAGGCGCTGCGCCCTGAGACGCCCACGGACGGGGAACTGCGCGAACGTCTCGACCGCGACCTGCGCGCGAGCCTCGAGGCACTGCGCCGCACGACCACCGACTACGACGGGAAGCGCTGGGCCCGGGCCAACCACAAGAAGCTCGGCGACGCGCTGGCGGACGTCGCCCTGGGCCTGCTGAGCCTGCAGGACGCCCGCGACGCTCTGGGCGCGAATAGTCTGGACGCGTGAGCGACGAGAAGCTGACGTACCGGCTGCTGACCGGCCCCGACGACCGATCCTTCTGCGAGAAGGTCACGGCGGCCCTGGCGGAGGGCTACGTCCTCCACGGCAGTCCCTCGATCACCACGACGGACGGGCGCACCGTCGCCGCGCAGGCCGTCGTCCTCCCCCACGTCCTGAGCCGACCCGGTGACGGCGGTGCGGCGTGACCGAACGCCTGCGCTGAGACGCGGGCGGTCCCGCGGCCGGGCTGATCACCGGCGCGCGGGGGCGATTTGACGGGTTCGACGACGGGAACCTACGGTTCCCCCACGGTCATGAGTGACAGCGACAAGCCCTGGCTCGTTGTCCGGCAACCCTCCCCCGCGGCGGGGTGCCCCAGGTGAAGACCAGGCCGGACGACCCCGTCCGGCAAGCGCGGAGCAACGCACGTCGTCGATCACGGGGTGCTGCGAGCCGCGCGCCCGCCGTTCGACCACCGGAGTGCCACCGTGTCCAGCCCCGCCCCCGCCCTGCCCGACAAGCCGAAGCGCCGCGGCCTCCTCATCGGGATCGTCGCCGCCGTCGTCGTCGTGGTCGTGGTGATCGTCGCCGTCGTCCTCGGGACCCGCAAGGACGACACCGCGACGACCGCCGCCGCCGGTTCCGCCCCGGCCCAGACCGTGAAGATCGGCGTGGCCGACAAGTCGCTGGACTACTGGAAGACGTACGTGGGCCTGGCGAAGTCGAAGCTGAACGTGACGGTCGACCTGGTCAACTTCTCCGACTACAGCCTGCCGAACCCGGCGCTGTCGCAGGGCGAGGTCGACCTCAACCAGTTCCAGCACATCCAGTACCTCGCGAACTACGACGTCACCGCCGGGGACGACCTGCAGCCCATCGGTGCGACCGCGATCTACCCGCTGCCGCTGTACTCGACCACGGCGAAGAGCCCGTCCGAACTCCCCGAGGGCGCGAAGGTCGCCATCCCGAACGACGACATCAACCAGGCCCGCGGCCTGCTGGTGCTGCAGTCGGCCGGTCTGCTGACCCTCAAGGACGGCGGCAACGCCTTCTCCTCGATCGACGACATCGAGACGAAGAAGGTCGACGTCACCGCCGTCGACGCCTCGCAGACCGCCGGCGCGCTGCAGAGCGGTTCGGTCGCCGCCGCGATCGTCAACGTGAACTACGCGACGAGCGCCAAGCTGCCGGAGACCGACGTCATCGCCAAGGACGACCCGTCCGACCCCTCGGCCGCGCCCTACGTCAACATCTTCGCCGCGCGGGCGAAGGACAAGGACAACGAGACCTACCTGAAGCTCGCGGCCCTCTTCCAGGACCCCGCCGTGCAGACGGTGTTCGCCAAGGACTACCCGAACGCGGTCGTCTCCGACCGCAGCGCCGCGGACCTGCAGGCCGACCTCGCCACCGTCGAGGCCGACGCGAAGGCCGCGAAGGGCAAGTGAAGACCCTCGTCAGCCTGGAGAACGTCTCCAAGCGCTTCGACCGCCGCGACGGCACGTCCGTCGCGGCGGTCGACGACGTCAGCCTCGAGGTCCGCGAGGGTGAGGTGCTGGCCGTCATCGGGTACTCCGGGGCCGGCAAGTCGACCCTGGTCCGCCTCGTCAACGCCCTCGAGAAACCCTCCTCCGGCAGCGTCCGCGTCGCCGGTCAGGACCTCACGAAGCTGTCGGAGGGTGATCTCCGCCGGGCCCGTTCGGGCATCGGGATGATCTTCCAGCAGTTCAACCTGTTCCGGTCGCGGACGGTGGCGGGGAACGTCGCCTACCCGCTGACCGTCGCGGGCGTCGGGCGGGCGGAACGCGACGCGCGGACCGCGGAACTCCTCGACTTCGTCGGTCTGCTGGACCGGGCGCACACCTACCCGGAGCAGTTGTCCGGCGGGCAGAAGCAGCGCGTCGGCATCGCCCGGGCACTGGCCACGAACCCGCCGCTGCTGCTGGCCGACGAGGCCACCAGCGCCCTGGACCCCGAGACCACCACCGAGGTCCTGTCCCTGTTGCGGCGGGTGAACACCGAACTCGGCGTGACCATCGTCGTCATCACCCACGAGATGGACGCCGTGCGCCAGATCGCGGACCGGGTCGCGGTGATGGAGAACGGCCGCCTCGTCGAGGTGGGCGACGTCTACGACGTGTTCTCCACCCCGCAGACGCCTGCGGCGCAACGCTTCGTGCGCAGCGCGACGCACGACCGTCCCGCCCCGGACGCGCTCGAACGGCTCCGCACCCACCACCCGGGCCGCATCGTGAGCGTCCGCATCACCGACGAGATCGGGTTGCAGCAACGCATCGACGCGGCGTTCCGCGCGAGCGCGACGAGCGCGGAACTCGTCTACGGGGGCGTCTCGGAGATCCGCGAGCGCCGGCTGGGGTCGCTGACCTACGAACTCACCGGACCCGACGTCGACGCCGCCCTGCGCACGTTGCGCGAGGCCGGGATCCACGCGGAGGAGGAACGGTGAACGGCTGGTTCGACGGTTTCCTCGACAGTGCCGACGTGTTCCGGACGGCGATCGGTCAGACCCTGCTCATGGCGGGCATCTCGCTCGTCGTCTCGGGTGTCCTCGGTCTGCTGATGGGCATCGCCCTGTACGCGACCCGGCCCGGCAACGTCTTCGGCAACCGGTGGGTGTTCGGGAGCATCGGGTTCGTCGTGAACCTGGTGCGCCCCATCCCCTTCGTCATCTTCATCGCCGCGATCGGCCCGCTGCAGAAGGCCGTCGTGGGTTCCACGATCGGCACGAACGCGGTGACGTTCGGCGTCGCCCTCGCGGCGGCGTTCGCGGTCGCCCGCATCGTGGAGCAGAGCCTCGTCGGGGTCGACCCCGGGGTGGTGGAGGCGGCGCGTGCGTTCGGTGCGTCGCGGATGTCGATCCTGTTCAAGGTCGTCATCCCGGAGGGCCTCGGGCCGCTCGTCCTGGGGTACACGTTCATCTTCATCGGCATCGTCGACATGACGGCGCAGGCCGGGCTCATCGGCGGCGGTGGCCTCGGCGACTACGCCATCACCTACGGGCAGCACCGCTACGACTGGGGCGTCGTCTACGTCAGCGTCGCGACGATCATCGTCATCGTCCAGGTGGGTCAGCTCGTCGGGAACCGGATCGCCCGCGGCGTCATGCGCCGCTAGTCCCCGACTCCTCGGACCCCGGACCCCGGACCCCGGACCCCCGTCGTGATCACACGGCGGGGGTCCCCCCGTTCAGGGGCAGATGACGTCGTAGACGTCGGTGTGCATCTCGAACCGTTCGTAGCTCTGGTGGTCGGTGACCTCGCCGTCGGAGTTCAACCGGAACGTCCCGGACCCGGCGTCGATCTCGACGACCTTCCCGGTCGCGGTGACGACGTCCTGCCGCTCGACGTGGACCCCGCTGCGCAGCCCGGCGGCGAAGCCCAGGCGGGCGAGGGGACCGGTGGACTCGGAGACGACGACGTCGGCCAGTCCGTCGTGCGGGTCGGCGCCGGGGACGAGGGGGGCGCCGCCGCCGATGGTGCCGCCGATGCCGATGCCGACCATCAGGACGGGACGCTCCCCCGGCGACACGGTGGTGCCGTCGACGTCGACGCGCAGCCGGAACCCCTTGCCCGCGCTGACCCCGGCCCAGGCCGCACCGACCGGGTAGGCGCCGGCCCGGAGGAGGCGCTTGAGCCGCTGCGCCTTGGCCGTCGCCGACGCCCCGATGCCCGCGTGGACGGTGTTGACGGTGATCCGGTCGTGGGAGTCGACGAGGAGCTCCAGACCCTTGGGGCTCCCCTGGGCGACGACGCGGGCCGCGGCGACCGGGTCCAGCGGCAACCGCAGCGAGCGGGCCAGGTCGTTGCCGGTACCGAGCGGGACGATGCCCAGCGGCCCCACCGAGCGGGTCGCCCCCGCGTTCCAGAGCAGTTGCAGCGCAGCGTGCAGGGAACCGTCGCCGCCCAGGAGCACGACCCGGCGTCCACCCGCCCCGAGCAGGGCAGTGCGCAGGTCGTCCAGGGAGCCCGTGCGGCGGAGCTCCACGTCACCGTGGCGGCGCAGTTCCCGCACGACGGCGTCGACCGCGCCGGCCCGCGCCGATCCCGCCCCCGCGTTGACGACGGCCAGGTACTGGTTCCCACTCACGTCCGCACAACGCACCGGGACGCCGACTCGTGCCGGACGCTTCGGACCTCACAGCGGACGCCAGGTCCCGCCCGCCTCGAGCACCTCACCGACCCCGTCCCACCGGTAGACGGAGCGACCGCCGCTGACCACGTGCACGGCCCGCGACATCACGTCGAGCGGGTCTCCGGACCAGACGGCGACGTCGCCGTCGAGACCGGGGGCCAGCGACCCGACGCGGTCGTCGATCCCCAGGATCACGGCCGGGTTGAGGGTCAGGGCCCGCAGCGCCTCGTCGGGGTCGAGGCCCTCCTTGACGGCCAGGGTCGCGGAGAGGGCGAGGAACTGGATGGGGACGACGGGGTGGTCGGTGGTCAGCGCGATCCGCAGCCCCGCGCCGGCGAGGATCCCCGGGACGCTCAGCGAGCGGTGGCGCAGTTCGGGCTTCGAGCGCGAGGTGAGCAGCGGACCGACGACGGCCGGCAGCCCCTTCTCGACGAGCAGGTCGAGGACGCGGTGGCCTTCGGTGACGTGGTTCAGGACGAGCCGGTAGCCGAACTCCTCGGCGAGGCGGACCGCGGTCGCGATGTCGTCGGCGCGGTGGGCGTGCTGCTGCCAGACGAGTTCGCCGGCGAGGACCCGGGCGAGGACCTCGGCGTCGCGGTCCCGGTCGGTGGGCGGGTCGAGGGGTTCGCCCTTCTCGGCCGCACGCGCCCGCTGGGCGCTGAACCGTTGCGCCGCAGCGAAGGCGTCGCGCAGGGCGGCCGCGATCCCCATGCGGGTCGAGGGGCCTCCGGAGTTCTTCCGGGGGTTCTCGCCGAGCGCGCTCTTCACCCCGATCGGCGCGCGCAGCAGCATCTGCTCGACCGTGGCCCCCCAGGTCTTCAGGGCTCCGGTCTGCCCCCCGACCACGTTGGCGGAACCCGGCAGGACGGCCACGGTGGTGACCCCTGCGCTCAGGGCGTCGGCGAAACCCTGGTCACGGGGGTCGACCCCGTCCCAGGACCGCAGCCGGGCGCCTCGGGGTTCACCCTTCTCGTTGACGTCGGCCCCGTGCCAGCCCTCCCCCTCGGCGTGGACGCCGAGGTGGGTGTGCGGGTCGACGAAGCCGGGCAGGACGAACCGGCCGGTCGCGTCGAGCACGGGAACGTCCGCGGGGACGGGCACGTGGGCACCGACGGCGACGATCCGGCCGTCGCGGACGAGCACCGTGCCGGGTTCGCGCTCGCCGTGCCAGTCCGGGGTCAGCCGCAGCAGCGTCCCTCCCACGACGGCGACGTCTCGGGAGACCTGTTCACGGTGCGGTGCGGGCATCCGGCCACTCTCGCAGCCGTCAGGACGGGAGGGAACTCCTGGTCTCCGAGACGTCCACCGCGGCCGCCGGGGCGCCCTCACGGAGGCGGGCCTGGTGGGCGGTCATGAAGCGACGTTCCACGAGGCGGTGGAACCCGTAGCTGACGGCCAGGGCGAGCGGCAGGACGACCAGCAGCATCACGGCGAACCGGGTGCCCACCCCCCAGGGGCGGTCGAGGGTCAGCAGGTTCCCGAGGCCGAGCAGCGGACTGTGCAGGAGGTAGAGGCTGTAGGACCAGAACCCGATCCAGACCAGCGGACGCCACTGCAGGACGGCGTGCACGGGGGTCCGGGTCCCGGCCACGGACTGCTGCGCCAGGGCCAGCAGGACCAGGGCCACCGCCGCACCGACGACGACCTCGGTGAACCACAGGTCGCGCAGACCGTGACCGGGGACGAGCAGGAAGAGGACCGCGACCACGACGACCGCCGCCACCGCGAGCAGCCCTGCGCGGGGAAGCGCACGAGCCCGGGCGACGTGGCGGGCGGCGACGAGGCCGAAGGCGAAGTCCGCGACGAACCAGAAGTGCGCGCCGTCGAAGCGCGGGAACAGGACGTGGATCCCCCAGCCCGCCGCGACCGCCAGCAGGACCATCGCGACCGCCCCGAACCTGCGCCACACGGGCAGGAGCACGAGGGGCATCACCAGGTACAACTGCCACTCGGTCGCGACCGACCACATCGGGCCGTCGATCTGCCACTTCCAGTCGCCGCCGAGGTTGTGGAGCATGAGCAGGTGCGACACGACACCCGTCGCGGTCACGGGAACCTTGCTGTCCCAGGCGGTTCCGGAGACCTGGCGCAGTTGCGGGACGAGGGCGATGAGCAGCAGGAAGAACGCGAGGGCCGCGTAGTAGGGCGGCAGGATCCGCCGCGCGCGGCGCTTCAGGAACGTCGCCCACCCCCGGGTCAACGCGGGGCGGTCCGGGGCGAGCGGGAGTCCGAGGACGAAACCCGACAGGACGATGAACACGGTCACGGCGTACTGGCCGTAGCGCAGGGGCTCGAAGACCGCGGGCAACGCCTCGTGGGCCTGCGACGACCCGGTGAAGAGGTAGGTGTGGTGGACGGCGACGAACAGCGCTGCGAGGCCGCGCAACCCGTCGAGGAAGGCGAACTCCAGCCGGGGACGTCGGGACGGGACCTGCGCTTCGATCATGACGACCTTCCCTGATCGGGGTGTGGAGCGGGGCCGCGGGGCGTCAGGGTCGTGGTGCCGCACTGGGAACTCCGGGGGCAGAGCGCGACAGGTCGAGGGCGCGGGCGCTCGAGCGGACGTGGTGACGTCGGCGCGCCCGGACGACGGGCCGCTCGAGCAGGAACCAGCTGGCGGTCGCGACGCCGAGGCTCACCGCGGTGGCTCCTGCCGTCACGAGGAGCGTGGGGCGGTCCGCGAACACCGCCTCGGCCCAGACGACGATCGCGTAGTTCCAGAGGTAGACGGCGTAGGAGATCGTGCCGAGGCCGAGGAGCAGTCGTCCGGGGACACCGCGGACGGTGTCGACGCGGAGTGCCGCGAGGACGAGGACGACGGCCGCCACCGCGATGGCCGGGCCGCCGACGAGGTAGGTCAGGGGGTTCCCCTTGAGTTCGGGCCCGACGCAGAGCAGGGCGAGCACGACGACGGCGACCGCGAGCGCGGGGCGGCCTCCGAGCAGTGCGGTCAGCCGGTCCCGGCCGAGCGCGCGGGCGAGGCCGCCGATCGCGAGCGCGACGAACCAGGAGGTGGGCAGCGAGTAGGCGGCGACGGTGTCGTGACCGACGACGACGACGGTGAGCACCGCGGCGAGCCAGCACAGGAGGACCGCGATCCCCAGGGTGCGGCGGAGGTGACGACCCCGGGAGGCCAGCACGATCAGGAAGGGCCAGACCAGGTAGAACTGCTCCTCCACCGAGAGCGTCCAGAGGTGGGTGGAGGCACTGCCCACCCACACCCCCAGGGGGAGGTCCGCGACGTAGGTCAGGGCCACCGGGACCGCGTAGCGCCAGGTCGGTCCCTGGTCGAGCGGGTCCGCGAGGACGCCGACCAGCGCGAGCACCACCACGAAGGCGATGAGGGCGGGGTAGAGGCGGAACACGCGGTTGAGGTAGAAGCGGCGGAAGTCGACGCGCCCGGTGCGCTCCACCTCACCCAGCAGGATCCCGGAGATCAGCCAGCCGGAGAGGGCGAAGAAGATCGTCACGCCGACGATGCCGGCGCCGCCGAAGACGTCCGGAGCGGCGTGGCGGAGGACGACGAGGCCGATGGCCACACCCCGCAGCACCGTCAGTCCGTCGATGCGGGCCGGGTGGACGGTTGGGGAAGGCGGTCGGGCATCGCTCAAGGGTCGACCTCCGGCGGTGGTGGCCACGCACCGGCGCACGACGGGGGTTCCCGCGGCGTGTCCGGACGGATCGTGGCGGAGAAGGGCGTGGGCGTCCGCGTCCGCCTCGGGACGCGCAGGGGCATCCTTCTAGGATTCACTCTGCGCAGTCAAGCGTCACCCCACGTTGCCGTCAGTGGGAGCACTGCGGGCAGCCCGGCGCGGTGACGCCAGGGCCGACGCCGCCACCCCGGCCGCGCCCCGCAGCACGTCCATCCAGGCCAGCCCCGACGGTCCCGCCGGGCGCGCGTCGAACTACCGATCTCCTGGGGAGCCGCCGAACGCCACCCCGCGGATCACGGGCTGGAGATCCCGTGCGTGGACCCGCGCAGGACGCGGTCGACCACCGCGGACAGTTCCGGAACGTCCACGACGAGGTCGGCGTCGACGTCCGGGAAGCGCAACGGCCACGGCAGGCGAGGTTCGGTGCCGACCACCATGTGGTGGCCCACCTCCGCTGCCGCAGCGAGTTTGACGAACGTCGGGTAGAGGAGGCCGCGCGGGGTCAACTCCACGACCGTCGCCCCGGGACGGCAGAACACCAGGTTCGTCAGCCCGGCGCCGTGGACGCCGACCACGAGGTCCGCCCCGGAGAACAGCGACGCCTCCTTGGCCACGGTCATCCCCCCCGGGTCGACGACCTCGAAGCCCCGACGGGTGAGCGCGTCCACGACCTCGGGGGCGTTGAGCAGGACCCGGCGGCGTTCTCCCTCCCGTTGGAGCAGGAGCCGCCGGCCGCCGGCGCCGGGGGGGACGTGGGCGACGGCGGCACGGACCTGCTCGACCGTCGAGGGCGGGACCCACCGGTTGCGACCGGGCACGCTCGCCACGAGGAGTCGCTCGACGTCGAAGACCTCCCCGCGGGTCTCGACGCCCAGCCGGCGTTCCTCCGGGATGCCGAGGAGGTCGAGCCACTGCCTGATGTACCCCGGAGCGCCGCTGGGGATCAACCACCGGTCGGCCTCCTCCCCCCGCTCGGCGAGGAGGTCGAGGATGCGCACGATCCGTGGGACGACCTGCACCGTCCAGTGGTAGTAGTTCGGCAACCACGGCTGCAGCAGGGAGACGGTGGTTCCCGACAGCCGAACGGCACGGTCCTGGCGCCACCGGGGCATCAGGGAGCGAGCGGGAAAACCGTCCTCCTGCCAGATGCCCTCGACCAGGCGACCCTGGTGGAAGACCCAACCCTCACGTCCCTGGAGAGTTGCCTGGGGCAATTCCAGCGTGAACTGTTCGGGGACCGACGACACGTCGCGCTGGCGGAGGGCGGACCGGTCCTGGGGGTCCAGGTGGCCCGGCACCGACAACCTCACGTCACGGGAGGTTTCCGTGACGCGGTAGCGGGCTCCGAACGTCGTCAGGGCGGAGGCCTGGACGGTCCGGACGCCCACCCCGCGGACCTCCCGCGCGAACTGCTCCACGGTCCAGAGGCGGTACCTCGCAGCGCTCGCCGCGAGGTACCTCCGGCCGATGTGTTCACCCACCGAGGAAGGTTGACACCTCAACCGCCGTTTGACCAGCGGATCGGGAAAAGGCCCCGGATCAGCAGGCGGGGGCGACCTTGATCAGGTTGCCGGTGTCGACCCACCGGTCCTGCGTGAACGTCACGCCCGGGACCGCGATGGCCGCACCGTAGCGGTTGCCGTGCCCGTAGGCGTTGCCCTGGAACACCACGTTCGTGACGTTGGCCGAGCAGGACACGTTGACCGAGTAGGAACCACCGTTGAAGAAGTTGCCTTCGAAGAGGGCGTTCTCGAGACGGTGCAGCCCCGTCTCGGTGCCGAGCTGGACCGCGGAGTTCAGGAAGTCGTCCGAGCCGGCCTGACGCGGGTCGAGGGTGTTGTGCCTCACCACGATGCCGGAACCCGAGGTCGACTGCATGGCGTCGGTGTGGACGCCGTCGTGGCGCACGAGGCCGTGGACGTAGCTGTCGCTGATCGACACGTCGTCCCCGAGGCGCGGACCGTCCTGGGTGCCGCGGATCTCGACCCGGCGCAGGGTGTACCCGCCCCAGCCGATCGCGACCTGCGCGCTGCCGTCGGAGACGATCTCGGAGTCCTCCATGACGAACCCGGGGGCGTCGGTGAGGCTGACGGCGCGCAGCGTCTCGTCGGTGCAGGTGATGCGGGAGTTCCGGACGGTGACGTCGGGGACGTGGACGGAGAGGCACCCCTGGACGTCGAGACCGTCGAGCACCGCGCCCGGGGTCCACACGTCGAGCGCGGTGGAGGGGGTCAGCGTGATCCAGGCCGGCACCCCGGTGGTGGCCGCCGTCGGGAAACCCACGGGAATGGTGTTCGTGACGATCGGGACGGCCCGCAGGTACTTGGTGACCGACTGCACCATGTACTTGCCGCTGTACAGCTTCGCGACGACCTTGACCGAACCGTAGAGACCCGTGAGGTCGACCTCGCCCTCACCGGTGTAGTAGTTCCCGGCGAGCGCGACGCCGCCGATCGAACCGTCCTGGACGACGTCGTTGACGTAGTAGGTCCCGCGGTCGAACTTCACGCCGGTCAGCGTCGAGATGTCGACGGTGGTGGCGGGGACGTTCGCACTGTTGACCGAGGTTCCCTCGTAGGTCATGTAGGGGTTCACGACGGCCTGCGCGGGGACGGCGGCGGAAACCCCGCCGGCCACGACAGCGGCCGCGGCGACGACGCCGGCGAGGACGCGGGCGAAACGGCTGGACGTGCGGGTGGTGGTGCGGTGGTGCGGAGTTGCGAGGGCGCGTGGGGGGGTCACGGGAGCCTCCAGGTATCGAGAACGGGTGTGTCCTCAATGCTTCGGCGGTCCCCGGTGTCAACTGGGTCGTCCACTCCGGTGCGGCGATCGGGTGAACGGCGGTGACACTACTCTCCGTGGTCAGTTCGGGGTCGTCGGAGCCCCTGCCCGGCGCCGCAGGGTGACCGCGTCGTACAACTCGCGCCCGGAAACTCCGTGGCGACCGGCAGTGACCTTCACGGCGTCCTTCATCCGGTACCCGGACCGCACGAGTTCGGACACCTCCTCCACCAGTTCCCCCACCTCGGGGACCCGTTGCGGGCCGGTGGAACCCGCGACGACCAGGCACACCTCGCCGCGGACCTCGCCCTGGGCCCAGACCGCCAGTTCGGCCAGCGTCCCGCGCACGACCTCCTCGTAGGTCTTGGTCAGTTCCCGGCACACCGCGGCCGGCCGGTCCGCCCCGAACGCCTCGGCCATCGCGGCGAGCGTGGCCCCGGTGCGGTGCGGGGACTCGAAGAAGAGCAGGGTCCGCGGGTCCTGGGCGAGGTCGGCGAAGACCCGGGCCCGCTCCCCCGGCTTGCGCGGGGCGAAGCCCTCGAAGGCGAACCGGTCGCTGGGCAGACCCGACACCGCGAGGGCCGTCAGCACCGCCGACGGTCCCGGGACGACCGTCACCGGGAGTCCCGCGTCCACGCACCCGCGCACCAGCCGGTAGCCCGGGTCGGACACCGAGGGCATGCCGGCGTCGGTCACCAGCGCGACGACCGAGCCCTGGCGCACGGCGTCGACGAGCTCCGGGGTCCGCTCGGTCTCGTTGTGCTCGTGGTAGCTCAGGATGCGACCGCGCGGGGTGATCTCCAGCGCCCCGGCCAGGCGGTGCAGCCGGCGGGTGTCCTCCGCGGCGATCACGTCGGCGGTCTCCAGCAGGTCGACCAGCCGCCGGGTCGCGTCCCCGGCGTTGCCGATCGGGGTCCCCGCGAGCACCAGTCGTCCCGTACCGCTGTCCCCGCTCACCGCGCCATCGTGCCGTACCCGCGGGGGCGATCCTGCGTGCCTACGATGGATCGATGATCGCGAAGCAGCAGGCAGGTCCCGCGTGAGCGCGGTGGACACCGTCGCCACGCCCCGCGCACCGGGTCCGGGCGATGCCCGCGAACGGCTGCTGGGAACCTCCTCGGAGATCACCGGGGAGTCCTGGCGTCGGGCCTGGCTGCCGCTGCTGCTGGTCACCGCGATCGGCGGCTTCCTCCGCTTCTTCCAGCTCGGCCGCCCCCACCAGCTCGTCTTCGACGAGACGTACTACGTGAAGCAGGCGTACTCGCTGCTGCTGCACGGGGTGGAGCTGCGCAACGACTCGAGCATCGCGAAGCCGGACGAGCTCTTCACCCACGGGGCCCCGAACGTCTTCGGCACCGAGGGTGACTTCGTCGTCCACCCGCCGGTCGGGAAGTGGATGATCGCGTTCGGGGAGTGGCTGTTCGGCATCGACTCCTCCTTCGGCTGGCGCTTCTCCGCGGCGCTCATCGGGACGCTGTCGATCCTGCTGATCGGCCGGATCGCGCGGCGCATGTTCCGCTCCACGCTGCTCGGGGTCACGGCCTCCGTCCTGCTGGCCGTGGACGGTGAGCACTTCGTCGAGAGCCGCACCAGCCTCCTCGACGTCTTCCTCATGTGGTGGGTGCTCGTCGCCTTCGCCCTGCTGCTGATCGACCGGGACCACGCGCGCGAGCGCCTCGCCCGGGCCGTCGTCGTGCACGGGGTGGACGGGCTCGGCCCGCGGATCGGCTTCCGCGGCTGGCGGCTGGCCGCCGGGGTGAGCCTGGGACTCTCCTGCGGGGTGAAGTGGTCGGGCGTCTACGTGCTCGCGGTCTTCGGGGTCATGACCGTCTTCTGGGACGCCGGGGCCCGGCGGGCCGTGGGGGTGCGGCCCTGGTTGCCCGCCGCGCTCTGGCGGGACGGGATCGGCGCGTTCGTGCTGATGGTCCCGATCGCGGTCGCCACCTACCTGGCCTCGTGGGTGGGCTGGTTCCGCAGCGACGCCGGCTGGGACCGGCAGTGGGGCGAGGTGCACCCCTCCCGGGGGGCCGGCGGGATCGTCCCGGACGCCCTGCGGAGCCTGTGGCACTACCACCAGCAGGCCTACGCCTTCCACGTCGGTCTGGACTCCCCCCACCCCTACTCCGCCAACCCGTGGTCGTGGCTCGTGCAGGGACGTCCGACGTCCTTCTTCTACGAGGCCAAGACGTCGGGCGTGGAGGGCTGCTCGGTCGACAACTGCTCGAAGGCCATCACCTCGCTGGGCAACCCCGTGATCTGGTGGGCCGGGCTCCTCGCGCTGCTCGTCCTCCTCTTCTGCTGGTTCTTCCGCCGCGACTGGCGGGCGGGGGCGATCCTCGCGGGGTACGCCGGCGCCTACCTGCCGTGGTTCCAGTACCAGCACCGGACGATCTTCACCTTCTACGCCGTCGTCTTCGTCCCGTTCGTGGTGCTGGCGGTGGTCCACGTGCTGGGCCTGGTCCTCGGCCCCGACCCCAGCACCGCCGTGCTGCGCCGGGGCGTCGCCGTCGAGGCGGCGTTGTGGCGGCGGCGCGGGGGCGCTGCGGTGGCGGGTGCGGTCGTGGTGCTCGCCGTCGCCTGCTTCGCCTTCTTCTGGCCGGTCTACACGGCCCAGGTCATCCCCTACGAGTCCTGGAGCCGGCGGATGTGGCTGCCGAGCTGGATCTGACCGGCCGCTTCGTCAAAGGGTTGCGGCAGGGCACCTGACCTGCACTTCTCGAGGATTCGATCACGATCGGGCAACGACGATCAGCTCTTCGAGTGCGCGCGGTACGGCGGAAGTGTGACGATCGCCTCCTAGCGGTCACGCTCAGCACTCGCTAGGGTGCGGTTCGTCACAGGTTCGCCCGTCCGGGCGACCGCGATCCCGAGGACGCCCATGACTGCACTTCTCGTAGCCAATGACGGCGGACACCTGGCTCAGCTCAAGTCGCTCGCCAAGCGGCTGCCCATCGCTGACGCCTTCCGCTGGGTCACGGTCCCCACCCCGCAGTCCCTGTCCCTCCTGGAGGGCGAGGACGTGCTGTGGGTGAAACCCGGGCCGACCCGCGACCTGCGGGCCGCGCTGCACAACGCGGTCCTCGCCTCGTCGCTGTTCCGCCGCGGACGCATCTCGGCCGTCGTCAGCACCGGCTCCAGCCTCGCCGTCTCCGTCCTGCCGCAGGCCCGCCTGCACGGGACGAAGACGTACTACATCGAGAGCGCGACCCGCACCCACGGACCGAGCCTCAGCGGCCGGCTCCTGGCCAGGATCCCCGGCGTCGAGCTCTACACGCAGAACGCCTCCTGGGCCTCCAAGAAGTGGAAGTACGCCGGCTCGGTCTTCGACGGCTGGGAGCCGGAGCAGCTGCCGGAACGCCGCAAGGTGTCCAAGGTCGTGGTCTCCCTCGGGACCTCCCGGACCTACGGCTTCCGCCGTCTCGTCGAGAGCATCGCCCCCCTCCTGCAGGACCTGGGGGCCGAGGTCCTCTGGCAGACCGGGACCACCGACACCACCGGCCTGCCGGTGCTCGACCCCCGTCCCGCGGTTCCCGCCCAGGAACTGTCCGCGGCGATGCGCGAAGCCGACCTGGTCATCGCCCACGCCGGGACGGGTGTCGCCCTGGAGGCTCTCGGGGCCGGCAAGCTCCCGGTCCTCATCCCCCGGCGGGCCGAGTTCTCCGAACACGTCGACGACCACCAGGAACAGATCGCCGACATGCTCAAGCACCGCGGCCTCGCCGTCGTGCGCGAGGCCGACGCGGTCACCCCGGAGGACCTGGTCCTGGCCGCCAGCAGTGTCGTGAACCTCCGTGAGGACGCCCGGCCGCTGGTGCTCTGAGTTCCACCGTGACGTCCGCGTCACCCGGGAACCGACCCGGAGGTCGATGACCCGCGGGGGGAACCGACCTCCGGGTCTCACCTCACCTCGCGGTGGAGACCTTCTCGAGCAGCGGGGCCCACCAGGCCTCGTGGTCGCGGTACCACTGGACCGTCTCGGCCAGACCCTCGTCGAAGGAGTGCTGAGGGGTGTAGCCGAGTTCGGCCGAGATCTTCGAGATGTCGACCGAGTAGCGGCGGTCGTGGCCCTTGCGGTCCTCGACCTCGCGGACGCGTTCCCAGCCGGCCCCGAACGCTTCGAGGATCCGTTCGGTGAGTTCGCGGTTGGTGAGTTCCGTCCCACCGCCGATGTTGTAGACCTCCCCGGGACGACCGCCGTCGACGACGAGCTGGATCCCGCGGCAGTGGTCGTCGACGTGCAACCAGTCGCGGACGTTGAGGCCGTCGCCGTACAGCGGAACCGTCCCGCCGCGCATCAGGTTCGTGATGAACAACGGCATGACCTTCTCGGGGAACTGGTACGGGCCGTAGTTGTTCGAGCAACGGGTGATGCAGGCCGGCAACCCGTGCGTGCGGTGGAACGACCGCACCAGCAGGTCGCTGGAGGCCTTCGAGGCCGAGTAGGGGCTGTTCGGTTCCAGCGGGTGGTCCTCGGGCCAGGAACCCTCGGGGATCGTGCCGTAGACCTCGTCGGTGGAGACGTGCACGAACTTGTCGACGTCGTGACGCACCGCGGCGTCCAGCAGGACCTGGGTCCCCACGACGTTCGTGTGGACGAAACCCGCTGCGCCGTCGATGGATCGGTCAACGTGGCTCTCGGCGGCGAAGTGCACGACGACGTCCGCGCGAGCCATCAGCGCGTCGACCGCGGCCGCGTCGGTGATGTCGGCCTCGACCAGTTCCAACCGGGGGTCACCGGCCACCGGGTCCAGGTTGCGCGGGTTGCCGGCGTAGGTGAGTTTGTCCAGGACGACGAGCGAGTCGATCCCCGTGGCCCCGTGCACCCCCGTCAGGGCGGACCGCACGTAGTGGCTGCCGATGAAACCTGCACCGCCGGTGACCAGAAGTCTCATGGACCGACATACTACGGTGTCATGCGCGGAATAATCCTCGCCGGTGGATCCGGCACGCGACTGCACCCCATCACCCGGGGGGTCAGCAAGCAGCTCGTCCCGGTCTACGACAAACCGATGATCTACTACCCGCTCTCGACGTTGATGCTGGCCGGTGTGCAGGACGTCCTGGTCATCACCACCCCGCACGACGCCGACGGGTTCCGGCGGTTGCTGGGCGACGGTTCGCAGTTCGGCGTGAACCTCCAGTACGCCGTCCAGCCCTCTCCCGACGGTCTCGCCCAGGCGTTCGTCATCGGGGACGAGTTCGTGGGTTCCGACACCGTCGGCCTGGTCCTGGGGGACAACATCTTCTACGGCCCCGGCCTGGGCAACCAGCTCGGCCGCTTCGACGGCCTCACGGGCGGCGCGATCTTCGCGTACTGGGTCGGCGACCCCACCGCCTACGGCGTCGTGGAGTTCGACGACGCCGGGCAGGCGCTGTCGCTGGAGGAGAAGCCCACCGCCCCCAGGAGCAACTTCGCCGTCCCCGGGCTCTACTTCTACGACTCCGACGTCGTCGAGATCGCCAAGGCCCTGCAACCGTCCCCGCGCGGGGAACTCGAGATCACCGACGTGAACCGGACCTACCTCGAACGCGGTCAGCTCCAGGTCGAGGTGCTGCCGCGCGGGACGGCCTGGCTGGACACCGGGACGTTCGACCAGATGCTGGCCGCCGGGAACTACGTCAGCACGCTGGAGGCCCGTCAGGGGCTCAAGATCGGCTGCCCCGAGGAGGTCGCCTGGCGCCACGGCTGGCTGGACGACGCCGAGCTCGAGGAACGCGCCCGCCCGATGGTCAAGAGCGGGTACGGCAGCTACCTGCTGGAACTGCTGGCCCGCGGCCGGCACGCCTGAGTCAGTGCCCGGTGCGGCGCCGCCGGGCGAGGTCGGTGAGCGCCCGGGTGGCGGCGTGGAAACCGCACATGCCGTGGACCCCGCCGCCGGGCGGGGTCGCGGAGGAGCACAGGTAGACCCCCTCCAGCGGGGTCGAGTACGGGTCCAGACCGAGGACCGGCCGGAAGACCTGCTGACGCAGGGTCAGCGCACCGCCCCCGACGTCGCCCCCGACCAGGTTGGCGTTCTGCTCCTCCAACGCCGCCGGCGTCGTCTCGACCCGGGCGAGGACCCGGTCGCGGAACCCCGGCGCGAAGCGCTCGAACTGGCGGTCGATCCGTTCCCCCGTGCCGCGGTCGGTCGACCCCTGCGGCGTGTGCCCGTAGGCCCACACCACGTGCTGCCCGGACGGTGCCCGGCCGGGATCGGCGACGTCCTGCTGGGCGACGAGCACGAAGGGCCGGTCCGGGTGGCGCCCGCGGGCGACGTCGTCCTCGGCCGCCGCGACCTGCGCCGCGCTCCCGCCGAGGTGCACCGTGACGGCCCCGGCGAGCCGCGGATCGCGCCACGGGACGGGCCCGTCGAGCAGGTAGTCGACCTTGTGCGCGCCCGCGCCGTAGGTCCAGCGCCGCATCTGCGCCGCGTAGCGGGGCGGCAACGCGGTGCCGGCGATGCGCAACAGCTGGCGCGGGGTCAGGTCGAGCAGCGTCACGTCCGCGGCCCCGGCGACCTCCAGGTCCCCCAGGGTCCGCACGGGGTGGTTCAGCAGGACGGTGCCCCCGTGCTCGGCGAGCTCGGCCGCGAGCGCGGTCGCGATGGCCTGGGCGCCCCCCTGGGGCACCGGCCACCCGGTGGCGTGGGCTGCGGCCCCGAAGAGCATCCCGAACGCCGCCGTGAGCGGACGGCTCTGCGGCTGCAGGGCGTGCGCGGCCATCCCGGCGAACAGGGCCCGGGCCCGGTCCTCGCGGAAGAGCGTGCGGTTCACCAGGTTCGCCGGCCAGACCGACTTCACCCCGAACCCGCCGAGCACGAGCGGGTCGGCCGGCACCCGCAGCAACGGACCCATGACCTGGGGGACGAGGGACTCCCAGTGCTTCACGGGCCCGGCGAAGAGCGCCTTCCAGGCGGCGCCGTCCCGGCCGAGTTCCCGCGCCGTCGCGTCGAGGTCGCCCTCGAGCAGCCCGGCGGGGCCGTCGTCGAGGGGGTGGCCGAGGGGGTAGCGGCCGTGCAGCCACCGCAGCCCGTGCCGCTCCAGCGGCAGGCTCTGGAAGAACGGGCTCGCCACGCCGAAGGGGTGCACGGCGGACCCGAGGTCGCTGACGACCCCCGGGCCGAGGAGTTCCGCGCTGCGGACCCCACCACCGATGCTGTCGGCGGCCTCGAGGACGGTGACCTCCAGCCCGGCGCGGGCCAGCAGCACGGCCGCGGACAACCCGTTGGGTCCCGCCCCGACGACGGTCGCGCGTCCGATCACGGTCTGACTCCGGCGGATTCGTCCACGACGCTCACCGTACGGCCACCGCGGAGGCGACCGAGCAGGTCCCTGGCCACGTGCACCAGGTACCAGAGCGCGAGCGCCGCGCCCACGACGACGACGACCTGGTTGAGCCGCGGGACCGCCCACGCCTCCGGGCGCAGCACCGCGCCGACCCCCAGCGCCAGGGCGAGCACCCCTGCCGCGACGGGGGTGAGCCGGGCGGATCCGGGGCGGGCCGCCAGGCGCTGCGCCGCAGTGGCCCGGGGGACCTCCCACCGCAGCAGCGGCGACCGGGCCCAGAGCACGAACGCGGCGTAGGTGACGACGTTGCCGGAGAACCCGATGTTCATCATCAGCAGCACGCCGAGGTGGAAGAGCGAGGCGATCGCGATCCCGACCCGCCAGCAGCGCCAGTTCAGGACGGTGAGCACGAGCAGGCCCTCGAGCAGCACGGTGGCGACGTCGACGGATTCCCAGAAGACCCCGTCGTGCAGACCGATGAAGTGCCCGGCGAACAGGTCCGTCCGGTCGTTGACGTAGTACTGGGTGAACATGACCCCCTGCACCGCATGGGTTCGCGGGTCCAGCCAGCCGCTGAGCACCTTCGGGACGGCGGCCGTCAGGAACCCCAGGCCGACGAGCAGGGCGAGCAGGCGCAGCGGCCACTGCGGGGTCTCGGCGGCCGGAGCGCCCGCTCCCCGCCGCAGGGCGTCGACCGACACCGCGTCGCCCCAGCGCGCGAACGCGAGCAGCACCGGGACGATGACGAGGAAGATGGTGTGGTCGATCTTGCCCAGGCTGTAGACGGTCCCGTACCCGCCCACCAGGGCGAGGGCCAGCACGATCGAGGCGGTGCGGGTGAACAACCCCACCAGCAGGAACCCCGCGCAGGTCCCGACCAGGAGTTCCAGGCCCAGCAGCACACCGTCCGGGGGGACGCGGTGCAGCAACGCGAACGGTCCGGCCGGGCCGTTGACGAAGGAGTCGGGGAACTGGGAGACCCAGCGGAAGCTCGGGGGGGACAGCAGGATCAGCAGCGCGAAGACGATGCGGTAGATCCCCAGGTCGCGCGGGGTGGCGTCACCGCGGGAGACCCACCGGTCGAAGACCTCAGCGCCGCGGGACACGCCGCGGGACACGCTGCTCACCGGGTCCCCCCGAGGTCGACGTGCACGTGGCGGCCGTCGGAGAGGACGCGGCGGGAGCCGTCGGTGACGGAGTAACCGACCTGCTGCCACTGGACGTCGAAACCCGTGACCGGACCGCCGGGGTCGTCGGCGAAGCGTTCCTGCAACCACGCGACCGTCCGGGGGTCGTCGGCGGTGGCCTGGTCGCGGAAACCCCGGCTGAAGACGTACCGCGGCAGGATCCCGGTGGGCGGCAACGCATCGGCCATGGACATCGCCCGGGTGCGTCCGTCGGCGTAGTCGAGCGTGACCACCGCGTCGGTGGTCGTCGCCTCGCCCCCCGTCAGGGGGACACCCCCGAACGAGGGCTGGTAGAGACCGGGGTAGGGCTCCCCCACGACCTCCCGGACCACCACCTGGACCGGGAGCGCGCACAGGGCGAGCACGAAGACGGTACGGACCGCGCGACGCCGGGTGGGCGACGCGGAGGGCGAGTTCGTCACGCGCCGACCATAGGACGCGACTGTGCGTCACGACCCGCTTTTCGGGAAGAAGTTCTAGAGAACTTCCCCGTCGGCCAGGACGGTCGCAGCGGCGACGTCCCAGCGCTCGCGCCAGTCCCCGATCGGCTCGACCCCCACCCCGGGCAGGTTCGCGGTGGACAGGACCGAGAACGACGGGCGGGGGGCGGGACGCACGAACTCCGCGCTCGTGGTGGGTTTCAGCTCCACGGCGTCGAGGCCGGCGGAGGCCAGCACCGCCCCGGCGAAGTCGAACCACGAACACCGACCCGCGGCCACCGCGTGGTAGGTCCCCGCCGGGGCCTGCGCCGCCACGAGCCGCAGCAGCAGCTGCGCCACGTCCCGGGTCCAGGTCGGCTGCCCGACCTGGTCGTCGACCACCGACAGCGCCCCGCGGGCCCGCCCGACGGTGACCATGGTCTTGGGGAAGCACCCTCCGTGCTCGCCGTAGAGCCAGGCCGTCCGCACGACCAGGGCGTCGGCCCCGCTGGCCCGCACCGCCCACTCCCCCGCGGCCTTGGTGCGTCCGTAGGCTCCCCGCGGGGCCGGCAGCGCGTCGGGAGCGTAGGGCTCGTCGGCCTCGCCGTCGAAGACGTAGTCGGTGGAGACGTGCAGGAACCGGGCACCGGCGTCCCGTGCGGCCAGGGCCAGGTTCCGGGCTCCGACCGCGTTCACCGCGAACGCGGCACCCTCCTCGGACTCGGCCGCGTCGACGGCCGTGTGCGCGGTGCAGTTCACCAGGACGTCGACAGCCCCCACGGCCCCGACGACCCGACGGCAGGCCTCGACGTCGGTCACGTCGACCTCGGCCCGGGTGAGTCCGACGACCTCGTGCCCCGCCGCGCGCAGCACCTCCACGACGTCGGTGCCGAGCATCCCGCCCGCTCCCGCCACGATCCAGCGCACGCGGTCCCCCGTATCTGAGTTCGGAACTCCCGGCCTCGCGGGCGTTCTCGGGCGACACCCTACGGTGACCGTGATGTCACGCACAGCCCTCCGCCTGCTCCGGACGAGCGGATAGGGTCCGCCACGTGCAGACACGCGAACTGAGCATCCCCGGCGCCTGGGAGATCACCCCCCGCCAGTTCGGCGACGACCGCGGAACGTTCATGGAGTGGTTCAAGGAACCCGCCTTCACCGCCGCGCTCGGCCACGGCCTGAACCTCGCCCAGGCGAACTGCTCCGTCTCGGCGGCCGGGGTCCTGCGCGGTGTGCACTACGCCGATGTCCCTCCGGGACAGGCGAAGTACGTGTTCTGCGCGGCCGGCGCGGTCCTCGACGTGATCGTCGACCTGCGGGTCGGATCACCGACGTTCGGGCGGTGGGACTCCGTCCTGCTCGACGACGTGGACCGCCGCGCGGTCTACCTCTCCGAGGGGCTCGGGCACGCGTTCCTCTCCCTCGCGGACGGCTCGACGGTCGTCTACCTGTGCTCGGAGGGCTACGCCCCCGACCGCGAGCACGGCATCCACCCGCTGGACCCGGACCTCGCCATCGCGTGGCCGACCGAAGGCCGCGACGGCCGTCCGCTGGAGCTGACGCTGTCCGGCAAGGACGAGCAGGCCCCCTCGCTGGCGCAGGCGCTGGCCGAGGGCGCCCTGCCCCGGGCCGACGTCGTCGCCGACCACGTCGCCGGACTGCGCGGCGAGGCGGTGGCCCGGTGACCGCCGAGCACCACGCGCAGCAGCCGCTGCGGGGGCTGCGGCTGGCCGTCCTCTTCCCCGGTGACGCCACCGACCCGACCGTGCGCTCGGGCACGCCCTACGGCGTGCTGCAGGGCCTGCGCGGCTGGGGGGTCGACGTCGTGCCCGTCGACGTCCGGCCCGGGGCGAAGGTCGAACGCTACGCGGCGGCCGCGCTGGCCCCGCTGCACCGCGGCGGCGGCGCCGGACGCCCGGCGCGCGAACGGTTCCAGCGCGGCTACAGCGCCGCCCTCGTCGGGGCGCACCTGGCCGCCGGGCGCACGGTCACCGGTCAGCGACGCCTCGACCGGCTCGAGGGCCTGCACGGCGTCGTCCAGCTCGGCGGCGGGTACGAGGTCCGGACGGCGCTGCCCCGGGTCGTCTACGACGACATGACCGTCGCGCAGGCGCTGCGCTACCCCTACGTCAACTGGGAGACGATGCGCCGCCGCGACGTCGACTCCCGCCTGGCGCTGCAGACCCGCGTCTACCGCTCCGCGACGACGTGCTGCATGACCAGCAGCTGGGCCGCGGACTCCGCCGAGCAGGACTACGGCGTCCCCGCCGAGCACGTCCGCGTCGTCGGGGCGGGGACCCACGAACAGCCCCGGACGCCGGCGCGCGAGCAGACGCCCCCGCGCTACCTCTTCGTCGGGCTGGACTTCACCCGCAAGAACGGACCGCGAGTGCTCGAGGCGTTCGCGCGGGTCCGGGCGGTGCACCCCGACGCGACCCTCGACGTCGTCGGCGGGCACCCGCCGATCTCGGCCCCCGGGGTGCGCACGCACGGGAGGATCCCGCGCCGGGAACCCGCCGGGCGGGCCCGCCTGCAGCAGTTGTTCGACGACGCCACCTGCTTCGTGATGCCGTCGCTGTACGAACCCGCAGGGGTCGTGTTCACCGAGGCCGCCGCCGCCGGACTGCCCAGCATCGGCGGTTCCAACGGGGGTTCCGCGGACTTCATCGGCGACGGTGGGGTCGTCGTGGAACCCACCGACACCGACGCCGTCCACGCGGCCATGCTGCGCTTCGCCGACCCCGTGGTGGCGGCCGGGACGGGCGCCCGGGCCGCGGCCCGCTCGCCGCTGTTCACGTGGTCGGCGCTGGCCGCCCGGTTGGTGCGCGGTCTGGAACTCGGCGGCCCGTTCGCCGCCGACGTGACCGACCTGCCCGACTTCCTGCCCCGTCACCCGCGGGCCGGCCACCCGGCCTGACCCGCGGGTCACGACGACGGGTCAGCGCGCGGTCTCCGCCACGATCTCCCGCAGCTGCGCCGCCCGGTCGTCCCAGGTGTTCGCCGCGGCGTAGGTCCGGCGTTCCGCGCGCGTCCGGGCGGGTTCCGCGAGCGCGGCCTCGACGAGCTTCGGCAGGTCGCGCGAGGGCAGCGAGAAGTGCACCAGCCCCTCCGGGAACTCCCCCAGCGCCGGGCAGCCCGTCGCCGCGATGGGGGTCCCGGCGCGCAGGTAGTCCCAGATCTTCAGCGGCGACGCGTACTGCTGCCACGGGTCGTCGACGTAGGGGACGGTGCTGCAGTCCAGCGCCTCGACCCAGGCGGGAACCTCCGTGTTCGGCACCGGCGGGAGCAGGTGGACGTTCGGGCGCCGCAGCAGGGCGTCGAGCTCCGCGCGGTCGATCCGTTGGCTGACCGGGCCGATGAGCAGGACGGAACCCCCGGGGTTCCGGTCGGCGACCTCGGCCAGCGCGGTGTGGTCCCAGCGTGAGTCGACCCGGCCGACGGCCCCGATCAGCGGCCGCGGGAAACGTTCCAGGGGTTCGGGAACCGACTGCGCCGCAGTCGATCCGAAACGTCCCGCGAGGGACCCGTGGCGCAGCAGGCGGGCCGTGACCCCCTCCTCGGCCAGTCGGGCGACCAGCCGCGTCGAGATCGCGCAGACCACGTCGGCGATCTCCCAGGTGCGTCGCTGGCGTTCGCGGATCACCTGCGCCGACAACCCCGTGAGGTGCGCACCGGCCTCCAGCCAGTCCTTGACGATGGCGACCTTCACCGCGCCGCGCGGGATCCAGGTGCTGTCGTCGAAGGCCGCCGCGGTCACCACGACGCCGACGTCGAGCCCGGCCGCCTTCACCGCACGCGCCACCTGCGCGCGTCGCCACGGCGCCGAGGCGCGGCGGACCAGGGCGTTCTCCTTCTTCGGCAGCGACGAGGTGCGCACGACCGTGACCTCACCCTCGGTCCGCGTCGGACGGGCCAGGAGTTCCACGACGCCGCGCACGGCCCGCACCCCGCGCCGGCGCCTCAGCACCGTCAGGACGCTGAACGCCGGGTCGACGAAGAGGACGCGGCCGTCGCGGCTCAACGCCTCGGCGAGGTAGTGCTCGGTGAGCCACGTCTCGTCCCAGGGACTGCTGCCGTAGAACACCACGTCCTGACCGCTCACCGGCCCACCTCCTGGGAGTTCACGACGGGTTCGGGGAGCTCGACGCTGCGCGGTCCCGACCGGGGGCGCAGACCGGTCGCGAGGTTCACCCCGACGAACAGGACACGCGCGGTGGAGTACGCCGCGACGTAGCGGAGCGTCGCGGCCGGGGTCGGGCGGAACTCCTTCGCCGCGGCCGGACGGGCCAGGCCCACCGCCCCGAGCCGGACGTGGGCCGCGGCGACACCGAGGAAGTGGCGACGGCCGCGGGAACGGGAGACGTCGACGTCGCGACGGCCCCGGGCCACCCGCAACGTCTTGCCGCACATCTCCTTCCACGTCGCGCGGGCCGGGTGGTCGACGACCGCGTCGTCGGCGTAGACCTGCTTCCCACCGCTGTGCGCGACCCGCTGGCCCCACTCCGCGTCACCGCGGGAGGCGAGGCGGGCGTCGAAACCCCCGACCTCGTCGAGGGTCGTGCGCCAGGTGAGGACGTTGGCGGTGACGGCGAAGTGCTGCTTGGCCAGGTAGTCGCGCTGCGGGAACGCGTGCGCCGCCTCGTAGACCTCCCAGGCCGTCACCGGGCGCCCCTCCCGGAACACCAGGTCGACGCGGCCGCCGACCATCGCGACGTCGGGCTGCGAACGCAGCGCGGCCACCCCTCGGGTGATCCAGTCCGGGTGCGGCCGGCAGTCGGCGTCGGTGAAGGCCACGACCTCCCCGCGGACGTGGGGCAGGGCGGCGTTGCGGGCGCGGTAGGAACCCGGAACCGGTTCGTGCAGCAACCGGACCCGGGGGTCGGGCGGCAACGCGGCGGCGACGTCCTCGGTGGAGGCGTTGTCGACGACGAGGACCTCGATCAGGTCGCCCGGGTAGTCCTGCGCGAGGAGGGCCTGCACGCAGGTGCGCAGGAGGGCGGTGCCGTCGTGCACGGGCACGACGACGGAGACCCTCGGGAGGCCCCCGGGGAGACGGCCGGGTTCGGAAGGGTCACGGGTCGTCTGATCGGGCGGGGTCACGGCGCGAGGATGCTACGCCAGGTCATCTGAGCGCAACGAAGCGTGTGCAACCATGCGGCGACGAGCGAGAGGAGCGACGACCCCGTGAACAGCTCGAACCCCAGGTCCACGAACATCCGGTCCGTGGACGTCATCGTCCCCACCAAGGACGATCCCCGGTTGATCGACTGCGTCCGCGCCGTCCTCGCGCAGGACCACCCGGCCGACGCCCTGCACGTGATCGTCGCCGACAACGGTTCCGCCCACCCGCAGCGCCAGGTCGCCGACCTCGACCCCCGGGTGGAGTTCCTCGTCGAGACCCGCCCCGGCTCCTACGCCGCGCGCAACGCGGCGCTCGCGGTGGCGAAGGGCGACGTGCTCGCCTTCACCGACTCCGACACCCTGCCCGACCCGGGGTGGATCTCGGGTGCGCTGCGGGCGATCGAGGCCGGCGCGAAGGTCGTCGCCGGCCGTGTCCGCGTCTACGCCCGCGACGACACCCGCCCGCACCCCGTCGAGGCCTTCGAGGTCGTCAACGCCTTCCGCCAGGACCGCACCGTCCCGCGGGGTTTCGCCGTCACCGCGAACATCGTCGTCCCGCGCGAGGTCCTCGACGTCGTCGGCCCGTTCAACGCCGACCTCCCCTCCGGCGGGGACGCCGAGTGGTGCGGCCGGGCCGTGGCCGCGGGTTTCCCCCTCACCTACGTCGACGACGCCGTCGTCGCCCACCCCGCGCGGGAGTCCTACGCCGAGGCGTGGAAGAAGCTGTGCCGGGTCCAGCACGGTCGGCAGTTGCGCGTCCGCGCGGGCGAGAACCCGCCGGGTGAGTTGTCGCTCAAGGCCTTCGCCCCCCCGATGGGGTCGGTCCTGCGGGCGCTCCGGGCCCGGGAGCTGTCGGGGCCCCGCAGTCGCGCGGCCTACGTCGTCGGGGCGTTCTACATGCGCTACGGACGGGCCGCGGCGGCGGTGAAGTACCGCTGAGCACCGCACCACGGGTGGACGCGGTGAGCATCGCCCGCGAGCGCCGTTCCCGTCGGCGCCGGCTCGGGTCGTTGCCGACGCTGGTGGTCGAGGCGCTGCGGTTGTGCTGGAGCGCCCGCCGCCGCGACCTGGTCCTGATCTTCGGCGTGCAGCTGCTGGGGTCGGCCCTGGTCGCGGTGCAGGTGCTGGTGGGGCGCGAGGCCCTGACCCGCGTCCTGGGCGGTGGGGGCGGCGCGGCGAACGTCGCGGCGAGCGGCGCGACGAGCGGCGCTGAAGGCGATCTGCTGCGGGCCGCCGCGGGCCCGCTGGTGACGCTGGCCGGGGTGAGCCTGCTCGCCGGGCTGGCGGGGGCGGTGCGCGGGCAGCGGATGCGGCTGCTCTCGGAGGCCGTGCAGCGCGCGGTCTGGGACCGGGTGCTGAACACCACGACCCGGGTGGGTCTCGACCGCTTCGACGACCCCGCGTTCTACGACCGGCTGCAACGGGTGACGACGAACGCCGTGTCGCGTCCGGTCGGTGTCGCGCAGGGCCTCGTGGGGATCCTCGGTGGTCTCGTGGGGTCGGTCGGGCTGGTGATCGCACTCTGGACGATCCAGCCCGTGCTGCTGCCGGTCCTGGTCCTCGCGGGGGTCCCGCTGCTCCTGCTCACCCGTCGCGGGGGACGCCTCGAGTTCGACTTCGCCGTCGGGCAGGCGACCGCCTACCGGGTCCGGACCTACGTGCGCTCCGCGCTGACGGGTCGCCGCGAGGCCAAGGAGGTGCGGGCCTACGACCTGGCCGGTGACCTCCGGGAGCGCTACGACGACCTGCTCGACCGCTACCAGCAGGACCTCACGGCCCACGTCGGGCGGCGGATGCGGTTGACGCTGCTCGCCCAGGTGCTCACCGCGGCGAGCGTCGTCGCGACGGTGGCGATCCTGCTGTGGCTGGTGGACTCGGGGCGGATGACGCTGGCCGACGCGGGGGCGGCCGGTGCGGCGGCCCCGTTGCTGGCGTCGCGGTTGCAGACGCTGGCGAGCGGCGTGGGGAACGTGCTGGAGTCGGGGTTGTTCCTGGACGACCTGCACGGGTTCCTGGAGCTGGGCGCCGAGGCCGCCCGCCCTCCGGGACCGGCGGCCGGTGCCTTCGAGGAACTGCGGGTCGACGACGTCGTGTTCGGCTACCCGCAGGGTGGCGGGCCGGCGCTGCAGGGGGTCTCGCTGTCGGTCCGGCGCGGTGAGGTCGTCGCCCTGGTGGGGGAGAACGGGTCGGGGAAGACGACGCTCTCGAAGCTGATCGCCGGGTTGCTGCGACCGGACTCCGGTGCGGTGCGCTGGAACGGCGAGGACGTCGCGGATCTGGACGAGACCTCGGTGCGCGACCAGATCGCGGTGGTGTTCCAGGACTTCGTGCAGTGGCAGTTCAGCGGGCAGGAGAACATCGCCGTGGGCCGGACCGGTCGCGGCGACGAGGCCTCCGCGGTGCCGGCGGCCGCCCGCCAGGCCGGTGCCGACGACCTGCTGCGGCGGCTGCCGGCGGGCTACGCGACGCCGCTGAGCGCGGAACTGCCCGGCGGGGTCGACCTCTCGCTCGGGCAGTGGCAGCGGGTGGCGCTGGCCCGGGCGTTCTACCGCGGGGCGGACCTGGTGATCCTCGACGAACCCACCGCCGCCCTCGACGCCCGCGCCGAGGCGGAACTCTTCGCCGGGATCCGCGAGCTGATGGCGGGGCGGACGGTCGTCCTCGTCTCGCACCGGTTCTCCAGCGTGCGCGAGGCCGACCGGATCGTGGTGCTGCGCGAGGGACGTGTCGACGACACCGGGACCCACGACGAGCTGCTGGCCCGGGGCGGGCTGTACGCGGAGCTGTACACGTTGCAGGCGCAGGCGTACCAGACGGAGGGTCTGCCCCCGGGGAGTGCGGGGCGTCACGCAGCGCAGTGAGGATCGCGCTGCCAGAGAGTCGTCCTGCACTTACTCTGTGCTCGTGAATGAACGGGGTCAGTCACTGGTCGCGGTCCGGGCGGACGAGCTGGCGTGGAACGAGGTCGACGACCAGATCGTCGTCCTCGACACCGCCACCTCCACCTACCACGCGGTGTCCGGAGCCGGGGTCACGCTGTGGCCGCTCCTGGTCGAGGGCACCACGCGGGCGGACCTGCTGGTCCGCCTGACCGACACCTTCGACGTCCCCGCCGACCGCGCCGAGGCCGACCTCGAGGCCTTCCTGGACTCCTGCGCCCCGCTGCTGCGGACGACCTGACGTGCACCCCACCCGTCGCGCGCTGCGTCGTACCGGGCGCCGGGTCGGCCGGCGACTGCGGCTGGCCAGCGGGGGTGGGCTGAGCGCGGCGTGGTGGGCCGACCGTTCGCTGCGCGAGGTGCGCAGGGTGCTGCCCGAGGACGGGTTGCGGACCCGGGTCGTCCCCCCGGAGGACCTGCCTCCCCGGGCCCTGGCCGCCGTCGAGGCCGTGCTGAGCCGGCGCGGGGCGACGTGCCTGCAGCGCTGTCTCGTCGTGCAGGCCTGGTTGACGGCCCACGGTGAGCACCACGAGATCGTCGTCGCCGCCTCGGTGGCGGACGGCTTCGCGGCGCACGCCTGGCTGGACGGGCACGACGAGGACGAGAGCGCGACCTACCGGGAACTGACGAGGGTCCCGGCCCTGCGGTGAGCTCCACCCCCGCCGAGGACCCCCTGCTGCGGTTGACCCCGCTGGAGAGCAGCTGGGGCATGCCCCTCGGGCCCCAGCCCGGGGTCGAGCCCCTGCCCCTGCTCCCCCGGACGACGTCGCAGGGTCCCTCGCCGCTGCGCACCGCGGTGGAGGCCGTCGTGCTGCCCGCCCTGCGGCGCAGCCCCTGCGTGGTCAGCTTCTCCGGCGGGCGCGACTCCTCCACCGTGCTCGCGGTGGCGACCTCGGTCGCCCGAAGGGAGGGGCTGCCCGACCCGGTCCCCTACTCCCACCGCTTCCCGGCCGTCGCGGACTCCCACGAGGACGACTGGCAGGAACTCGTCGTGCGCCACCTCGGTCTGGAGGAGTGGCAGCGCCCGACCTGGACCGACGAGCTCGACGTCCTGGGCCCGCACGCGCGCACCGTCCTGCGGCGCGACGGGGTGCTGTCCCCCTTCAACGGTCACCTGCACGAACCGGTCTTCGCCGCGGCCCGCGGCGGGTCGGTGCTCACCGGGATCGGCGGCGACGAGCTCTTCTCGCCGGTCTCGCGCTACCCCGTCGTGCGGGTCGCGGCCCGTCGTGCGCCGCTGCGGTGGCGCTCGCTGCCGAACCTCGCCTTCTCGGCCGCGGCCCCGAGGTCGTGGCGGGCCCGGCGCGGTGGCCGCCACCTCGACCTCGACTACGACTGGCTGCGCCCGGACACCGCGCGGGAACTGCGGCGGGCCAACGCCCTCGACGCCGCGGCGCAGCCGCTGCGCTGGGACGTCGCCGCCGCGACGTGGACGTGGCCCGGACGGGTCCTGCAACTCCCCCGCCGGGCCAAGCGGCGGATGGCGCAGGCCCACGACGTCGTCGTCGAGCACCCCTTCGCCGCGGCTCCCGTGCTGGCCGCGTCCGCGGCGACCTGGGGCTGGTCCGGCCCCCGCGGTCGC
The DNA here is from genome assembly GCF_979255925.1 of Kineococcus sp. AC630. Classification (NCBI taxonomy): domain Bacteria; kingdom Bacillati; phylum Actinomycetota; class Actinomycetes; order Kineosporiales; family Kineosporiaceae; genus Kineococcus; species Kineococcus sp. AC630. The sequence goes on from NZ_CEEDMJ010000012.1 coordinate 141,942, forward strand.
AGCGGGGAACTGCTCGCGCACTTCGGCGACCTGCTGCCGCGGGAACTCCTCACCCGCGAGACGAAGGCCGGGTTCAACGGGGCGTTCTGGGCCGGGCCGGCGGCCGAGTTCGCCCGGGGCTGGACCGGGGGCGGGGTCGACGCCGACCTCGTCGACCCGCAGGCGCTGCACGCGCAGTGGAGCTCACCGGCCCCGGACCTGCACACCCTCACCCTGCTGCAGCAGGCGTGGCTCGCCGCGCACCCCACCGGCTGAGTTCACGACCGAGGGTCTGCGCCGCCCGGTCGACCTCGGCGAAGCGCTGCGGACGCTGGAACCGCACCGTCGGCAGCGCCAGCAGCCGCAGCATCCCGCGCTGGTCGGCGGGCGGGAGCTTCAGCGCCAGACCCTCCAGCAGGACCGGCCACCGCTGGTCGAGGGGGACCTCGGTGACGGCGAGGTGGTCGCCCCAGGCCAGGTGGACGAGGCCCGCCAGCTCCAGGTCGTGGTCGAGGCGGTCGTCCCGGCCGCTGCCGGGCAGTTCCACCCGCCAGCGCTGGCGACGGCCCACGACGCCGATGTCCTCGCCGACCCCGTAGTGCTCGGCGGTGGGACGGCGCAGGTCGATGCAGCGCGGCCCGGGCAGTACCCGGGCGCCGTCGAGGACCAGGACGTCGTCGGTCACCAGCGGGTAGCCCGCACCCACCAGGGAGTACATCGCGGTGCTCTTGCCGGCTCCGCGTTCCCCCAGCACCGCCCAGACCCGTCCGTCGACGACGACCGCACCGGCGTGCAGGGCGATCCGGCCCGCCCAGTGGGCGACGGTGACGGCGGTGGAGGCCAGGTGGGGGTGCACGACCTCGAGGTCGGTGGGCAGGGTGCTCGCCCGGAACGTCGTCGTCGCGGACGCGCGGTCGATCTCGACGTCACCGCCGTCCATCCCCAGCACGGCCCGATGGGAGTCCACCGCGGTCTCCACGGGGGTCCGCCCCTCGACCCGGGTGCGCTCGATGCGCCAGAGGGTCTCGTCGCCACGGGCGGGGTGCAGCAGGTGCGCGGCCCCGCGCAGGTCGGGCAGGGCGAGTCCGTAGGCGACGGGCACCCCGGAGGTGGTGGTCATGGGAGAAGACAAGCAGCCCGTTCTCCCACGTGCCGCACCACCCGGGAAAGTCCCTACTCTCCGTTGAGATGATCTTGACGAAGAGTGCCCAAGGAGGACCCAGGTGCAGTAACGTTCGATCGACCGAGTGTCACGTTTCGGTCGCACCGCCATCGAGTACCGCTGGACCGCGACGCCTCAGGAGGGCAACCATGGCCGAGCACTACACCGCTCCGCGCCTCACGACGCTGGGGTCGCTCGCCGAGCTGACCCTGCAGAACAAGAAGTTCGGCACGCGCAGCGACGGTGACTTCCTCTGTGCGGACGACGGCAGCACCACCGCGCTCTACACCGTCTCCTGACGCCCACCCCTGAGGAGGACCCCGTGACCCAGCCCTACCAGGCCCCCGCCCTGACCACCCTCGGCTCGCTCGCCGACCTGACGCTCTCGGGCAAGCAGTTCGGGCAGAAGAGCGACGGCGACTTCCTCGCCGGCAAGCCCCTCTACTCCGTCTCCTCCTGCGACTGCCCGACCACGTCCTGAGCACCGACGCTCCGCGCAGCACCCGAGGTCCCCACCGCGTCCGCGCGGCGGGGACCTTCGTGCGTGACCGCCTGCGCGCCATCGCCGCCGATCCGTCCGGGGTCGAGACCGAGGTGCTCGCCGAGGTGGTGCACCGCCACCGGGTCGGGCCCTCCCTCGACCACCTGCTCAAGCACGCCGACGACGCCGCCGCCGTCGCGCACCTGCGCGCCGCGACCCGGCCGAGCGTGTTCGCCCAGGCCGGACGCCAGCTCCCGGTCCAGCTCGACCTGAAGCTCGTCGCCGAGGCCCTCACCGGCTTCCCCTGGGCCGTGCTCAAGGGCCCCGCGGTCGCGGCGACCGTCCACGCCGGCGCACCGCGGGAGTTCCACGACCTCGACGTCCTCGTCTCCCCCGCCGCCTTCGGCGACGCCCTGCGCGCGCTGGAGTCGATCGGCGCTCGCGCGATGGACCCCGACTGGGCCGGCATCCGCGCCGCCCGGGCCGGTGAGATCGCCGTCGCCCTGCCGCACGGCACCTTCCTCGACCTGCACTGGCACCTGGTGAACCGCCCCTCCCGTCGCCGGCGCTTCGCCGTCGACGTCGACGCGATGCTCGAGCGCACCCGCGAGGTCACCCTGCTCGGCACCCGGGCCCCCGTGCTCGACGCGACGGACCAGCTGCACCACCTCGCGCTGCACGCCTGCCTGTCCGGGGCGTGGCGGCTGCTGTGGTCCTACGACCTGCGCCTCGCGAGCTCCGGGGCCGACTGGGAACGACTCCGCGAGACCACCGCAGCGGCGGGTACCGGGCTCGCGGTCGCCCTCGCGCTGGCGAGAGCGCGGCAGCTGCTGGACGCGCCCGTCCCCCGACGGACGTTGCGCGCCCTCTCGGGGTCCTCGCCGTGGCTCGCGCTCGGCGCGGCGACGACGACGGTGCGCCCCCCGCACGTGGTCGGCGACGCGGCGCGCAACGGGGCGGTCCTCTACCAGAGCACAGCGGGGACAGGCCGGACCAGCGCGACCGTCCTGGTCTCGGAGGCTCGGCGGCGCCTCGCGCGATCGTCCGCTCCCCGCCCCGCCGTTCCGGCGGGACCGGCAGCGCTGAGCGACGTGGTCGACGCGGAACGCGAGGGCTACCTCCTCGATGTGGTGAACGACACCACTCGTTGAGGTCTTGCGGCAACGCACGGTAAGTTCCGTCGCGCCACACGCTGATGTCTGGTGGTCCGGCAACCGCAGGACCGAACCCGACTCGGCAGGAGGAGACCACGACGTGAGGAAGACGCGTCCGCACACGTTCCGGAGGCTCACCCGGTGAGCGCCACCCCGTCGCTGCGCACCAAGGCCGCCCACGGCGTTCTCTGGTCGGCGATCCAGATCTGGACGGTACGGGCCACCACGGCCGGGGCCTTCATCGTCATCGGCCGGCAGCTGCAGCCGGCGGAGTTCGGTCTCGTGGCGCTGGCGATGTCCGTGATCGGCGTCCTGACCCTGCTCAGCGACTCCGGCCTCGCCACGTTCATCGTCCGGCAGAAGGACCTGGACGAACGCACGCGGAGCACCGCCTTCTGGACGAGCATGGGCATCGCCGTCGTGCTCGCCGCCCTCCTGGCCCTGCTGGCGACCCCCGTGTCGGCGCTCTTCGGCACACCCGCCCTCGCGCCCGTGCTCAGGGTCCTGTCCCTGGGCGTCGTGCTGACCGGGTTGAACAGCGTGCCGACCGCGTTGCTCCGCCGCGAGATGCGGTTCAAGTCCCTCGCAGTGCGCGGAACGATCGCCACCGTGAGCGGGTCCGTCGTCGCGATCGTCCTCGCCCTGCTGGGCGCGGGCGTCTGGGCCCTCGTCGCGCAGTCCCTGCTGCGTGGTCTCATCAGCGTCGTCATCATCTGGACCTCGGCCCACTGGTTCCCGAAGCAGCTGCCCCACCCCGCGACGTCGCGCGCGATGCTCTCGTTCGGGACGAAGCTGCTGAGCATCGACCTGTTGATCCAGGCCCGCGACCGTGGTGAGGAGTTCGTCCTCGCGGGCATCTCCGGCGCCACGACGCTGGGCTACTGGTCGGTGGCGACGCGCCTGATGCGCATCATCCAGGAGACCGGTTCCTCGGTGATCAGCTCGGTCACGACGCCGACCTTCGCGAAGCTGCAGGACGACCGCCCGCGGCTCTACCGCGCGTACGAGACGAGCATGACGGCGGCGGGGATGGTCATGTTCCCCGCGATGCTGTTCCTGACCGTCACCAGCACCGAGCTCATCCCCTTCCTCCTCGGGAAGCAGTGGGCCACGACGGCGACGGTCGCGCAGATCACGACGTTGACCGCCGTCCTCGGGGTGTTCAGCTACTTCGACCGTCAGGTCGTCGTGGCGATCAACCGGCTCCGTCCCGAGATCGTCCTGGTCGCCGTCATCGTCGCGACCCACCTCGGGCTCACCGCCCTGACCGCCTCGCACGGCCTCGTCGCGGTCGCACTGGCCCTCTTCGCCCGAACCGCCGTGTTCCTGCCGATCCGTCAGATTGTGCTGCACCGCGTCGCCGGGGTCCCCTACCGCTGCCTGGTCCAGCCGATGCGTGTCCTGCTCGCCGCCCTGATCATGGCCGGGGTCGTGATGCTGGAGCTGCAGTTCACCGGCGGGCTGCCGACGTGGGCCAGCCTGCTCGTCGCGGCGGTGACGGCCGGCGTCGTCTACGTGGCGGCGCTGCTGCTGGTCGCCCGCCCGGTCGTGCGCGAGTTCGGCGGCGACCTGCGCCGCCTCCGTGGCGGCGGGCGCAAGAACGCCGCGTCCCCGCCCGAACCCGGCACCGTCGCCAACCCCGCGGGCGACGCCCCGGACGGCGAGACGCTGGAGACCAGCCTCGAGGAGAACTCCCCCGCCGGTGTCGCGGACGTTCGTGACGGGAAGCAGGTGTCGCGTGGCTGATCCCGTGGTGAACCCGGTGGTGAGCGTGGTCGTGCCCTGCCTGAACGTCGTCGACGTCGTCGACGCGCAGTTGAAGGCGCTGGCCCAGCAGGACCTCGGGGCGCCCTTCGAGGTCCTCCTCGCCGACAACGGCAGCAGCGACGGTCTGCGGGAGCGCGTCCCGGACTGGGCCCGGACCTTCGGGCTGGACCTGCACTGGGTGGACGCCTCTGCCGTCCGCGGGGTGTCCGCGGCCCGCAACGCCGGCCTGCGGGCCGCCCGCGCCGACCTCGTCGCCGTGTGCGACGCCGACGACGAAGTGGTCCCCGGGTGGTTGCGGGCCCTGGTCACGGCCGCCGCCGACGCGGCGGTGGTGGGCGGGGTGAACGAGACCACGCAGGTCAACGACGCGATCCGCACGACCTGGCGACCCGGTCCACCGGCGGGACGGCTCCCGACGAAGCTGGACTTCCTGCCCTACGCCGTCGGCTGCAACCTCGCCGTCCACCGCGACGCGGCCCTCGCCGTCGGCGGCTGGGACGAGACGTACGTGGCCGGCGGTGACGACGTCGACTTCAGCTGGCGGTTGCAGCTCGCGGGGCACGAGCTCGCGCTCGCCCCCGAGGCGGTCGTGCACTACCGCTACCGCACGGATCTGCGGGGCACCGCGCGTCAGTTCCGGCACTACGCACGCAGCGAAGCCCGACTGCTGCGTGACTTCCGCGAGCAGGGAGCCCGACCCAGCCGCCCCTCCCGCTCGGCGCGCGAGGCGAAGTGGCTGGTGCGCCACGCCCACCACCTCGCCCGCGACGAGGCTCAGCGCGGCCGGTGGATCTGCCGCGCCGCGACGCTGCTGGGACGTCTCGAAGGGGCCCGGACCTACCGCTGCTGGGTCGGCTGAGGCGTTGCGAGCGAGGCCAGGGCGGCCTCGACCCCGTCCCAGTCGGCGGCGAAGGCGCTGGTGGGGTCCTGAGCGGTCCAGGTGTCGTAGAGGGCCTGGATCTTCCCGAACTTGTCGTTGACGACGACGTGCGGGATCTGCAGGAGGGTGCAGAGCACGTGACCGTGCAGCCGGTCGGTGACGACCTGCTCCCCGCGCGAGAGCAGCGCGACCGCCCGGTCGAGGTTGGCCTGCGCGAGGCCGTGCAGCACGCGGCGGTTGACGGTGGCGAGGGCGCTCGAGGCGGTGCGCCGCTGCTGGGCGTTGACCCGCTTGCCGAGCCGGAGCATCAGGGCCGACCGACTCGTCGCGGGGGCCTGCAACCAGTCGAAGGTCTCGCCCGCCACGGTGTCGAGGGAGGCTTCCTTGTCGGTGCGCGCCTGCACCACCCGCGGCACGACGGCCGCGCGCCGCGGCAACGGTCCCAGCGCGAAGGCGAGGTCGGGGACGAGGTGCACGGGACAGTCGAAGTCGCGCACGGCGATCTCGTGGCTGCGCCGGTCGCGGACCAGCAGGGTGAAGGCACCGTGCTCGCCGACGGCGCGGCGCAGTTCCTCGCGGTGGGCCTCGTCCACGTACTCGATCGACTGCGGCAGCTGGACGAGGTCGCGGCCCCTGGTCTGCTCCAGGACACGGATCCGCAGCTTGTGGTGGGTCGGGTAGAGCCCGCCGAAGTTGCCCCCCGCCTGGATCACCATGAGGGAACCGGGGTCCACCAGGTGCGGTCGGAAGGAGACCCGGTCCAGGACGCGCACGACCGGCCGCTGCAGGTGCGCCGCGGCGGCCTCGAGACCGAGGTGCAACGCGGCGTCCCCGCAGTTGAAGTGCATGGGGTAGTCCAACGCCGTCCAGCGCGGCGCGTCGGGCAGCACCTCGCGCAGGGTGGAGAGCAACTGCTCCCGCAGGCCGTTGACGTGGGTGGCCGCGTCGGCGGTCATCGCGTTCCTCCGGAGAACTGGTCGGTGGTCTGCTCGGCCCGGTGGCGCAGCCGTTCGTAGAACTCCACGTGCGCCGCCGCGACGGCCGGCCACTCGTGGGCGGAGAGGTCCGGCGCCCCCGCACGAGGCAGCCGCCGCAGGGCGTCCTCGAGCACGGCCGTGGTCAGCTCGCCGTCGAAGGTCGTCAGCCACCCCGGTCCCACCTGCTCGGCGAGCTCGGTGAAGACGGGCGTGCGGGGGGCGAGGACGGGACGGCCGGCGCTGAGGCAGAGCAGCACGGACCCGGAGTTGAACACGGCCCGGAAGGGCAGCACGGCGAGGTCGCAGGCGGCGAGGACGGCGTCGACCCGCTCCTGCGGCAACCGCTCGAGCAGCAACGTGATCCGCGGGTCGAGCGCGGCGACCGCTTCCAGCCGGGACCGCAGCGCCGCGTCGTCGCACCCCCCGCCGACGACGAGGCGCAGGTCCTCGTCCGTGCTCGCGGTGACGGCGTCGACGAGGTCCTCGACCCCCTTGTAGGGCTTGATGCGACCGACGAGTCCGAGGACCCTGGCGTCCTGCGGCAGCCCCAGCCCGGAGCGGGCCGCCGAGCGGTCCGGGCGTCCGATGACGCCGGCGTAGGTCCCGTGCGCCACGACGGCCCGGGGTTTGCCGCGCAGCGCCGGGAACGCGGCCTCGGTGGGCTCGATCCCGCTGCGCGACAGCGAGATCCACCCGTCGACGAGTCGGGGGAAGACCTGCCACAGGAGGCGCTGCAGAGCCGGCCGCCGACCGTCGTGGGCCCGCAGGTTGTGGACCGTCCAGACGACCGGGACGCCTTGGCGGCGGGCGCTCACCAGGGCCGCGAAGAGGTTCTTGAGCCGCCGCAGCGTCCACTGCAGCTTCGCCGCGTTCAAGGGCATCTCGGGCCAGTGCACGTGCACGACGGAGGTGTCGTCGAACTCCCGGGTGCCCAGTTCCACCACCTCGACACCTTCGGAGCGCAACCCGGCGACGAGCATCGACAGGTAGGGGTTCACCATGTCGCGGTCGGGGGCGGGGTGGAGGTGGACCAGCAGCCGTGGCGTCACGGAGTTCCCTTCCCGGCCCGGGACGCGAGCACCCCGAGGACGACCATGAACACCAGCGTGGGCTGCTGGAACGACGTGAGGTCGCTGGTCAGCGAGCCCATGAGCACCACCGCGAGGACGGCGAGCAGCGCACGGTTCAGGCTGCGGTGCGCGGGGTCGGGGCCGATGAGGCTGCGGTCCCAGGCGACGCCCGCGGCCAGCAGGAACAGCGCGGCGAACACGAGGGTCCCGACCGCACCCCCGCCGATGATCGTGTTCAGCCAGGTGTTGTCCAGGTAGTTCCCGCCGGTGTCCGGGCGGTAGACGCCCATCCCCAGGCCGAGCGCCGGGTTCGCGCGGAACAACTGCTCGACCACGACGTAGTCGTCGAGGCGACCCGTGACGGAGTTGTCCTCCTGAGCGGTCGTGAAGATCTCCACCAGCGACTGCACGAGGGCCGGCGCGAGCACGAAGAAACCGACCACGGCGGCGGCCCCGACCAGCGCGGCGACGAACTTCTGGACCGCGGGCCAGATCGAGACCGCGACGACGAGGGCGATGACGACCCCGAGGACGGCGGTGCGCGAGACAGCCAGCGGCACCCCGACGACGAGCAGGACCGAGGCCAACGCGGACCAGCCGCGGGCGGTGCGGGTCACGGCGTAGCGGGCGTAGTGCAGGGCCAGCGGCAGGGCCGCGGTGGTGGCCAGCGAGAACTCGATGGGGTGCTCGCTGGTCCCCCGGGCCCGGGTGAAGTCCAGTCGGCTCAGTTCCCGCAGGGTCGCGGTGTTCTCGACGAGTCCGCTCATCCGCGCGATCGAGGCCCAGCTGGGGATGAGCCCGGCCATCCCGGCGAGCGCGACGAGGACGGAGAACGTGGCCCCGACGACGATCCAGCCGAGGATGCGGTCGACGTCGGCGCGGTCGCGCACGAGCATCCAGACGTAGAGCGCGACCCCGGCGGCCCCGAGCACCGCGATGAGCGAACGCAGCGCACCGGCGGACTGCCCCGCGTCCAGCGGGTGCATCACGGCGACGCCGTAGCTCCACGTCGCCGCGCCGAGGTAGAGCGCGATCGCGCCCCCGACCACGGACCAGCGCGGGACGTCGGTGTCGCTGCGGCGGCGGGAAGCGGCCACGAAGGTCAGGACGGCGAGCCCGAGGCAGACCAGCGAGAAGATGCGCGCCGGGCTGCCGTTGGAGCGCAACGGACCGGGGACCACGAAGTTGCCCGGGACGAGGAACGCGAAGGCGATGACGGCGACCGGCAGCCACGACACGCGCACCGGCCGGGGCCGGTGGGGGACGTGCCGCGTGGGGTCTGCGACGGTGCGGGCGACCGAGCGCCCGATCGTGGCCAGGCTCACGCGGGGATCAGGGACGGGGGCCGGCGGAGCTCGCGCGTTCGCGCGACTCACGGCTGGACCCGTTCGACTCGCGCACGTCGATGCGCGGTTCCGCGCCGGTGCTCCCGACCGCCGCGGGGTCCTCCGTGCTCAGCGGTGCGCCGTCGACGACCGCGGTCCCGGGGGTGGAGCTGCGCCCCGCCGCGCGGTCACGGCGGCGACGGATCGCCCCGACGATCCCGGAGAGGATCAGGTCGACCAGCACGATGGCGACGATCCCGGCGACGAGGCCGCCCAGGCCGACGGCGCCGACGGCGCGGGCCCGGTCGGGGTAGCTCTCGACCGGCCCGTTGACCGGGGTGGACTGGATGACGATGAAGAGCGCGTTGTCCGGCGCCTGGACGGCGTGCTGGACGTCGAGCAGGTTCTGCGCCGCGGCGCCGAGGGCCGCCTGCAGGACCGCTCCGCCCTGGTCGGGGGTCGCGGTGACGGCGGTGACGGTGAAGAAGGTCTTGCTGCCCGAGGTGCTCGAGGCCTCCGCGGCGCTGAACTGAGCGTCGGGGAAGGGAGCCATGAAGCCGGCCTGCAGGGAGTCGGTGTTCAGCGACGTCGAGATGGTCTGGGCCAGCGTCGTGGCGCCACCGGAGAGCGAGAACGGGTTGCTGGGGCCGGGCTGCGTCCCCTGCGGGAGCTCCGGCTTCGGCGTGGAGAGTGCGACGCTCGGCGTCACCAGGAACGTCGTGGACGTCTGGTACTCCGGCTCGGCCTGGTTCCAGGCGCCACGGGCGAAGTACACGACGACCGCAAGCACCACGATGGTCAGGTACCAGCGGTGCAGCAGCACCCTGGACAGCGATCCGATGGTCACAGGCGGTCTCCTCGGCCTCTCGAGCACACAGTTCCGGTCGGAGGGCCGTTCGGCCGGGAAGAGCGCGTCGTTCCGCCGAACGGCATCTCTGCTGGACGACGCAGAGCATTGCACAATCACCTGTCCGTAGCGAACATCCCCAGTGACTGGGCCGATCGGGCGTCCTCGGCGCCGTGGTTTGATGACGAGGTCCGCGCTCGAGAGGTGACCGTGCTCCCGCTCCCCCCGTCCCGTCCCCTGCGACTCCTCGGACCGGTGCTGGCCACGCTGGCCCTGGCCCTGACCGCCTGCTCCGGCGGCGCCTCCACGGACCGGTCCTCGACCTCGGAGGACCGCAACGCCGCCCAGCGCGAGCGCCTCACCCAGCAGGCCCGTGGGCTCGGCATCCCCGACGGCTACCCCGGGCCGCAGAACACCGGTGTCCCGCTGGGTACGGCGCTCACGGACTCGGGACCGGTCACGGCGGACCGGGACGGGCAGGTCGTGGAGAACCTGAACATCACCGGCTGCCTCTCCATCAAGGCCAGCAACGTGGTGGTGCGCAACGTGAAGCTGACGTGCGGGGGCAAGCAGCGCGCGATCGTCATCGAGGGGTCGCGCAAGGGGATCGTGATCGAGGACTCCGAGATCGACGGCGCCGGCACGACGGAGGTCGCGATCGGCTGGGGCGGCTACACGCTGCGCCGGGTGAACGTCCACGACGTCCAGGACGGCCCCCGGCTCGGTGGCGGCGTCACGATCGAGGACAGCTGGATCCACGACATGGTCCGCAAGGACGACTTCCACAGCGACGCCCTGCAGGCCAACGGCGGCACCGGGATCGTCGTCCGGCACAACACGTTGATGCCGACCGAGACCTCGACCGGCGACGTGCTGAACTCGGCGATCCAGCTGGGGGCGGAGGCGGACAGCGGCACGCTCTCCGACATCACGATCGAGGACAACTACCTCGACGGCGGCAACTACACGATCAACGTCCGCAGCGACGCCGGGATCTCGGGGATCGTGCTGCGCGACAACGTCTTCGGCACCTCGGCCCGGTACGGGCCGCTCATCGCCCCCGAGGAGAAGGTCGACGTCGACGACTCCAACAACCTCCGCGGGACCACGACGAAGATCAAGGAAGTCCAGCCCTGATTTCACCCGTTCGTCGTAGCCAGGCGACCCTGAGTGGCCTGACTGCTACGGTGCGCGCGTGAGCGATCGGGTGGGTTCCGCCGGCAGCGTCGTCATCCCGGCGCACGACGAGTCCGCGGTCATCGACCGCTGCCTGCAGCGCCTCGACCTCGCCCGCGGCGACCTCGAGGTGGTCGTCGTCGCCAACGCCTGCACGGACGACACCGCCGAACGCGCCCGCGCCCACGGTGTGACCGTCGTCGAGACCGACGTGCCCGGCAAGGCCAACGCCCTCGACCTCGGGGACGCGGCGGCCACGACCTTCCCCCGCGCCTACCTCGACGCCGACATCACCCTCGACGCCGACGACCTGCGCCGCGTGCTCGACGTGGTCCGCGACGGTCCGGCCCTGGCGGCCGCCCCGCGCCTGCACGTCGACGTCGCCCACTCCTCCCCGGTGGTGCGCGCGTACTACAAGGTGTGGACCGCGCTCCCCTACGTCACCGACGACCTCATCGGCTCCGGGGTCTACGTGCTGTCCGCGGCGGGACGCGCGCGCTTCGGCCGCTTCCCGGCCGCGACGGGCGACGACACCTTCGTGCGGTCCCTCTTCGCCCCCGGCGAGCGGGTCGGGGTCGCGGGGACGCGGTTCACCGTCCACCCGCCGCGCACGCTCGAGGCCCTGTTGGCGATCAAGACCCGGGCCCGCTTCAGCGTCGCCGAGCACGCCCAGACCTCCTCGAGCGGGTCGCAGGCCGCCCCGGCCTCGGCCGGTCGGCGCCTGCTCACCGCGCCCGCGGTGTGGCCGGCGGTCCCGGTCTACGCGGCGGTGGGACTGCTGACCCGGCTCCGCGCCCGCCGGCGGCTCGCCGCCGGTACGGACGTCGCCTGGGACCGCGACACGACCTCACGCCCCACGCCCACCGCCTGACCTGGAGGCCCCTCGTGCCCACCCCACCCGGACGCTCCCTCAACAAGCTGCGCTGGCTGCGCCAGGGCCTCGTGGGGACGAAGCGCTTCGTCTTCAACCGCGTGTGGGGCATGGACATCCACCCCACGGCCACGTTCAGCCTCTCGGCGAAGTTCGACAAGACCTTCCCCCGGGGCATCCACGTCGGGGAGCGCAGCTACGTGGCCCTCGAGGCCATCGTCCTGGCCCACGACATGACCCGGGCGAAGAAGACGCACACCCGGATCGGGCGGAACTGCTTCGTCGGGGCCGGCGCGATCGTGCTGCCGGGGGTCACGATCGGCGACGGGTCGATCGTCGCGGCCGGTGCCGTGGTGACCAAGGACGTGCCACCGGGCTCGATCGTGGCGGGGTCCCCGGCGAAGGTGATCCGCAGCGACATCACCGTCGGTCCGTACGGACGGCTCCAGAAGGAGCAACCCGCACCGGCTTCGTGAGCGGTGGGTGACGCCTGCGCCCGGCTGGACGCAACGGCTCACGGAGGGTGATGCGAACCGGCCTTCGGCGACCCGTTCGCGTCACCCGCTGAGGGGATGGCGGTGAGGTGCCCCGCGACCCGATGCCTTGGAGGACGACAACGTTCTCGAGACATCACCCCAGCGGAGGCACCCCGTGTTCACCACCCGACGTACCTGGCGTTGCGCCCTGGCCGTGCTCGGCACCGCCGCGGTCATCGCCTCGACCCCGGCGCCGGCCCTGGCGGCGAGCTCCTCGCCGTGGATCGCCTACAACGGCACCTCCGTGAACAACGCCCGCGTCCCCGCGAGCACGATCGACATGACCACCCGCTCCCCCAAGGCCTTCGACACCGTGACCTACGTGGTCTCCGGCAAGGTCGTCAGCGCCACCGCGAAGGCCGCGCAGCTGGCCGACGGCGACTGGGCCGCCACCACCTCCGTCGACCTGTCCGGTTTCGCCGGCCGGATCAGCCTCACCGCGAAGATGGTGAGCGGGAAGAACAGCAGCAGCGTCGCGAAGTCGCTCCGCGTGGTCGACCCCTCCACCAACCTCGGTTCCGGCAGCGGTGCGACCGTCGACCGCCCGACCCGCACCGCCCGCGCCCAGTTCGGCGACGGCCGTCCCAACGCCTTCACCACCGGCCTGCGCGGCGGCGCTCCCGTCCGCAGCCAGACCGGCGACCTGACCATCACGGCCGACGGCACCGTCGTGGACGGCGTCCTGATCAACGGCTGCCTCGTCGTGAAGGCCAGCAACGTCACCATCCGCAACAGCAAGGTCGTCTGCAACCGCAAGGGCCGCCAGCTGGCGATCAACGTCGCCGACGGCGCGAAGAACCTCGTCATCGAGGACTCCGAGATCGACGCGACCGGCACCGACGTCGGCATCGGCTGGGGCAACTACACCCTGCGCCGGGTGAACCTCCACGGCTCGGCCGACGGCGCCCGCTGGGGCACCAACGTCACGATCGAGGACTCCTGGATCCACGACATGTCCCGCGAGGACAGCCTGCACTCCGACGCGATGCAGACCACCTCGGGCGCCAACGTCGTGATCCGCCACAACACCCTGGACCCGTCCAACAACGGCGACCCGCTGAACTCCGCCATCATGATCGGCACCGAGACGGGCCAGCAGTCGCTCAAGAACGTCCTCATCGAGAAGAACTTCCTCGGCGGCGGTTCCTACACCGTCAACATCCGCAGCGACGCGAACATCTCGGGTCTCGTCGTCAAGGGCAACACCTTCGACGACAACAGCCGCTACGGCGCGATCGTCGCGCCCACGGGCAAGGACATCGTCTTCGCGGGCAACGTCCTGGGCTGGACCGGCGCGGCGGTCACGATCGACCCCCGCTGACCCCACCCGGCGGGGTCAGTAGGCCCCGCGCCCGCCGAACACGGCCTTCGCCGTCTTGGCGAGGATCATCAGGTCGAAGGCCGGCGACCAGTTCTCGACGTACTGCAGGTCGAGGCGGGTCGATTCGTCGAGGTCGAGGTCGGAACGCCCCGAGACCTGCCACAGACCGGTCAGGCCGGGCTTCACCAGCAGCCGACGCCGCAGGTCGTCGCCGTACTCGGCGACCTCGGCGGGCAGCGGGGGCCGCGGCCCGACCAACGACATGCTCCCGCCGAGGACGTTGAACAGCTGGGGCAGCTCGTCGACGGAGTACCGGCGCAGGAACGCCCCGACGCGGGTGACGCGCGGGTCGCGGCGCATCTTGAAGAGCAGCCCGTTGCCCTCGGACTCCGTACGCAGGTCGATCAGGAGCTTCTCCGCGTCGGTGACCATCGAGCGGAACTTGACCATGGAAAACTCGCGGCCGTCGCGGCCGACGCGGGTCTGGCGGAAGAACACCGGTCCGGGCGAGTCGAACTTGATCAGCGCGGCCAGCACGAGGAACAGCGGCGTCAGGACGAACAGCCCGGCCGCGGCGCTGCCGCGGTCCAGGACGGTCTTGCCGAGGTGACGGATCCCCCGCAGCTCCGGGCGGTCGACGTGCAGCAGTGGGAGCCCGGAGACGGGGCGGATGACGACCCGCGGCCCCACGACGTCGGTCAGCGCCGGCGCGACGACGAGGTCGGCCCGGGTGTCCTCGAGCTCCCACCCGAGGCGGCGCAGCACCGGGCCGTCGAGCTCGGGGCAGGTGAGGGTGGCGACGACGTCGGCGTCCATGGCCCGGGTCACGGGGGCGATGTCGTCGAGCGAGCCGAGCACGGGGACGCCGAGGTCCTGCAGTTCCGGTGACGTCACCCCGTCCGGGGTGCACGCGGCGTCGACGCGCAGACCGTGGTCGGTCTGACGACGGACCTGGCGGACGAGGGCGGCGACGGCGGCCGGGTGACCGGCGACGAGCGTCGACTGCATGCACTCTCCCGCCGCGCGCCGCACGTGCAGGAAGTGGCGGACGCCGAGGCGGGCGAGGACGGTGAGGAGGCCGGCGCTGGGCAGGGCCACGACGACGAACCCGCGGGCGACGTCCAGGTCGAAGGCCCAGGACGCCGTCCCGACGAGGGCGACGACAGTCGTCCCCGCCAGCAGGACCCGCTGGAACTCCTCCGACCCGACCGCGAGGAAGCGCGGCTCGTAGGCGCGGAAGAAGAGCATGGCCAGGATCCAGACGGGTGGGAGCAACGCCATGGTCCAGGCGACGGACATCCCGCTGGCGGTCCCGACGTGCAGGTCGACGTCACCGAAGCGGACGGCCCAGCCGAGCAGGGCACCGAGGGCGGCCGCGAGGAGGTCGGTGACGACGATCGTGCGGACGTACTCGCGCTGCCAGACGGGACGACGTCCGTCCCGGGGGCGCGCGGGAAGAGATCGGCGCCGGGAGCGCGGCAGGAACGGTTGGCTGACGTCGCCGGACCTGCTCTTCGCGTCAGCTTCGATGAGCCGACGCCGCTGCGTCGGCAGGAGCCGCACTTCCTCAGTCGCCATGACCTCCCCCGTCGTGAGTCCGCTCAGGAACCCCACGACGGTGTGGGACGCCAGTCACCCGGACGGACGCTCCGAACGGCGGAACACCACTACGGACGGATGAGCTGACACCACCCATGGTAGCCGGGAGTCACCCGTTCGCCGCAAGCCCCTCACAGCGGGTACACGTCCGGGCCGGAGGCTCCGCGACCACCCCGGAACGACGAAGGCCCCCACCGGAACCCGGTGGGGGCCTTCGTACCGAAGGGTGGAGCTGAGGGGATTCGAACCCCTGACCCCCTCGTTGCGAACGAGGTGCGCTACCAGCTGCGCCACAGCCCCTTGCCGTTCCCTCGTCGCACCCGGAGCTCCGGACGACGCGGCAACGGAGAAGAGGTTACCAGTCCCGCACCCCGCCTCGGACCACGGGGAGCTACTGGTTGACGACTCTCGCGTGGTCGCGGAGGTCGATGACGCGGGTGGCCAGCTCGTCCTCCCACTCCTCCGTCGTGACGGCGACCGCGGGCAGCGGCGGGGCGACGAAGGGGGCCTTGTCCTTGAGCAGGTACGTCGGCAGCGGCACGGGCACGGGCTGCCAGCTGCGGTCGCCGGCGAGGGGGGACGGCTTCTGCTCCCGCTGCACGGGGACGGTCGGTGCGCTCGGACGCAGGACGGGCAGCACCTGCGTGACCTGCGTGACCTCGGTGACGCGCGAGGGCGCGGCCACGGGGCGGGCCGACCTGGCCGCACCGTGGCGGGACAACGCGGCGACGACCAGCAGAAGGCCGAGCGTCGGGAGGGCACCGGAGTACCAGGGCGCCAGGCCGACGAGCACGGTCAGCCAGCCGAGGACGGTGAGACCGACGACGGTGCCGAGCAGTCGACGGCGGCGGGTGACCACGGCGGAGACCGTGCGCGACGACGGGGCCGACGGAGCGGCACGGACGAGCGAGGGAGCGGGGCTCGACACCGACACCGATGCCGACGGCACCGCGGGGAGGGCCGGGCTCCCGGTCCCCCCGAGGACGGGACGGCTGGAGGCGCCGAGGGCGGCGGCGTTCACCGCGGCGGCCGCGAGGGCCTGGCCCACCGGCGCGGAGTTCCTGCGCACGACGACCCGCATCGCCTGCGAGTCGCGGTCGGCCTGTCTCGCCGACGCGACCCGTCGGTGCTTCCTGATCGCACCGGGGACGAGGTAGGCAGCCCACAGGACGATGATGACGAGGAAGATGAGACTGCTGGCGGGCACGAAACGCAACGCTAGGGCTCACGGCCGGGAAGATCGTGCACGTCCGGGCGTGTCGCGCGGTGGAGTTGCGGCGGAGGTGCGCTGCACCGTCCCACGGCCTCACGCACGGTCCCGCGCACGGCTCAGTGGCGGGCCCCGCGCGAGGACCGGTAGCGGTTCAGCAGACCCTCCGGCACCTCCTCCGCCGTCATCGCGAACGTCCGGTGGTCGCGCCAGGAACCGTCGATGTGCAGGAACGCCTTGCGCAGTCCCTCGTCGCGCATCCCGAGCTTCTCCGCCACCCGCAGCGACGCAGCGTTCTCGGGCCGGATGTTCACCTCGATCCGGTGCAGCCGAAGGGCTCTGAAGCAGTGGTCCCCGACCAGGGCGAGGGCGATCGGGATGGTTCCGCGCCCCGCGACGCGCTGGTCGATCCAGTACCCGACGTGCGCGGAACGCAGCGACCCCCAGGTGATCCCGGAGACGGTGATCTGACCGACGAGGTTCCCGTCGAGTTCCACGACGAAGGGCAGCATCCGTCCGGCGCGGGCCTCGCGGGAGAAACCCCGGACCATCTGCGGGAACGTCGGCGCCGGCCCGCTGCCCTCGGGGCTCGTGGCCTCCCAGGGCCGCAACCAGGAGGCGTTCGCGGCGCGGACCCGGCGCCACGTCGAGGCGTCACCACGGCGCAACGGCCGCAGGCGGACGGCCCCCTCGCGCAGTTCGACGGGCCAGGTCGGGGTCACCGGGGTCCGCCGGGAGGGGTGTGGTCCCCACCGTGCAGCTGGTCGACGGCGTGGACGAGGAAACCCTGCAGCACCGCGACACCGTCCTTGCAGCCGCCGGGCGAGCCCGGCAGGTTCACCACGAACGTCCGGCCGGCGACGCCCGCGATCCCCCGCGACAGCACCGAGGTCGCGATCCCGTGGGCCACCCCGTAGGCCCGGATCGCCTCCGGCACACCGGGAACCTCGTAGTCCAGGACACGTCGCGTCCGTTCGGGCGTGAGGTCGAGCGGGCTCAGCCCCGTCCCGCCGTTGGTGACGACGACGTCGTACCCGGCGGCCACCGCGTCCCGCAGCGCCTCCTCGACGGGGTCGCCGTCGGGGACGACGAGCGGCCCGTCGACGAGGAACCCGCTCTCCCGCAACCCTTCGACGACGATCGGGCCGGACCGGTCGGAGTAGACCCCGGCCGAGGCGCGGTTGGAGACGGTGACGACGAGTGCCCTGGCCTCAGTCATCGACGCTCCAGTCCCCCGACCGTCCACCGCTCTTGGCGGTGACCCGGACGCCGTCGAGGACGGTCCGCCGGTCGACGGCCTTGACCATGTCCACGAACGTCAGCCCCGCGACGACGACGCAGGTCAGCGCTTCCATCTCGATCCCCGTCCGGTCCGCGGTGCGCACGACGGCGGTGATCCGCACCCCGTCCGACCGGGGGGTGATGTCGACCTCGACCGCGTGCACGGCAACAGGATGCGCCAACGGGATGAGTTCGGGGGTGCGTTTGGCCGCCTGGAGTCCCGCGATCCGGGCGACGGCCAGGGCGTCGCCCTTGGGCAGACCGCCTTCGGCGATGAGGTCGAGCACGGCCTGCGAGCAGCGGACGAACCCTTCGGCGCGGGCCTCGCGGGCCGTGACGGGTTTGGCGGAGACGTCGACCATGCGCGCGTGCCCCGCGTCGTCGAGGTGGGTGAGACGGTCCATCAGGCCATCCTTCCCGGCGCCTCGGGCGCTCCGGGCAACGGCCCGAGGAGGACGCACTCGACCTCGTCACCGACCTCGACGACGGAGGTGCCGACCGGGACGACCACGAGGCACGTCGCACGGGCCAGCCCGGTCACCAGGTGCGAACCGTGACCGGAGACGGGCTCGACCACGAAGCGCCCCTCGGCGTCGCGGGTCCAGGCCGCGCGCACGTACTGCTCCTTGCCCGGGGGCGAGGTCCAGCGCGCCCCGGCCACGGCCCGCACGTGGGGCCGTTCGTGGTCGGGCCCCTCGGCTCCCAGCATGCGCCGCAACGCAGGACGGACGAACACCTCGAAGGAGACGAAGGAGCTGACCGGGTTGCCGGGCAGGGTGAAGACGGGGACGGCGTGCTCGCCGAGCGTCCCGCAGCCCTGCGGCATCCCGGGCTGCATGCCGACCCGGTCGAAGCGGACGGAGTGCTCCCCGGGGCCGGAGAGCACCTCCTTCACGGTGTCGTAGGCGCCTTCGCTGACCCCGCCGGAGGTGACGATCACGTCGGCGCGCACGAGCTGGTCGTCGAGGACGGAGGCCAGTTCGCGGGCGTCGTCGGAGACGACCCCGACCCGGAAGGCCAGCGCGCCCACCTCCTCGGCCGCCGCGGTCAGCAGGTAGCCGTTGGCGTCGTGCAACTGCCCACGGGCCAGCGCCGTACCGGGTTCCACGACCTCGGTCCCGGTCGAGACGACCACCACCCGCGGCCGCGGGCGCACGCGCACCCGGGCCCGCCCGAGCGCGGCGAGGACGCCGATGTGGCGGGGTTCCAGCCGCGTCCCGGCCTCCAGGACGAGCGTCCCGGCGACGACGTCCTCGCCGGCGCGACGGATGTGCTGGCCCATCACGGGCACCTGGCGGATCAGCACCTGGCTCACGCCGCGGTCGGTCCACTCCACCGGCACGATCGCCTCGGTGCCCGCGGGGACGGGCGCCCCGGTCATGATCCGGGCGGTCGTCCCGCTCGTCAGGCGCACGGCGTCGGCCCGGCCCGCCGCGATGTCGGAGACCACCGGAAGACCCACCGGGGTCTCCTCGGTCGCGCCCGCGACGTCGCGCAGGCGCACGGCGTAGCCGTCCATGCCGGAGTTGTCGAAGGCGGGCAGCGGCCGCGGGCTGACGACGTCCTCGGCCAGCACGCAGCCGAGGGCGTCGCGCAGCGCCAGGTCCAGCGGCGGCAGCGGCCGCACCAGGTCCAGGCACGCCGCCCGGTGCGCCGCGACGGTGGTCAGGGTCTCGACACTCACCGCGACAGGTTGTCACGCTCGGACGCCGAGGGCCTGCGGGCGTGCAGGCCCTCGGAGACGTCAGGCCTGGGTGCTGGCTCCCGCACCCGACGCGACGTACTCGCCGAGCCACTGGCGCAGGTCCGCCCCGATGTCCTTGCGCTCGCTCGCCAGCCGGACGACGGCCTTGATGTAGTCGAGCTTGTCGCCGGTGTCGTAGCGACGGCCGCGGAAGACGACCCCGTGCACGCCGTAGCCGGGCCCCTCGCCCTGGGCCAGGACCTGCAGGGCGTCGGTCAGCTGGATCTCGCCGCCCTTGCCGGGCGCGGTCTCGTGCAGGACGGCGAAGACGGCCGGGTCGAGCAGGTAGCGGCCGATGATGGCGAGGTCGCTGGGGGCCTCCTCCGTCTTCGGCTTCTCGACGAGCCCGGACACCTTCACGACGTCCTCGGTGTCGGTCGGTTCGGCGACCGCGCAGCCGTAGAGGTGGATCTGGTCGTGGGGCACCTCCATGAAGGCGACGACACTGCCGCCGCGCTCCTCACGGACCTTGATCATGAGGTCCAGCAACGGGTCCCGGGCGTCGACGATGTCGTCGCCCAGCAGGACCACGAACGGTTCGTCACCCACGTGCTGCTCGGCGACGAGCACGGCGTGTCCCAGGCCCTTCGGGTCGCCCTGGCGCACGTAGTGCACCTGAGCGAGGTCGGTGGACTCCTGGACCCGGGCCAGCTTGGCCTCGTCGCCCTTGGCCTGCAGACCCACCTCGAGCTCGACGTTGCGGTCGAAGTGGTCCTCCAGGGACCGCTTGTTGCGGCCCGTGATCATCAGCACGTCCGTGAGGCCCGCACGCACGGCCTCCTCGACGATGTACTGGATGGCCGGGGTGTCGACCACCGGCAGCATCTCCTTGGGCATCGCCTTGGTGGCCGGCAGGAAGCGCGTTCCCTGCCCGGCGGCGGGGATCACGGCCTTGCGAACCGTGCGGCCGGGACGCTCGTCGCGTTCAGTCATGGCCCGGAGGCTACCGCCCGTCCCGGGTCGTGCACTGCCCGCTGCGGTGCTGGGCCGTCGGGGGACGACGCGCGACGCATTCCCTTCTGGCCCGCGGCGAGGCAAACTCAGAGGGAGGACGCCCCGGCGAAACAATCGTCGCGTCGTCCGTGCGAACCAGGAGCCGCCGTGCCCACCACCCCCGACACCGGCCACGACCTCGTCGTCGACTCGTTGTCCGTCACCGTGGACGTCCTCGAGGTCGAGGCCTGCAAGCGCCGACTGCGCCAGGGGATCCGCTCCCGCCGGCGCGAACGGGACACCGACACCGCCCGGACCGTCGACACCGCGGTCGCCCGCGTCCTCGCCGGCTGTCCCCTGCTGGCCGGCGCCCGCCGCATCGCCTGCTACTCCTCGACGACCGGTGAACCCGGGACGAAGACCCTGCTCGCCGAGCTCCGGCGCCACGACGTGGAGGTCCTGCTGCCCGTCCTGCTGGAGGACGGCGACCTCGGCTGGGAACTGCGCGCGCCGCGTCGCGGAGCCCCCGGTCCGCTGGGTCCGCTGGGCCCGCACGCCGTCGCCTCCGTGGACCTCGTCGTCGTCCCGGCGCTCGCCGTCGACACCGCCGGCCGCCGGCTCGGGCAGGGCGGGGGCAGCTACGACCGGGCGCTGGCGCGGGTGCCCGCGCGGGTGCCGGTGCTGGCCGTCGTGCACGACGACGAACTGCTCGACGCCGCGGTCAGCCCGCTGCCCGTGCTCCCCCACGACCGGCTCGTCCAGGCCGTCGTCACCCCGTCCCGCTGGTTGTGGTTGGCGGCCTGAGACTCCCGGCCCCGGAGCGGTTCGTGGTTCACTGTGCGCGCGTCGACGGTGACCAGACCGATACGGAACGTCAAGAGGAGCGCCTGGCCATGAGTGTGGACGTGTCGATCCTGGTGATCACCTACAACGCCCCCGAGTGGATCGCCCAGTGCCTGGACTCCCTCACGGGCGAGTCCAGGCCGCGAGCCTCCTTCGAGGTCATCGCCTTCGACAACGCCTCGGGCGAGGAGACGAAGCAGCTGCTGCGCGAGCGCGCGGAGACCACCCCCGAGCTGCGCACGCACTTCTCCCCCGACAACCTCGGCTTCGCCGTGGGCGTGAACCGCGCCGCCGAGATGGCCACCGGCCGGACCGTGCTGCTGATGAACCCGGACGCGATGATCAAGCCGGGGGCCGTGGACGCCCTGCTCTCGTTCCTCGACGAGGACCCCACCCGCGGGATCGTCGGCGGCCGCGTCCTCTACCCCGACGGTTCCGTCTCGCTCACGAGCTGCTTCGCGCAACCCTCGCTCTGGAGCTGGTTCTGCTACGCCACCGGGCTCTCGACGGCGTTCAAGCGCAGCTCGCTCTTCGACCCCGAATCGATGGGCCGCTGGGACCGCGACAGCGTCCGCGACGTCGACATCATCAGCGGCGCCTTCCTCATGGCGACGACGGAGACCTGGCGCGCCCTGGGCGGTTTCGACGAGAAGTTCTTCATGTACGGCGAGGACGCCGACCTCAACCGGCGCGCGGCCGACGCCGGTTTCCACCCGGCCATCACCCCTGCGGCCGTCGTCGTGCACGCCGGCGGGAAGTCGTCCTCGACCAAGACCGCCAAGCAGCGACTCCTGCTGCGCGGCAAGGCCGAGTACGCGATCAAGCACTGGACGCCGGGGCGGGCCAGGGCCGGCGTCGGGCTGCTGACCGCGGGGGTCGCGCTGCGCTCCGTCGGCGAGGTCGTCCTGCGCCGTGGTGAGACCTGGCGGCCGCTGTGGAACGAACGTGCCGACTGGGGCAAGGGCTGGCCGACGCGGGTCGACCTGACCGGCGACCGGGAACCGAGCACCGCCAGCTGATCACCGCCGGCTGATCACCGCCCGGTGCCGCGACCGACGCGCTACGGTGCCGCATGACCCTGGATGAGTTCAGTCGCATCCTGCTGCTGTCCTCCGGGGTCCTCCTCCTCGCCGTACTCGCCGTCCGGCTCGCCGCCCGGACCGGGCTCCCCTCCCTCCTCCTCTACCTCGCCCTCGGGCTGGTGCTCGGCGAGGACGGGTTGGGGATCCCCTTCGCGGACGCGGAGATCGCCCAGGTCCTCGGCTACGGGGCCCTCGTCCTGATCCTGGCCGAAGGCGGACTGACGACGCGGTGGTCGACGATCCGCGGCGTCATCGCCCCCGCCGGGGTGCTGGCGACGGGAGGGACGCTCGTCTCGATCGGGGTCGTCGGCTGCGGGGCGCACCTGCTGCTGCACACGGCCTGGCCGGTGTCGTTCCTCATCGGCGCCGTCGTGTCCTCCACCGACGCGGCCGCGGTGTTCTCGGTGCTGCGCACGGTGCCGTTGCCGCGCAGGCTGTCCGGGTTGCTCGAGGCCGAGTCGGGACTCAACGACGCCCCCGTCGTCATCGCCGTGCTGGCCCTGACCGAGGTCGCGGGCGGGCACACCGAGCACGCCTGGTGGTTCTTCGCCAGCGAGGCGGTCCTCGAACTCGCCCTCGGCACCCTGCTCGGGGTCGGCATCGGGGCCGCGGGGGCGTTGTTGTTGCGGCGCACCGCGTTGCCGAGTTCCGGGTTGTACCCCGTCGCGGTCCTGGCCCTCACCGTCCTGGCCTTCGCGGTGGCCGACGTGCTGCACGCCTCGGGGTTCCTCGCCACCTACCTGTGCGGTCTGGTGCTGGGCAACGCGCGCCTCCCGCACCGGCACGCGACCCGGGGTTTCGCCGAGGCCTTCGGGTGGCTGGCCCAGATCGGGTTGTTCGTCATGCTCGGCCTGCTGGCCAGCCCCTCCCGGCTCCCGGGCGCTCTCGTCGACGCCCTGCTCGTCGGGCTCGTCCTGACGCTGTTCGCGCGCCCGCTGTCGGTCCTGGTCAGCCTCGTCGGGTTCCGGATGCCCCGGCCGGACCTGGTGTTCCTGTCCTGGGCGGGTCTGCGCGGGGCCGTCCCGGTCGTGCTGGCGACGGTGCCCGTGGTCGCCGGCATCCCCGGCTCCGAGCGGCTGTTCGACCTCGTGCTCGTCCTGGTGGTCGTCTTCACCCTGGTCCAGGCCCCGACGCTGGCTCCCCTGGCCCGGCGGCTCGGGCTGATCTCCGCCACCCCCACGCAGGACCTCGACGTCGAGGTGTCACCGCTGGGCACCCTGTCCGCGGACGTGGTGCAGGTCCGGGTCGGGCCGGCGTCGCGGCTGCACGGCGTGGAGGTGTTCGAGCTGCGGCTGCCGCGCGGGGCCAACGTCAGCCTGGTCGCGCGGGACGGCGCGACCTTCGTGCCCCAGCCGCGCACCGTCCTGCGTCGCGGTGACGACCTGCTGGTGGTCACCGCGACCGCCGAACGTTCCGCGGTGGAGGAACGGCTGCAGGCGATCAGCCGGTACGGGAAGCTCGCCGACTGGCACCACAGAGAGTGACCTCCCGACTACGGTGAGGCGATGCGCGCCCTCCGCAACGTCGCCCTCGGTGTGTGCACCACCCTCCTCGGGGCTCTGCTCACCACCGCGGCCGCCGCACCGGCGCTCGCGGACCCCCTCGACCCCGTCGAGGTCTCGGCGGAGCAACAGAGCATCGCCCCCGGGGTGAGCCTCGAACGCCGCACGACCCTCGACGCCACCGGCCCCGTCCGCAGCTCCCTGCTGCGCCTGAGCGCGGGCTCCACCACGACACCGCGGTTGCTCCAGCAGGACCTCTCCTCCCCCCGGACCCCCGCCGACCTCGCCACCGCCGCGGGCGCGGTCGCCGCCGTCAACGGCGACTTCTTCGACATCGACCGCACCGGCACGCCCGACGGACCCGTGGTCCTCGACGGCACCCCGCTCAAGGCCGACGCCCAGCCGCAGACCGCGGTCGCCGTCGACGCCGGCGCGAGCGGCTGGGTCGGCCGCCTCGGACAGGTCCTGCTCCAGGGAAGCGCGTCGCTCGGCGGCCGGAGCTTCCCGCTGGCCGCGCTCGGGACCCGCACCGTCCCGGCCGACTCCCTCGCCCTCTTCACCCCGGCCTGGGGCAGCGGTGACCGCGCCCTCACCGCGCCCACCGGGATCGAGCTGGAGGTCCGCTCGGGTCGGGTCAGCGCGGTCCGCCCCCCCGGCCCGACGCCCGTCCCGGGCGACGGGTTCGTCCTCGTCGCCACCGGCACGGTCGCCACCGCCCTGGCCGGGACCGCGCTCGGCACCCCCGCCACGACCGACCTGCAGGTCCGCGACGACGCGCTCACCCCCGGCTCCCGCGGGTTCGCCCTCGGCGCCCGCCTCGAACTCGTGCGCGACGGGGCGGTCGCGGCGATCGACACGACGGACCCGACCTGGGCGGCCCTGCGCGCCCGGACCGCGATCGGGTGGAGCGCGGGCGGGGACCTGCTGCTCCTGACCATCGACGGCGGCACCTCCCGCTCGCGCGGGGTGACCGCCGTCGAGACCGCGCAGCGGATGGTCCAGGCCGGCGCCCGCGGTGCCGTCATGCTCGACGGCGGCGGTTCCGCCCAGCTCGTCGCCCGCCGACCGGGCGAGGCGGGAGTCAGCGAGGTGGCCGTCCCCTCCGACGGCGCCGCGCGTCCCGTCGCGAACGCCATCGGTCTGGTCCCGGCCGCGGCGTCCCCCGTCGCGACGTCGGTCGTGCTGCGCGGCAACGGGTCCCCGACCCGCCTCTTCCCGGGCCTGACCGGTCTCGTGGCGGCGGTCCCGGTGAACTCCGCGGGCGCCCCCGTCCCCGGGACCCCGGTCGTGTCCAGCACGGACGGCGCGGTCGCCACGGTCGAGGGGTCCCGGGTCCGCGGCACCGCACCGGGCCTGTCCTCCCTGCACGCCTCCCTCGGCGGCGCGGTCGGGTCCCTCGACGTCGAGGTCCTGAACCCCCTGCGCCGGGTGGACCTCGAGACGCCGACGGTCCTCGACGGCCCCGGGACCGTCGCCGACGTGACCCTCGTGGGCCGCGACGCGGAAGGCCGCTCGGCACCGCTCAGCGCCACCGACGTCACCGTCGCCACCGACCCCGCCGCGCTGCGGGCCGACCCCCTCCCCGACGGTCGACTGCGGCTGACGGCCCTGGCCGCCGGCCCCACGAGCGTCGACCTGCGGCTGAGCGCCGCGGGGCTCACCTCGACCGCGACGGTCGGGGTCGGCACCCGTCCCGTCCTCCTGGACGCGCTCGACGACCCCGCGGGCTGGACGACGAACGCGACCCGGGCGACCGCCTCGCTCCGCCGGGTCGACGTCTCCGACCTCCCGGGCGTCGCGGCGGCGCTGCGCCTGGACTACGACTTCACCGGACAGCCGGCGGGCACGAGCACGGCGGCCCTGGTGGCGCGGACCCCGCTGCCGCTGCCGAGCGGCGGCCGCGAGGTCGTCCTGCAGGTCAGGGGGGACGGGCAGGGCGGCTGGCTGCGCGGGCAGCTCGTCGTCGACGGTGCGCTCCGCCCGGTCACCTTCGCCTCCCGCGTGGACTTCACCGGCTGGCGGACCGTGCGCGTCCCGGTCCCGGGAGCCCGCTCGGTCGCCCTGGAACGGATCTACCTCGCCCAGACCTCGGTGGCCGCGCGCCGGGCGGGATCGCTCGACGTCGCGGCCCTGCAGGCCACGGTGCCGCCGGCCGCCACCACCGGATCGGGCGCACCGGACCCGGCGCTCGGACCGCTGGCGGCCACGGGCCTCCGGACCGCCCGGGTCGCGGTGGTCTCGGGCACGTCGGTGAGCGCCGCCCGTCCCTCCTCCGCGGAGCACCTCGCGGGCGAACTCCGCCGTGTGGTCGCCGGCGGCGCGCAACGGATCCTGCTCGCCGGTGACGTCGTCGGCTCGGCGGCCGCCCCCGGGACGGCCCAGGACGTCGACCTCGTGCGGGCCGTGCTGGCTCGGAGCCTGCCGCCGACGGTGTCCTGGACCTGGATCGCCGGTGACGGTGAGGTCGGGACGCCGGCGGCGAGCGGGCTCTCCTCGACGGGACCACCCGCCACCGCCGTCGACGTGGCGGGGACGCGCTTCGTGAGCGTGGCCACGCGGGCGGGCACGATCCGCGGCGCTGACGCCCACGCCCTGACCCGGGTGCGCGACGACCTCGCGGCGGCGGGCGCGGCTTCGCGCAGCGTCGTGCTCGTGAGCGCCGGTCCCTTCACCGACCCCGACGAGTCGGTGCTGCTGGGGCGGTGGACGGAGGCGTTGCGAGCTCGCGGTGTGCGGGTCGCCGTCGTCGAGGGTGGCGCCCCCGCAGGGGTCCGGCGCGAGGAGGAGGTCCTGCGGGTGGGGACGGCGAACGCCGCGGTGCTCTCGGTCGCCGCGGACCGGGCCGGCCTCCCCGCGACGGCGCGGGCGGCGGCTCCGGGCACCGACGACGGCTGGTTGCGGCTCCAGCCGTCGGGTCCGCTGGTCGACCGGTACGAGCGGGACGTGCGCTGAGCTCCACGGGAGCCCCGCGCGCCGAGTACCATTGGCACTCGAACTCCCCGAGTGCCAGCCGGGGTCCAGGAGCTACGGAGACAGCGTGCCCACCTACGCCTACGCCTGCCAGTCGTGCGGACACTCCTTCGAGGTCCGCCAGTCCTTCAGCGACGACACCCTGACGGTCTGCCCCGAGTGCTCCGGTCAACTGCGGAAGCTGTTCAACAACGTCGGGATCGTGTTCAAGGGGTCCGGTTTCTACCGCAACGACTCCCGGAGCTCGTCCACGTCCTCGGAGAGCTCGTCCAGCAGCAGTACGCCCAAGGAGTCGACCGGCTCGAGCACGCCGTCGTCGAGCTCCACCAGCACGAGCTCCACCAGCGCCGGTACCGGCAGTTCCAGCACCAGCAGCTCGTCGGGCAGCTCTAGCAGCGGGTCGAGCTCCGCCGCCTGAGTCACCGCGGTCTCCACAGGCCCGCCGCAGCGGTCGTCGTCCACAGCCGACCGCCGGCGGGCCCTGTCGCGTCCGGGCGCGGACCTAGCGTCCGGCCATGCCCTCGACCACGTTCCGCCCGGCCGTCACCACGCCGGACCCGCCCGCCGAGCGCGACGAGGGGCCCCGCGCCCGCCGCCGTCGTCGCCTGACCCGGCGGTGGCTGGCCGCGGGTCTCGTCGCGGCGGCGGGCGGGATCGCCGTCACCACCCTCGCTCCTCCCGCCCCCACGACGGTCACCGCCCTCGTGGCCGCCCGGGACCTACCGGTGGGTGCGCTGCTCAGACCCTCCGACGTCCGCAGCGTGCAGCGACCGGCGGACACCCTGCCCGGCGGGCTCCTCACCCCGTCGGCAGCGACCGGGGCCGTGCTCGCGAGCGCCGTCCGCACCGGTGAGGTGCTCACCGACACCCGGACCGCGCAGGCCTCGCTGCTGGTCGCCCAGCCGGTCGGGACCCTGGCCGTGACCGTGGACGTCGGCGACCCGGCGCTGCTGGCCGGGTTGGGGCCCGGGGTGCACGTGGACGTCCTGGCCCGCACCGAGGACCCGGTCACGGGTGCGGCGACGGGGGCCGAGCGCATCGCGAGCGACGTGGTGGTGCTGCGGGTGCCGACCGCCTCGACGGGTGACGGGCTGCTGGGCGGGTCCTCGACGGGGACGCCGGGAACGGGGAGCAGCGTGCTGGTCGCGGTCGAGCCGGCGACGGCGACGCGGTTGACGGCGGCAGCGGGTCGGACGGTCGTCGCGGTGCGTGGCGCGTGAGGGCCCGCTCAGGACTCCAGGGCCAGCGGCGAGCGGGCGGTGACGACGGCGCCGGCGGGTTCGGGCACCCGGCGGCGCAGCATCCGGAGGACGTCGTCGGCCGACATGGGGTCGCCGACGTGCTCGCCCTGGGCGACGTGGCAGCCGAGGTCGGCGAGGACCTGCTGGGTAGGGGCGTCGGCGACGCCTTCGGCGACGACGCGCAGGCCGAGCTCACGGGCCATGAGGATCGTCGAGCGCACGATGACGCCGCGGGCGTGGTCGACGGTCATCCCGGTGACGAAGCTGCGGTCGATCTTCAGCTCGTCGACGTCGAGGTCGGTCAGGTAGGTGAGCGAGCACTGGCCGGTGCCGTAGTCGTCGACGGCGACACCGCAGCCCAGCGCTCGCAGGCGGCGCACCACGGCCCCGGCCCGTTCGGGGTCGGAGACGATCCCGGTCTCGGTGACCTCGAGGACGAGCGCGGAGGCGTCGACGCCGTGGCGGTGCAGCGCCCCCGCGACGAGGGCGAGGAGGTCGTGATCGGTGAGGAGCCGGGCGGAGAGGTTGACCGACACGGTCGGGCTGAACCCTGCGGCGCGCCAGCGCGCCACGTCGGCCAGCGCCTGGTCGAGGACGACGGCGGTCACGTCGGCGACGAGACCGGACTGCTCGGCGAGGGGGATGAACCGGTCGGGGGCGACGGCCCCGAGCTCGGGGTGCTGCCAGCGGACGAGGGCCTCGGCCCCGACGACGACCCCGGTGCGCGGGTCGATCTGCGGTTGGTAGCGGACGTAGAGCTCACCGCGGTCGACGGCGCGGCCGAGGTCCCCGAGGAGTCGCAGCCGCTCGATGCTGTTGACGTCGTGCCGGCCCGCGTAGGTGCGGTACCGGCCGCGGACCTCCTTGGCCTGGTAGAGCGCGACGTCGGCGCTCTTGAGCAGCGAAGGCGCGTTCGTCCCGTGCTCGGGGGCCAAGGCGACGCCGACGCTCGCGGGGAGCAGGACCTGCAGGTCGCCCACCCGCAGCGGCCGGGACATGTCCTCGACGACGGCCGCGGCGAGCACCTCGGCGTCGGCCGCGGCGACGACCAGCAGACCGAACTCGTCGCCACCGAGGCGGGCGACGACGGCATCGGAGGGGGCCAGGGTGACGAGGCGTTCCGCGACCTCGCGCAGCAGCGCGTCGCCGACGGGGTGGCCGAGGGTGTCGTTGACGTCCTTGAAGTGGTCGAGGTCGACGACGAGCAGGCCCGGGCCGCCGCGGGCGCCGGCTCCGACCCCACGCAACGCGCGGGCCGTGGAGGTGAGCAGGGCCTCGCGGTTGGGCAGGCCGGTGAGGTCGTCGACCACGGCGCGTCGTTCGTGGCGCCGGGCGAGCACCGCGCTGACGAGCAGGACGCCGAGGGGGACGCAGACGAGCAGCAGCAGCCAGGGCCCGCCCTCGGCGCTGACGGCGAGCACGGGAGCCGAGGCGATCACGGCCAGCGACAGCAGCGCGCCCGAGGCCGAGCCGGTGCGCAGCGGTCGGCGGGGAGGGCGGGTGAGGACCCGGCGGGCGAGCAGCCCGACGAGGCCCTGCGCGGCGAGTCCGGCGGCCCCGCCGGCGAGGACGGCAGGCCACTGCTCGGGCGATCGGAGCGTGGTCCCCGAGGCGGTGTCGACTCCCACCAGCCCGCCGATGACGAGGTGGCAGACCAGGACGCCGACCACGGAGGTGGCGATCCCAGTGACGAGGGCCCGTGGTCCTCGGCCCTGGCGCACGTCGCGCACCAGCGCGGGGACGGCACGGACGGCCAGGGCGAGGGACAACGGCCCGAGGGCGACGAGGGCGACGAGGAAGCCCCAGGAGACGGGCAGCACGTCGGCGCCGCAGGTGCGGCGGGTGACCGACCGGGACTCCGCGGCCAGGACGACGAGGGCGAGCACGGAGGAGAAGGCGGACGCGTGCCAGGGGGCCGGAGAGCGCGACCCGAGGAGGAGGGCCGTGAGGACCACGGAGAGGGCCAGCACGACGACGGCCGCGTCCAGGGCCCCGGCAGGCACCCCGGCGGCGGGACGGCCAGCGGGGACGGGGGCCGGGCGTGGGGCCACGAGGGTGGCCGACGAGCGCTGCATCCTCCACCTTCCGCCGCCCTCGAGGGACCGTCCACGTGTCGTGGTCGTCCCCCGTCCGGGGGACACCGGTCGAGGTTCCGCGCCCATGATGGGTGCAGGCGGGCGCTGCGCAGAAGTCCCGGAGACGGTCGAATCCCAACTTTCGACCCAGAGTCATTCTGGTTGAGCGCGCAGTCATCCACAGCTGCCGGACAGCGAGTGGATGATCACTCGCTGTGCGTTCGCGCAACGACGAGCGTGCTGTCAGTCCCAGTGCGGAGGGCGCTGCGAGAGGTACCAGTCGTCGTCGAAACCGCCGCCGGACCGCTCGCCCCAGCCCTCGTCGCGGTCGTCACCGGACCGTTCGTCCTCCAGCGGCGCCTCCCGCGGCTCCGCGGGCACCTCGGGTGCGGTGGGCTCGACGGACCCGGTGGGCTCGCCGTCGCGCGGGGTCACGACGCGTCCCGCGCGACGTCCTCGACACCCGCGGCGAGGTCGAACTCCGCGCCCGGGTCCGTGACGTCGACGACCCAGGGCAGGTCGTGTCCCGTGTCGGCGAGCGCCTCGCGCCAGAGCCGGGCGATCCGGTCGGCCTCGGCGTCGACGTCGGCGAAGACGTCGGACTCCAGGACCCGGACGTAGCGCCACCCGCGACGCTCGAACTCCGTCGGCCCGTCGACCTCGCGGTCCAGCAGACCGGCCGCGGCCCACGCCGGGTCGTCGACCTCGACCACGAGACCCGGACCCACCCCGGCCCGGGCGCGCTGGTCGCGCACGACCATCGCCAACCGGCGGGAGGCCCCGACCCCGCACTCCACGGGCAACCCGAGGGCCCGGCACGCCGCGGCGAGCGAGCGCACGAGGGCCGAGGCGCCGGGACGCTCGAGCGGTTCGGGGTACTCCTCCCAGGACAGCGCGAGGCGGGCGAGCATCCGACGGGCCTGGGTGGCGACGTCGTCGGCGCCCTGTTCGGCCGACCAGCCGGAGTCGTCGAGCACGAGGGTGGTGCGCAGCCGGGGACGGGTCAGCGCCATCCAGACCTGCGCGCGGCCGGCGACGGGGTCGCCCGCCACGCCGAGACCCGCGCCGTTGAGGACGGCGTCGGCGACGACGAGCACGTGGTCGCGCCGCTCCCCCGCCCAGCGGGCCGGGGTCGCGACGAGCAGCGCCTCCCGTCCGACGGCCAGCGGGAGTCCCTCGGCGAGGGCGCGGCGGCGGACGGCGTCGGCGAGGAGTTCCGCACCGGCCGCGTCCGGGACGACGATCCCGAGGGACTCCTCGGGGTGGGCGCGCAGCGCGGTGAGGGCCCGGTCCGCGACGAGGTCCACGAGCGCGTCGGGACCGCGGCGCGCACCGGGCGGACGGTGCGAGGTGCGGGCCACGGCCCGGGCGTCGAGCCCGGGTCCGGGCAACGAGACCTCCTGCACCGCAGCCAGTCCCGCGGGGACGTCGTGGAGGAGACCGTCGTCGAGGAGGGCGTGCTGGCGGTCGAGCTGCAGGGTGGGGAGCAACCCCTCGGTGTCGGCGAAGAAGCTGGCGCTGCTGGCCTGCGGCTCGTCCTGGCGTTCCGACGCCGTGAGGACGTCGGCCGGACCGGGCAGCGCGGGGTCGCCGACGACGAGCAGCCGGCGACCGCGGGAGAGCGCGGGCAGGACGGCGGCCGTGGTGGTGGCCTGGGCGCCGAGGACGACCAGCAGGTCGGTCTCCTCGACGCGGTCGGCCAGCGCGGCGACCCCGGCCGCGGACATCGCCGTGACCGGCAGGACCTCGTCGTCGGAGGTGCTGCGGGCGTCGAGCGCGGAGCGCACCGCGGCGGCACGCAGGCCCCGTCCGGCGACGGCGGCGAGCTGCAGCTCGTAGCGGGCCCGGCGCAGCGATCCCGCCTCCCCCGTCCCGACGAGCGGGTCGGTCATGGAGATCGTGTCGAGGATCCCGGCCCACCAGGCCGCCTCCACCTCGGAGGGCAGGTGCAGGCTGCCGGGTCCCGCCCAGCGCGCCTCGAGGTCCTCGAGCAGCCCGCCCCAGCCCGCGGCGGTGAGTTCCTCGAGGAGCACGGTGCGCCGGGGCAGCGTGTCCAGGGCCGCGGCGTCGGCGACGAGGCGGCGCAGCAGTGCCGTCAGCTCGGGGAGCTGGACCTCGAGGAGGGAGTCCGCACCGAGCTCGGCCCAGGAACGGGGCGGCAGGACCTCGGCGAGGGCCTCCAACTCGTGACGGAGGCCGTCGACGGCCGCCACCAGGGCGTCCAGGTCGGCCGGCACCGAGGGCGGGTTGTCCCGCACGCACGCGCGTTGCCAGCGCATCCGCTGGCTGCGGGCCTGCTGCAGCCAGTCGTGCAGCGTCGCCCAGTCCCCGGCGGTCACGTCGGGCCGGAGCATGGCCCGGGCCGCCCGGCGCAACCGCCAACGGGTCAGCAGCCCCAGGCGGACCTCGTGCTCGCGTCGCCACTGCGGCGTCGCCGTCGCCGCGGCGACGTCCCCCAGGGACTGCGCGAAGATCTCGGGCCCGAACCGGCCGATGGTCGTGCGGACGCCGTCGAGCAGGTCGGTGCGTTCCGCCGCCTCGGACACCGAGGACGCCCCCCGCAGACCGGCGGCGTCGCAGACGGTGGCGAGCAGGGCGCGCACCGAGGGCAGCCGGATCCCGACGAGCCCGTCGACGCGGGCCAGCGCCAGCGCGGCCGTCTCGTCGCTGCGCAGCCGGGCTCCGGCCCAGGGCGTGCTGCCCGGCCCGACGGTGAACGCGCCGAGGTCGACGGCCTCCTCGAGGACGCTCGACCAGCGCGTCACGTCCTCGCGGGAGCACGAGGCGAGGTCCTCACCCCGCAGCCGACGGGAGGTCGTCGGCGGGACGTCGCGCTCGCCGAGAGCGACGAGCGACTCCATGGCCTCGTGGACGCTGACCCCCCACGGCGCGCGGGGACGGTGCATGGCCTGGGCGTGGTCCTCCAACGCGCGGGCGGGGCCGGCGACGTCGGGCAGCGCACCGGAGGGACGCTCGGTGGCGTTGCGCGCCGCGACCTCGCGGCGGGCGGCGGCGACCTGGTCGCGGGCGTCGGT
Source organism: Kineococcus sp. AC630 (assembly GCF_979255925.1). NCBI lineage: Bacteria > Bacillati > Actinomycetota > Actinomycetes > Kineosporiales > Kineosporiaceae > Kineococcus > Kineococcus sp. AC630. Next base: position 175,003 of record NZ_CEEDMJ010000012.1, read on the forward strand.
CTCGCCGGCCCGGGGGTCGAGGTCGGCCACGAGGTGCAGCACGAGCCGTCCGAAGCCGTTGTCGCGCAGGCGTTCGTCGATCGCGCGACGGTCGGCGGCGGAGTCGGCCACGAGCAGCACGCGCGCCCCCGCGGCGACGGTCGCGGCGATGACGGCCGCCGCGACCTGGGTGGCCCCCGTGCCCGTCGGGGCGTGCAGGCGCAGGTCGCCGCCGGCGAGCACCGCGTCGACGGCGCGCCGCTGGGCGGGGTCGAGGGCGATGCCGATCTCGTCGGCGGGGACGACGACGGCCCGGGGGTCGTCCTCCGGGGGCGCGACGGGCCGCCCGGCGGCGAGCGCCGAGACGATCCGGTGGTCGCGCACCACGGCGCCACGGCGGCGCAGGTCGGCGAGCAGGTCGGCGCCGGGGTCCGCGAAGGTGGCGAGCACCAACCGGCGCTCCACCCGCAGCCCGGTGGTGCCCGCGAGCTGACGGCGCAGTTCGTCCATGGCGGGGTTGGGGTCGAAGCCCCAGTGCGCGCCGACGGCGGAGGCGATGCGGCGGGTGTCGAGCGCGATGCCGAGCTCGTCGCGGGCGACGCGGACGAGGACGGGGTTGACGATCACCTCGGGGACCAGCTGGACGACGAAGTCGTCGAGGGCCTCCGTCGAGGGGGTCACCGTGCAGCGGCGCAGCAGGACGGGCGTGCGACGTGGGGTGCGCAGGACCGGGACGGACCCTTCGGCCAGTTCCTCGGCGCTGCTCTCCCCCGCCAGCGACCACCCCACCGTGCCGACGGCGACGGCGAGCGAGCGGGTGCCGCGCTGGGCGAGGAGCGCCCCGGCGACGCGGTGGGTGGTCCGGGCCCGGCGGCGGGCCTCGGCGAAGGCACCGGCCTCGCGCACCAGGCTGGACAGCGGGGCGGGACCGCCGGCGAGCAGCTGGGCGAGTCCGGAGGGGTGGGCGGTGGTGAGGTCGAGCACGGCGTCGGTGCCGACGGGGCAGTCCAGCAGACCGGACGTGCCGCCGAGGACCTCGGCCTCCGCCCACCAGCGCCGACGTGTCGAGTCGGGGCCGATCGCGGGGGAAGGTGTCACAGACCAACGATAGGCGTCCGCACGCCGTGATCCGCTCAGGCGCGGGGCTCGTGCGTGCCGTCGCGCATGGCCGGGACACCCGCGGACGTGAGCACGGACCCGCGGGAGAGCGCCACCAGCGTGACGTCGTCGCGCGCCCGGCCGCCGCTGTAGCGACGGGCCACGTCGAGGGCCTCGTCGACGAGGGCCTGCGGGGTCAGCTCCGGCAGCTCCCCCAACGCCGCGAGGACCCCTTCGATGCCGAGCTCCACCGTGCTGCCGGTGGGCCGGGCCTCGGTGAGGCCGTCGGTGAAGACGACGAGCAACGAGCCCGGGGCCATGGACGCCGTCTCGGTGTGCCAGCTGCCGGGGACGTCCAGGTGCAGCCAGGACAGCAGCGGACCGGTGGGTTCGAGTTCGGTGACCACGCGCACCCCGCCGTCGACGGAGTCGTCGCGGCGCAGGACCAGGGGCGCGGGGTGCCCCGCGTTGGCGTAGCGGACGGTGCCGGAGTCGGGGTCGACGACCACGACGACGCAGCTGGCGAACCGCTCGGCCTCGTCGGAGAAGACGCGTGCGGCCATGGCCAGCGCGAGGTCGGGTTCGGGTGAGAGGTGCAGGGCCGCCTCGAGCAGCCGCTTCAGCTGGATGGCGACGATCCCGGCGCGCGCCCCGTGACCGGAGACGTCGGCGACGACGACGGCGAAGCGGCCGTCGGGCAGGGGCAGCACGTCGTACCAGTCGCCGGCGAGCAGCCCCTCGGCCGGGCGCAACGCGGCGGCGGAGGACCAGCCGACGACGACGGGCAGTTCGTGGGCGCTCAGCTGGTCGCGGACCTCGGCGACCAGCGGCTGCCCCTGCTTGAGGGCCTCCCGGGCGGAGACCGCGTCGGCGAGTTCGTCGAGGATCCGCTTGCGCATCATCTCCGCGGACGCGGCGACGGCGGCGAGCTCGGGCGGGCCGGGCAGCGCGATGGGCGTCTGCAGGTCCCCCTCGCCCACCTTCACCAGCTGCTCGGACAGCGAGCCGAGGGGGTGGATCACCCAGCGCCGCACCAGGTACAGCGCCAGCGGCACGAGGAGCAGGGCGATGGCGGCGACGAGGAACTGGACGTAGCGGAACTGGTTGCGCTCCCCCCGGTACTCGCTCACCGCGGCGTTGCGACGACCGTCGAGCGTGGTGCGCAGCGTCTCGAGGTCGTCGTAGAGCGAGGAGAACGCCGCGGCGGCCGGTGCGTTGACGATCGAGTTGCTGAGCGCCGTCCCGTCCGAGCCCTGCTTGAACCCGGCCTGCTTGTCGATCACCTGACGCCACTGGGCCGCCTGGTCCAGGACGACCGCGAGCTGCCGGGGCGCGTCGTCCCCCAGGGTCGGCATCTGCTCGTTCTGCAGGTCGGCGACGAGGACGGCCCGGTCGCGGTCGTACTTCTCCAGCGCGCTCTCGCGGTCAGCCGTCCGGCGCGCGAAGCTCGCGGTGTCGGAGGTGACGTAGAGCTGGTGGGCCGTCTGGGCGGTGACGAGGTCGTCCTGAAAAGCGCTGACCCGGGTGCGGAAGGTGCCCTCGAACGGGCTCTCCACGGGGCGGTCGTCCGACTGCAGGGCCGGGGCGATGAGGCTCCACGCGAGGACGAGCGTCAGCACGAGCACGACGACGAGGAACGACAGCCCCATGACGGACACCCGTCGCTGCAGCGACGTCCGCGTCATGAGGCGGTGCCACGTCCTCGTCACGGCTACCCCCTCGCCCGGTCCGTGACGGTGACGATCACCGCCGCGGGTGGGTCACACCTTGTCATCCCCGGCCCCGTTCCCGTCATCCCCGTCCACCGGAGGGGTCGGAGCCGTCCTCGGGAGGCAGCGGGGCGCGGGGCGGGTGAGGGTGGAGCCGTGATCGCTCCAGACCGCCCCTGGCCCACCGAACTCGTCCTCGTCCGTCACGGGCAGTCCACGGGGAACCTCGCCGACGCGCACGCCTACGCGACGCGCTCCGAGGTGGTGGACATCGCCGAGCGGGACGCCGACGTCCCGCTCTCCCCCCTCGGTCGCGCCCAGGCCCAGGCCGTCGGCCACTGGCTGGCGACGGCGTCGGAGGCTCCCTCGCCGCCGGAGGTCGTGGTCTGCTCGCCCTACGAGCGGGCCCACCGCACGGCGCTCGCGATCGTCGACGCCGCGCGGGAGGCGGGCCACGACGTGGCGACCCCGCGGACCGACGAGCGGCTGCGGGAACGCGACCTCGGCTGGTGGGACGGGCTGACCGGCGCCGGGGTCCGGGCCCGCTTCCCCGAGGAGGCGGCCCGCAGGCAGCGGATCGGGAAGTTCTACTACCGCCCGCCGGGTGGTGAGAGCTGGTGCGACGTCGCGCTGCGGGTCCGCAGCGTCCTGTCCTCGCTGCGCGAGGAGCACCCGGGCCGGCGGGTCCTCCTGGTGTCCCACCAGGCGGTGATCATGAACTTCCGGCTGGTGCTGGAGGGTCTCGACGAGCGCAGCCTGCTGGCGATCGACGCGGAGAACCCGCTGGCCAACTGCTCGGTGACCTCCTACGCGGCCGGTCCCGGCGGTCTGGAGCTGCGGGCGGCGGGTGACACGCGGGCCGTCGCGGACGTGAAGGTGACCGATGACGATGTCGACGACGAACCGAGGTCCTGATGAGCAACGTGTCCGACCGGGCTGTGACGGTGACCTCCGCGGTCCTGCGCGAGTGGCCGCTGCCGCCGCCCGGTACCGGGAAGGAGTCCCGCGGCCGGACGGTCGTGGTCGGTGGCAGCACGCGGACCCCGGGCGCGGTCCTGCTGGCCGCGGAGTCGGCCCTGCGGTGCGGAGCGGGGAAGCTGCAGGTCGCGACGACGACGACGACGGCCGCCCCGATGGGGATCGCCCTCCCGGAGGCGCTGGTGCTGCCCCTGCCCGAGACGGCGGAGGGCGGGATCGACCCGGCGTGCGGGGTCGAGGGTGGTGAGCTGTCCGAGCTCGTCGAAGGGGCCCACGCGGCGTTGCTGGGGGTCGGGGCGATCGGCGAGGAGGACGTGCGGTCGCTGTTGTCGCAACTCGTCCCCCGGCTGCGCACCGTCGTCGTCCTCGACGCCCTGGGGTTGGCGCCGGTGACCGCGGACGTCACCTTCCTGCACCACCTGGAGGGTGGCGCAGTGCTGACCCCGAACCTGTCGGAGCTGGCGATCGTGCTGGACGCCGAGCCCGAGGAGGTGGAGCGGGACGTGGCCGGGGCGACGGTCGAGCTCGCCCGTCGCAGCCGGTGCGCGGTGGCGGCCGGGGGCGGGGAGTCGTGGATCGCGGCTCCCGACGGCCGGTGCTGGCGCGACGCCTCCGGCGGTGCCGGTCTCGGGGTGTCCGGGTCCGGTGACGTCCTCTCGGGGATCGTCACCGGGTTGTGCGCGCGGGGCGCGGACCCGGTCCAGGCGGCCGTGTGGGCCGCTCACCTGCACGGACGCGCGGGTGACCGGTTGGCCAGCTCGGTGGGCCGTCTCGGGTTCCTCGCCCGCGAGCTGCCGGCGCAGGTGCCGCCGGTCCTCGCGGAGATCGAGGTCTAGGCGAGCAGCGCGGCGGCGCTGGGGACCAGGTCGCTCAGCGGGATGTCGAGGCGCCAGCTGGTGGAGGACCGGATGTCGCAGGCGCGGGGGTCGCCTTCGGCGGCGTTCCACGTCTGCGGCTGCGCGGTGACCTTCCACGCGTCCGCCCCCTGCTGGCGGGCGCGGGCGGCGAGGGCGGTGTCGCCGGACGCGGTGGCCGCAGAGGCGATCACGTCGACGGCGCGACCGAGCGAGCGTGCGTCGTAGAAGGCGATGGTGCAGCCGGTCTCGACGACGGTGGTCGAGACCAGGATGCAGCCCGACTCCTGGAGGGCGGCGTCGAGGGCGGCGACGGCGGCCTGCTGGCGGGGGGCGCGGCGCTGAGCGGGGACGTCACCACGAAGGGTGGCGCGCGAGTCGTTGCGGAGCTGGGTGGCGGGCATTTCCGGTTACTCCTCGGTTGACGACATCGACCTGGTGCCGGAGTCCCCGTCGACTCGTTACCGACAACCAGTGAGGCCATCGGTCGCTGTTCTGTACGACTTGAGTCTAGGCACCTGTTCGGGGCAGCGGTGACCACGGGGGCACCGGGAGCCCTCTGCGTTCGCTTGCAGCACAGGAGGTTTCCAACGACGCTCTGTCGTAGTTCGACGAGGTCGGACGCAGTGGGGCGCGGTCCCGGAACCACGCCGCAGCGCGCGGCCCCTCCCCCGGTAGGCTTGCCCCGCGCCCCCATAGCTCAGGGGATAGAGCATCGGTTTCCTAAACCGTGTGTCGCAGGTTCGAATCCTGCTGGGGGCACCTGGTCCGCGATCGCCGTGCGGTCACCTCTGGAGCCCCGGGTCCCCCGCGGCTCAGAGGGACCCGCCGCGGGCATCGCGCCGCTCCCCCGGGAGCCGGGGACTCCGCTTCCCCGTCGTGATGAGTTCGAGGAGCTTCGGCGTGTAGGGGACACCGTGCGCCTCGGCGGCCCGCCGCAGCAGCCCCCTGGTCTCCGCGGCACCGCGCCCGAAGACGGGCAGGCTCGCGATCTGCGCCGGCGCGTTCGGCCCGGGGGTGTCGTAGGCCCCGCCGCGCAGGCGCAGGACCGGACCGCTGCCGGCGTAGGGCCAGGTCGTCGTCGACCAGGACACCTCGAGCACCTCGGCCCACGGGTAGGAGGTCTCCCCGCTCCGGCGGACGACGACGACGGCCTCCGCCTCCAACCGGACCCGGTCGGCGCGGTGGACCAGCACCGACCAGACGACGCAGAGGGCGGCCACAGCGACGTAGCCGCCGACGTAGCCGAAGACCCCCGCGGCCCCCCACGGGTTCCACCAAGCCAGCACCCCGACCACGACGAGGGCCCCGACCGCGGTCACCACCGCACGCCGGATCCCGACGGCCCCCAGGACGACCGGTTCCTCCTCCACCCCGACATCCTCCGCGAGGTCCCAGCCGATCGCCCCCGTGGGTCACGGGAGGGT